>CAYVAN010000229.1:0-6769 GCA_964449225.1 uncultured Rhodopirellula sp.
CCCGGGGGGCCATGGGCCGGGGCCCCCCCGCCCCCCCGGGGGTGGGGCGGGGCTCCCCCCCGCGACTATGGAGAATACTCCAAAGTGAGAAAGCGTTTTGCCTTACCTCCGATTGAACAGCTGGTTTGGCAGTTATTGCGCGCTATTGGATCGCATTCTTGCGGTATTCAACTAAGATCGGTAGCTTCCCGAACAAGGTCTAGCGACGATAGCGTTGGTTGCTGGCGTTTTTATTGGCTGTATCTTCTGTTTTGCTTCTGAAGCTAAGAGAATTCTGTGACTCATTTTGACGTTTTTAACGGCGATGCCGACGGTATTTGTGCACTGCACCAACTGCGGCTTGCTGATCCTCGCGACAGCACTCTGATAACCGGTGTCAAACGTGACATTGATTTGGTTCGACGTGTCAATGCAAACCCAGGTGACACCGTTACCGTCCTAGACGTATCGATGGAAAAGAACCGGGACGGTTTGAATGAATTGCTTTCTGGTGGGGTTTCGGTCAGCTACTTCGATCACCATTTCGCGGGCGACATTCCAGATTCTCCTCACTTAGAATCCCACATCAACACGGCGGGTGATGTTTGTACAGGCTTGTTGGTCAACGAGCATTTAGGAGGCAAGTTTTTGCCCTGGGCGGTAACCGCTCTGTTTGGCGACAACCTACACGATGCAGCGCGTACCGCTGCCGCACCCCTTGGTTTAGACGATGCAAAGTTGTCGCAATTGGAGGCTCTTGGCACGTTGTTAAACTACAACGGCTATGGCAGCGAATTGAGCGATCTGTACTTTGCACCTGATGATTTGTATCGCAAAGTTCAGCCTTACGCTGATCCATTTGAATTCATCCAATCAGACACCGCCTATGAAAAACTTCGCGATGGATTCGACAGCGACATGAAGCGGGCAAGTTCGATTGAACCTGTTTTGGAAACACCGACCTGCGCCGCGTTTTCGTTTCCTAACGACGCCTTTTCCCGTCGTGTCAGTGGTGTCTACAGTAACCTTCTGGCGCGAAATAATCCGCAACGTGCTCATGCTCTGTTAAGTTTGTTGCCTTCGGGCGACTACTTGATTAGCGTTCGTGCGCCGCTTGCGACCAAGTCGGGTGCCGATGATTTGTGCCGCCAATTTCCGACCGGTGGTGGACGGAAAGCAGCAGCCGGGGTTAATCGGTTGCCAGCGAGTCAATTCGATGAGTTTTTGGAAGCGATGCAGCGTCAGTTTGCTTAGACGCTTCGTCAGCCGCATTTTTACACAGCTACGGGCCTGAACGCTGCGATTTCCATTCGCTGAACGCGATGGTTGTAGCTGTCAATGATGTGAATGCGTTTGTCCGAATCGACGATGACACCCCAGGGACCGTTTAGCATTCCTTCTTGCAATCCGGGCGATCCCCAAACGCCCATCGGTTTTCCATCGGCCGTTAAGTTTTGGACGCGATTGTTTTTGTATTCGACAACCAGGATCGAATCGTCCGGCATGATCGCTAAGTCATACGGATAATAAAATTGGCCTGGTGCTTCGCCGGGACCGCCCCAGACGTCGATCAATTCAGGAACATTACCGACCGATAAATCAAATCTTTGGATTCGATGATTGCACGCGTCGGTGATCCATAGAAGATTATCCTTGATCAGTAGACTCTGCGGTCGAACAAACTTGCCTGGCGCATCGCCGGTGCCTCCCCACTGGGAAATAAACTTTCCATCAGGATCAAATTTCTGGATACGATCAGACGCGTTGTATTCGCCGATGTAAAAACAGCCCTCGTCATCGCTGATCGCATCGGTCACAAACGCAAACTCACCCGGCCCATGGCCAGCGACTCCGCCGATTGTTTGTGATTCGACCCATTCGCCATCGAGGGTGTAGACCAGCATGCGATAGTAATGAGTGTCAGCTACAAGCAGCTTGGGGATTCCATCGGCGGCTTGCTTTGCGGTTTGGATCGACAGGCCAGTTGGTTTTCCGTTGTCGCTATGCGGCGTCGACCAAAAACGGATTAGATTTCCGTCACAATCAAAAACCTGGATCCGACCGGTCTTGTCGGCAATGTAAAGATGATCTTGCTCGTCGATCGTGATCGCTCTGGGGGTACGAAATCGACCTTCGCTAAACCCGTATTTACCCCAAACTAGATTCGCTTTCGATCCATCGCCAACCGGCACACATCCACCCACGGCAATCGCTGCGGAAAGCCATGCAAAATTTCGACGGTTCATTTGAATCGGTGGCTTCATAAAAGATATCGGATATCCAAGTCGACTCTGTTTTTAACGCAGGTCAACTCTGTTTTCAGATCGGGAAGTGAAAGCTTATGACGTTAGCGTTGTGTGACGGACCAATTTGGTGAAAGCAAGGTAACCGCGCAATTCGTCGCAGGTTGATTCGTTGGTTGGATTCCCTTTTCGAGCAAAAACAGGGCAACTCAGTTTTTCAAGCTGCCAATGTCGCTAGCCTCTACGAGCCGACAGCGCTTTCGGCTCGGAGAGCCCAGCGACAATGGCGAACGATCTAAAGTGAAAAAGTGCTTTGTCTTGCCCTCTCGAAAAAAACGTATCGACTTGTGAAGGAATCCATCGCACACGTACAATGGATCAACGCAGGACGCCGCCGCTTTCATCTTATCCGATCATCTTGACACTGCATCCGCATGGCAAAAATTCTTGACCTTCGTACCACGGACGACCCGCGTGACATGATTCACGCGTGCGTCCAAACGCTGGTCGAGGGCGGCGTTGTGGGGGTTCCCACTGACACTGTTTACGGGCTGGCGGCGAGTGCGTTGTCGGAAAAGGCGGTGGAGCGACTTTATGAGATCAAAGGCCGGGATCCCCAGATCCCAGTGGCGATTTCGGTGCCCAGTCGGGATGCGGCGATGGATTTTCTGTGCGAATCGTCTTCGCTTAGCCGGCGTCTAATTCACCGATGTTGGCCCGGACCGTTGACGTTGGTCGTTCCGTGCGACTTAGAACGGTCTGCGGCATCTCAATTGCCTCAAACCGTTCAGAAAAGAATCATTTCCGAATTCGGTTGCGTCGGTTTTCGTGTCGTTGATCATCGCGTTATCTCGCACATTCACCGTTTTTTAGCCGCACCGTTGCTGTTAACGAGTTCGAACCTTAGTGGCGATGCAGCCGTCACAACGGCGGACGCGGTCAATTCAGAATTGGGCGATTCTATCCCACTGCTGCTCGACGACGGCCCGACTCGTTATGGTGGAGCGTCGACAGTGGCCCGAATTTTGGGCAATCAAATGGAAATTCTTCGCGAAGGCGTTATCGAACGGGCAGCTATGAATCAATTTGTCAAACCGGTAATCGTTTTGGTTTGCACGGGAAACACCTGTCGTAGCCCGATGGCTGAAACATTGATGCGAGAAAAGTTACGACAAAAGCTGGGCAGCGAGGATGCCGTGCGCGTGATTTCGGCCGGAGTTGCGGCAGCCGACGGATCGGGTGCGGCCGCGCAGGCGGTGGAGGTGATGGGGGCCAGGAATTTGGATCTGACCGGTCATGCAGCACGTTCGCTGGACGATTCGGTGATGAATGTTGCGGATTTGATTTTGACCATGACGCGAGGCCACCGAGCTGCGATCTTGGCGGCTTGGCCTGCGATGCATGACCGCGTTTTTACCCTGCGCCGCGATGGTGGCGATGTTTCAGATCCCGTGGGAATGCCCATCGAAGTCTACGAGTCTTGTGCTGTGCAGATGGAAAAAGAGCTAGACGCATGGCTGGAAGCACTCGACGACGATTTCTTTCCTCAATCAATTTCCTAAGCAAACATGATAAACATTGCGATCGCCAGCGATCACCGCTGAGTCAAAATTAAAGGCCGATTGGTTCAGAGTTTGACCGAGGCTGGCTACACACTTTTTGACGCCGGAACGCATAACGAAGAATCGGTTGACTATCCCGATTTAGCGAAGGCGGTTGCGATGCGCGTTAGCAAAGGGGAAGCAGATCGAGGCATTTTGATTTGCGGCACCGGCATCGGGATGTCAATTACCGCGAACAAGTTTCGCGCGGTGCGTGCTGTTTCGTGTTACGACGAAGTCATGGTGGAAATTAGTCGCCGACACAACGATGCGAACGTGTTGTGTTTACCAGGCGACATGATCGGTGATCGTCCCGTCGATGAATTGGTCATGATGTGGTTGCAAACCGATTTTGACGGCGGCCGCCACAGCTTGCGTTTGGAAAAGATTGCAGAAATAGAAAACGAAAAGTGATCAATCTTGTCTGATCGATCCGGCAAGATACCGACCGAAACGCCCGCCGACGGTTGGCCGATTCCAAAATCCGCTTACGTCCACGTCCCTTTTTGCCGGCATCGCTGTGGTTACTGCAATTTCAGCGTCGTCGCTGGGCGTGACGACCTGATCGATCGGTTTATCCGGGCGATCGAACTGGAACTGCAATCGCTGGATCGACCGTCCGTTGAAACGCTTTTTATTGGCGGTGGGACACCAACGCATTTGTCGCCGCAAGTGCTGGATCGTTTTTTAAGTTTGGTAAAACGGCATTTCAATCTTGATCGATTAATTGAATTCAGTGTTGAAGCAAATCCAGAGGACATTGATCAAGCGACTTTGAATGTCCTGTGTGATCATGGCGTTAATCGCATCAGTCTTGGGGTCCAATCGTTTCGCCCATCGAAGCTGGCGGTCTTGCAGCGTGGTCATGATGAAGCGATCGCAGCGAATGCGATTGAAATGTGTGCCTCCCGAATTGGTAACGTTTCGCTGGATCTAATTTTCGCTGCACCGGGCGAAACCATCGGCCAATGGAAAGGTGATCTTCAGCGAGCTCTGTCGCTTCCGATCGATCACCTTTCAACCTACGCATTGACGTTTGAGAAGGGCACGTCGTTTTGGAATCGTTTGCGAAAGGGGGAACTGAATGAACTCGGCGACGACGTCGAGGTCGACATGTACCAAGCCGCTCGCGAAATGTGCGACCAAGCTGGGCTTTCGCACTACGAAATTTCAAACTTCGCTCGGACAGGAAACCAATGTCTTCATAACCGAGCATACTGGGATGGCCGTGGTTGGTTTGCAGCTGGACCGGGCGCTGCCAGTTTTTGCGACGGCTATCGCAATGTTAATCATCGCAGCACGACGACTTACTTAAAGAAGGTGGAATCGGGTTTGTCGCCGATCGCTGAAAGCGAACGCATCACAGTTCAACAGTACGCGCGAGAGCGGTTCGCGTTTGGCGTTCGCATGATCGAGGGCGTTGACGTTGATCAGTTGTCACGCGAATCGGGTGTCGATATGCGAAAGCTTTGCGGCGACGATCTTGCAAAGATGCAGGCGGAAGGCTTGATCACGAATACCGACGAACGCGTAGCACTGACCGAACGCGGGATCTTGTTTGCCGATGCTGTGGCGTCGACCTTACTAGGCTAAGCATTCAGGGCAACGCAACGGATAAGGAAGCCGCAAAGTCGTAATCAGGAATCGTCGTGTAGACACCAATGCATTCGCGGTGATGTCCGGCATTTCATCCGGGATGTTTATCCGTCGGAATTGCTGGATGTCGCCTCAGCAACCTGCGGGCCATTGATCGACTTTTCCATGTCCTCGAACAGGTTACCGGCACCTTCGTAAAAGGTTCGGCCGATCAACAAGTCGGTCACATTCCCACGGTGCTGCGGGTACTCTTTCATGAACCGGCCGATACTGAATTCCTTTGTGTAAAAGGCTTGGACCAGCTTTCGAATCCACTTGGCACCTTCGCCAAAAGATTCGGACCAGGCCCCAAGTTGTTCACCCGATAGATCATCATTCTTAAATCCATCGACAACGGCATCGCCCGCTCGGATTCCCATTTCCAGTGCGAAGTAAACCCCCGACGAATAAACAGGGTCGATGAAACCGTTGGCGTCACCGACCAAAACCCATCCATCGCCAGCTTGCTTGCGAGTCGTATAGGAAAACTCTTTGGCCGTTTTGATGTCACCCAAACGCGTTGCATTTTCCAGCCGTGGAACCAAACCAGGACACTGAGCCAATTCCTCTTCAAAAACCTGTTCCGGTTTCCCGCGGCCTTTCAGCAGATAGTCGTTGCTGGCCACGCAGCCAATGCTGGTGATGCCACGCGAAAGAGGAATGAACCAGAACCAAGCATCACGGTTTTCGCACTGCATGATGATCGTAGCGCCCTGATTGTCGCCTTCGCCTCGGACCGCGCCGCGATAGTAGGTCCAGATTGCAGCCTGTTTTAGATCCGGATTGACTTCTTTTAAATTTAACTTGTTTGCAAGGAAGGATTGCTGACCGGTGCCGTCGATGACGACTTTGGAATCAATCTTCTGTTCTTTTCCTGCGGAATCGCGAACGGTCACGCCAGTGGCTTTTTCATTGCTGTCGAAATGAACGTCCAACAAACGAGTGCGGTCGTAGCAATCGGCCCCCAATTCTGCTGCCCGGTCGAAGATCATTTTGTCGAACTCGCTTCGTTCGACCTGCCACGTGGTGCTGCATTCACGATCGTCGTGTTGGCTGAAAAAGAAGGGTTCGGATTCTCGGCCGTTGTGGGACACGAACTGGACGCTCTTCTTGGCCTGCCACCCCGCAGACTTGATTCGCTCGGTCAGCCCCAGGCGTTGAAGCGGCCAGTAGGTTTCGGGCATGAGAGATTCGCCGACGTGAAATCTGGGCATCGCTTCACGTTCAATCAGCAGGGTGCTGATTCCCCCTGCTGCGACCGTAGCCGCCGCAGCCGCCGCCACAGCCACCACCGCATCCGCCGCCACAACA
>CAYVAN010000230.1:0-6738 GCA_964449225.1 uncultured Rhodopirellula sp.
CCCACTACGTTGGCTTGGCGAACTTGGGGCGGCTCGATTCTACTTTAAGTATTGCTCAACATTCGATTCGACCAGTCAGGGAAACATCGGCCCGGTGGCGGAGGCGTTGATCGATGAACTAGATGTCAAGCAAACCATCTTTTGCCCGGCATTCCCCGCAGCCGGTCGAACGGTTTACCAGGGGCATTTGTTTGTGGGCGACAAATTGCTCAATGAATCGGGTTTGCAGGACCATCCACTCAACCCGATGACCGACGCCAATTTGCTGCGTGTGTTGGGATGGCAAACCAATCGCAAGGTGGGTTTGCTTTCGCATGAATCGGTTGGTCAATCATCCCAGACCTGTCGGCAAAAGATGGCTGAACTAGCTGATGAGGGTGTGTCGTTCGTGGTGACGGATTGTTGCCATGATGATCATCTGGCGACTTTGGCCGACGCCGTATCAGCAATGCCCCTGGTTACCGGCGGTTCAGGATTGGCACGATACCTGCCAGCGGCTTATCGCAGTGCCGGTATTTTGTCAGCCTGTGGATCAACGACTTGCTTGCCAACGGCGAAGGGGCGGAAGTTGATTTTGGCGGGAAGTTGTTCGCCCGCCACGCAAAGCCAAGTCAAATGGATACAAGCACGTTGCGAGATTTGTACCGTTGACGTTGCGGCACTGATGAATGATCCGACCGCAGAACTCGATCGTGTTATCGCTTGGGCAGCCGCGACTGGGGCGAACGAAACTTTGTTGGTGACATCAACTTCTAACCCTGAAACGGTAAGTTCTCTTCAGCAGCAGTACGGCATTGAACGGGTGGCCAATCAGATCGAGAAACTGCTTGCCTGTGTTGCATGCGTTTTCGTCAGTAAGCTTGGGTTTCGGCAACTCGTTTTGGCTGGTGGTGAGACGTCGGGAGCGATCGTGCGCGAGTTAGGAATCAAAAAGCTGCGAATTGGCCCCGAGATTTGTCCCGGTGTTCCCTGGACCGAAACGGTGGGTGTCGAACCTGTTTTAGCATTGGCGCTGAAGTCGGGTAATTTTGGTGGCGAAGATTTCTTTGCGACAGCTTTGGAGATGTTGGCGTGAATGAACAAGAACTACGCAAGCGGATTGCCATGCATGGTAAGTCGATCTTTGATCGTGGTCTTACAGCGGGCAGTTCCGGAAACATCAGCGTTCGCGTTCCTGATGGTATGTTGATCACGCCCACCAATTCATGCTTGGGCAGATTGGATCCGGAACGGATTTCAAAAATCAGTAACACCGGTCATTTGCTTTCAGGCGACAAGCCATCCAAAGAAGCGTTCTTGCATCATTCGATGTATCAATCACGTCCCGATGAACAGTCGATTGTCCATTTACATTCGACCCACAGCGTCGCGGTGTCGTGCTTGGGAAATATCGATCGGTCCAACGCACTGCCACCGATCACGGCTTACTATGTGATGCGGGTCGGAACATTGCCGGTGGTCCCATACTTTGCACCGGGCGATGAGCGATTAGCCGACGCTGTCGAGCAAGCCGCAAAAGCTTCACGAGCCGTTTTGTTGTCCAATCATGGCCCAGTGGTTGCTGGCAAGAGCTTAGATGCAGCCGTCGCATCCACCGAGGAACTCGAAGAAACAGCGAAGTTGTTTTTGATGCTTCGCCAAGAAAAGACTCGCTACCTTAGTGATGCGGATGTGACTGAGCTAAATCAACGTTTTCCGGGATAATGTTTGGTTTCATTTTTCCGTTCGGTATGAATTGTTTACTTCACTCTCAATAAAATTAATCGATGACTTCCTACAAAATTGCATTGCTTCCCGGTGATGGTATTGGTCCCGAATGCATGGACGCGACTCGCCTTGTCCTGGACGCAATGGTACAAGCAATTGACGACTTGGATTTGTCTTTTACGTCCCATCACGCCGGTGCTGAGCTATACCGCGAAACCGGCGAGACATTACCGGTGGCAGTATTGGAAGATTGTTTGGCTGCTGATGCCGTTTTGTTGTCGGCGATTGGTCTGCCCGATGTTCGTTCGCCCGACGGCACGGAAGTTCAACCGACGATGATGGTGGGGCTTCGACGAGCATTGCAGGTTCATTCGGCGATTCGACCGGTCAAGCTTTATCCCAACGCACCTTGCGTGTTGAAGGATACCGGGCCGGGAATCGATTTTATTGTTATTCGAGAGAACTTAGAAGGTTTGTTTGCGTCCTTTGGTGGCGGTAGCCGAGTGGGTGACGAAGTCGTCACCGACACGATGGTGATCACGCGTAAGGGGACGTCGCAGGTTTCTGATTTTGCGTTCCGACTGGCTCAAAGACGCAACGGACGTCCAAGTGATGGAAAGAAGATGGTCACCTGTGTTGATAAAGCGAACGTGTTCCGCAGCATGGCGTTTTTTCGTGACGTTTTTATGGATGTTGCGAAGAACTACCCCGACATTGCATCGGACGCGGTTTATGTGGATGCGATGAGTCTGTACATGGTTCAAAACCCGTGGGACTTTGATGTCTTGGTGATGGAGAATCAGTTCGGCGATATTTTGTCAGACTTGGGCGCGGGTTTGGTCGGTGGTTTGGGTTTAGGGCCATCTGCTGAAATTGGTGAAGAACATGGACTGTTCCAACCCTCGCACGGCACCGCGCCGCAATTGGCTGGCAAGAATGTTGCCAACCCGCTGGCAACGATCTTGTCGGCGGCGATGATGTTGGATTGGCTCGGTGATAAGCATGACAATAAGACTTGCCTGGATGCGGCAGTGAAGCTTGAGGACGCAGTTGCAAAATTGCTTGAACAAGGGGAAGTGCGAACGCCCGATATCGGCGGCACTTCGTCGACGACTGACGTTGCCCAAAGGGTCGCTAAACTTGTCGTGGATAACCTTTCCTAATGGTTTGTCAAAAACGAATTCTACTTGCTTGTGTCGGCCTGCTATCCTTTGTTAGCTTGCCTTGTATTTGCGATGGATCTGATCCTCCGGTCACTGGCAACGGTTTGACCGAAGCTTCGGTGATCGCCTCAGGCGTTCAAGCGATTCCTGTTTGGAAACCTGTAGAAACAAAGAATCGTCCTCATAAGCGACACGAAGCCGCATTTGTCGAGTGCAATGGTCGGTTTTATTTATTGGGCGGACGCAAGGTTAAACCTGTTGATATCTTTGACCCAACAACAGGGACTTGGACTGGTGGATCGCGGCCTCCGGTGGAGATTCATCACTTTCAGCCCGTCGTGTGGGGGAACAAAATTCTTGTGGTGGGAGCGATGACCGGTGCCTACCCTCATGAGATCTCACTGGACCGAATTTTGGTTTATGATCCTGCGCAGGATGATTGGAGTTGGGGTGCGGAAATTCCGGGAAGTCGACGTCGCGGCGGCGCTGGGGTCGTGATCCACGACGGATTCCTTTACTTGGTCAGTGGGATTCGCAATGGACATTGGGATGGATGGGTTTCTTGGTTCGATCGCTTCGATTTAACGAAGCAAACTTGGGGAAAACTACCCGATGCGCCACGATCACGAGATCATTTTCAGGCGGCGGTGATCGACGACGAAATCTACGCCGTTGGCGGACGCAGGTCGTCTGCTTCGACAAAGCAGGTGTTCGATTTGACGATCGGTGAGGTCGACGTTTACAACATCAAAACGCAGCAGTGGCGGACTTTGCCGGAGTCCAGCAATCTGCCAATTCCCCGTGCCGGTTGTTTTTCGATCGTCCGCGGTTCTGAGTTATTGGTCGCTGGCGGTGAAAGTATGCTTCAGCGGACCGCGCACAACGAAATTCATGCGTTCGATCCTAAGACCGGAAAGTGGCGGATGGATTCGCGTTTTACCGTCGGTCGCCATGGAACCGGGATCGTGCAGTGGAAGGACAAGCTCTACACGGTCGCCGGCAGTGGCGGTCGCGGTGGTCAGCCTGAATTGGATACGACCGAGATCTTGGAATTGAAGTCGAATCGCTAACTGGACAGCGCCGCGTTTATTGACCGTTTGGCCCACGAGGCTATTCAACACCATGCGATGCAATTGCCTGAACCAGTTCAATTGCCTGAACTGATTCAATTGCCTGAACTGCGCTTCGCTTGTTCCGGCCTACATCTACATCCCTAACAAATTTGAAAATGCTTTCATCAAGCTTATAAAACGCAGTGGTTTGAAATCAACGTGGTGCGGATCCGCTAAGCAGCATTGCGATCGCTGTGATTTAAGTTGTGAATTGGCTCGGTGCCCATGACTCGTAGCGTGTTCACTGCGTTGTGCTGCTGTTGCAATTTCTTTGCGTAATCAGCTGCGCGTTCCATCATCGCGGAACGATGTTTCTTGAATTGGCTCATCAGTTCGGGAATCTCGCTGCGGTCTTGATAGATAAATCCGATGCTGCGGTGACCGCCCGCTTTACGAACTTGCTCGGCTAACCAGCAATTGTCGGGCACGATGACGGGAACCCCGCGACCGAGCAATTCCAAAAGTACGCCGCTGCATCGAGCTTTGTAGCGATGGGGTTCGTACAAAAACAAACCGATGTCCGCAGTGTCGAGCCAGTGGTGATAGTCGTCCGTGGATAGATCGGACGTCATGACTTCAAGTGGTGAATGTGCTGATCCGTTCAATGCCTTGCGATAGAAATCATGCAAAGCCATCGGGATCATCGATTCCCACTTTTGAGTTGGCATTTGCATCGACACTTGATAATTATGATTTTTCAAGTGGGTGGATTGTACGTCCAGTAAGAAATCATGAATCGACTCCCTGCCCTTTTCCGCTCGTGGTAGACCGGCCAGGACAAGTTTTAACGGTCGATCAAAGCCGGATTTTGAATCTGCGGAACTTTGCCTATCGATCAGCGGACGAGTTCGTGTGGGATATGGAATGACGCTGACGGGCGTTCCAACATTTGATTGCCGCCACTGCTGCGCCAATGAGTTTGTTGTTGCGTGCAAATGCACGTGATGAGGTGTCATCGAATCGATGGCTTCACGTGTTTGACGTCCAATTCGTCTTAGTCGTTCTTCTTTGTCAGGCTGATCATCGGATGTCAGTGCGAAATGCACCACGACGTCGATGTGCAAGCTTGGCAGTGTTACCTGTTGAAGAGCCGACGCGAGTGCCAGTATTAAAAAGTCGTCACCGGTGCTGATCAGTAGACGGTCCTTTGATGTTGGCTTTACCTGATCGATGAAACTGAGGAAGTTGTTCCGCCAGGTCACCAGCATCCGTGAGGGTCGTTTGGACGGAGGAACCCAGAGATCGCGAAAAAATTGAAGGCCTCGGTTCCAAGGGCTCTCGTCCGCAGGCATTCCACTGAGCGAACGAGTAACCGTTGATTCGCCGTCAACCCCCATCGACCAACGAAGTAGTCGGCGAGTTTGGAAGATTGGGACAATGGGAAATGGCGAACGAGCCTGAGCCAAATCAAACGTTTCGTGAGCTGCAAGTATCGGTTCGTATCCGAGTTTTTTTGCCCCCGCCATCAACAAACTTGATAGCTCGAAGAAATGTCCGCCAATGCACCGCACATTATCATCCACAACAATCATTCGGGATGATTGCCTTTCAGGTTGATGGGACGGCGTTGTACTTTGGGGCATGATTGAGGTGTCTGCAAAGTGAGAATTGACGACGAACTGGACGTACTCAATCCAGGTATCGGGATTCCCGGCTCTGCGGCTTAGGCAAAATTTGCGGCTAAAGTGAGTTTCGTTCCCATACTGAAATAGGGGGATTGTGCGTCGCCGTCATCCCTATTTTGGGAGAAAACGAGCTTCTGGGGATACATCGTTTTGGTGTTGTGAGTGGATCGGCTGTTTTTGTAGGCTTCCCAGTGTTCAGAAACGCGACGGATCAGTCAGACGGCCCCGTTCCACCAGTCGCTCAACTAAATCAGAGGCAAGGATGCACTCTCAAAGTCGACGATGGACGACGATTACAGCTTTCATTGCTGCTACGTTTGTCGTATCGGGATGTCGCGGTACAAAGCCGTTTGGACGTTTCGCCAAAGTGACACCCAAGGTGACGCAGGAAATGGACGGTGATCTTCTGGACGTGGATCCACCGCAACAGAGATTGGCAACTTCCCGCCCGAGGTCTTCGGCAGAAGTCAGTACTGCCTCGGCTAGAACGAGTCACGGTGGGACGGAAGTGACGATGACGGCCGAAACCATCGACGCCGCCGCTGGTAAGACTGCCTCGCCCAACAGTAGAACCGTTGCAGCAAATCGCCAACCATCGACGAAGACTCGTCGTCCACCGGCTTCCAGTCGCAGAACACTGCAGCAGGACATTGTGCAGCAAGAGAAAGACACGGCGCATCAGAACACATCGCATCAGAACACAGCGCATCAGGATCCTGGTCAGCAAGATCGTTCGCGTCGGCAGAATCTGAATCGTGACATCAGCCGAACGGCCAAGACACGTAGCCCTAGCCCGCAGGTAGAGCGTCTTGCTTCTCAGCGAACAAAGACTCAGCAAAACGCAGTCAAGGCAGAAACCGTCGACCCGCAGCATAGCGAATTGCTGGATGCTTTTGCCGATTATCCGCCTGAGGTTCAGCGAGAGGCATTGCGACGATTAGTGGCGGCGACATCGAAGTCTGCAAAGAAAACAGAGCAGCCATCAGGATTTGTTTCGGAGCTTCAAAAGCAGGCGAAGAATCTGCCTAAGCTTCCCCCTGCGAAAAACGTCGCCGCTGATGTTCCGGCAACTCGTTTGGCAACCGTGCAAGAATCGCGACCTCGTCGTTCGTCGTCCGTGGTCACCGTGGC
>CAYVAN010000231.1:0-6707 GCA_964449225.1 uncultured Rhodopirellula sp.
GACGAACTGAGGCGAAGTGACTTCGATACCGTCCACATAAAGTGCACCACGATCAGGAAGCGTGACGATGCGAACACCCGCAATCGGTGAATTCTCAGCGTCGTCGATGGGAAAAGCGGTCAAAGGAATTTGAAGCGTAGTATCTTCTTCACCGGTGAACGTAAAATCCTCGGTAGCTGGTGCATCATTGACCGCTTCTAGATTGATTGTCGCCGTGGATGCCTGCAAGCTGAGGCCTTCACCATCGGACACCCTGAACGTCCAGGTAGCGTAGTCCGTCCCAAAACCATTCTCGCCACCCATAAATATCAATGATTCGGTGGTACTGACAAATCGCGGAGCGTCCACCAGAACGCCATCGACGAGCAACGATCCGTTGTCCGGAAGTGTGACGATCTGAATACCCGCGAGCGAGTCTGATTCGATATCAGCGTAGGAGATCAACGAGAACGGAAAATCTAAAGGCGTGTCTTCAATTCCATCTGCGAAGAAATCTGCCGTTGTCGGCGGATCGTTGAAAGGCAGAACCGAGATCCGCATGTTTGCAGGTCGACTCGACACGTCCGAATCAGTGACGAAGAAATCGAATGCCGCGTAGGGGCTGTCGAATTCATTCAGACCTGGTGTGAAAACCAAATCCCCCGCTTCCAATTGGTCATGATTCACTTCAGTGCCCGTGACGACTACGATTCCATCCAAAGTCAATTCGCCAGCAACAGGCAAGGTCGCAATGGTGACAAATCGATTACGCGCATGACCAAACCCCATCGCTGGGAACGCACTCGCACTGAAGACGAACGGAAAGTCTTCGTTGCCCACGACGCTGGTATCATCGATGAATGGTGGTCCGCTATCTTCGTTCGTGATTTCTCCGATGGCAATGGATGGGCTTTGACTGTCCCATGGGTTATCAACCACGAGCGAAAACTGTTCGGTAAACTCGCCGCGAGTGTCATTCAGTGTCGCAATCGAAACCGTTTTCTCTGTTTCTCCCGCCAAAAACGTCATCCATCCCTCACTGAATGTGTAATCTTTAGAGCCAACCGCTGAATCATCGATCGTCTTATAGTGCAGTCGAATGGGGCGATCAGCGGATTCACTCAGCGATACTTGGAACACGGCATCCTCGCCCTCCTCAACGGTGATGCTGGTAACACCAACAGTCACCTGCGGTGGCAATGGGTGAGGTTCCTCGTCAACGATCGTAGCGACGCCGAATGCAGCGTTGTTGTAGTCAGTACCCCAGCCAAACTCACCCTGGGCGACGAGCTGAAATACACCCAGCTGAAATGACCGTTCAAAATCCATCACTCCGTTGTCAATCAGACGGACCGTGACTGTCTTGGTTGGTGAGTCACCGGGTTCAAACTCAACATAACCGGAACTGGAAACGTAGTCACTTCCAGCCACACCAGAAAGATCTTCGGTTTGATAACGATAGAAACCACCATCATTCACTGAATCAACTGAAATCGCAAAGGTTGCTATCATGTCCTCTGATACGATCGCATCGCTGACGGAAAGTCCGCTGGGATATTCGTGCGGATCAAGATTGCCGTCATTCGGAGAAATTTGCAAATCACGGACAACTCGTTTAGATCGCTCCGGCTTGATTGCAATGCTCTCAACCACCAAGCCGAAAGATTCAGCGTCTTCTGTTAGATCGTTATCCCTAATCAAGATCGTTATTGTTTGTGTATCCTCGCCGGAATCAAATTTCAGATGACCTTGTTTTTGATCCCCGAAACCACCTTGATGATCCGAAATTACTTCGTAATCGGGATCGAATCCAAGACTCTCCGTTGAACGGTCGAAGAAACCATAGGCGAGCGTGGTTGTTCGAGTCACCGGTGCAGATAGCTTGACCTCAAAGCTAACCGTCTGGCCTTCAGAAACACGGCCACTGGCAATTTGCGTCACCGTGAAATCGACCATTGGCGGTAACGCAATGACTTGGCCATCGAGAATAGTGCCGAGTGCAGAAGCATCTACCACCCAGCTTCCGCTTTGATCGAAATCGACAGTTGGGTTTCCTGCTGTTGTTGAGACGGCTTGCGGAGATTGAAACTCGCCGGACTGCGTCAGCGTCCCGAAGACCTTCCCGAGTCGATCACGATCGTCCAAGGTCCAGTCTTCGATGACGGGTGACCTACGGCTGACATTGACTCGAAAGTACTCCGTCGGCTCTGCATCATGAAACCCATTGCTCGCAAAGGTGTCGACACTAATTGGCATGGAGGTAACGCCTGCCGGAAACTTCAATTTTCGCTTTTGCAAGCCAATCGGCTGTTCACCGTCTAGTGAATAATCTAGTGCTCCGGCAGTAATGTTTTCCGCGTCATAGTAAACCACAGTGTCGTAGGGAACCGCTTGCGATAGTTGAACATCAAATGAGAGCTGCGTTCCCTCGTATCCCACAGCATCACTTACCGTGATGGCAACATCATTGGGCACGGTATGCTCTTCTAGAAAGAACTCAACTGATTTCCAACTTCCGTAGACGTTTGGTGACTGAGATGTATCAACAGTTCGAAACCAAAATTCATGATCTCCTAATGGTAGTTCGTTTGAAGCAAAACCAAATTTTGGTTCAAAGACAAATGGAAGACCATCTGTTACCTGAACAGTATTAGGAACATTTTGAAACTCATCTTGGTTAAAACCAAACCATGTGTCTCTGACAAAATCCCTGTCGTAATCTACTTCGACTTGCAGGTGGTGGTTCCAAGTATCATTAGACGAGCCATACACAATTCCCAAAATGTCAGATCGACTAGTGCGGCCATCTCCAATGTCGGGCCCCGTGTCCTCTAATAGCCGAACACTCAAATCAGGAGCCGGCGTTTCTGGTTGATAGTTGAATGTGAAGGAATGCCAGGCGCCCTGCAATTCAGCTACGTGGAAAAAATACGGGGAAACAGATTCGTCAGTAATATAAGTTTCAGCGACGACCCTGACCTGTAATTCGTTGTTACCCGGTCGCAGCCATTGACCTAAATCAAGTTCCAAGTCCGTGTTCTCATTTGGATCTTCAAAATCTAATCCACCGAGCGGTCGTACGTCGACAACACCATCATGATCCAGATCGAGTTCAAAAGACACTCCATCCAAATCATAAGAAATCGCATGAGGATCATCGCTATTATTCGACCATTGCACCGTCAAAGACGGATATCGATTATCTGGGATCCTGATTTCACTGACTGAAGGCAGCACGGCTGCCTGCCTTATCACGATATGCTCAAGCGGTTGCCAACTTCCCTCGACAAAATCTCCGTACTTTCCATTCTCCACTACCCGAAAGTTCGCGGCGTGAACCCCATACGTAATGTCGCTGAACCTCTCGTTCATGTAGTTCAGACGTTCGTCAACTCGATTTCGCAACCACAAGTGTGTATCAACGTTTGTTTCAATATCACGATCAACATAAAACCAACGATCGACCGACGAGTCTTTGTGATAGTCGACTTCAATTCGGTAGCCATTGCTTCCGCTTGAATCGTCGGGATCGACTACGAAAAGCGATATTTCATCACTTCGGAACTCGTTGATTGTATGATCTGACGGATCGATCGCTAAAAGATAAGTCAGCTCGGGAACCAAGTTCTCGTACTCAATCTCGAATGGTATCCACTCTGAATGCAAGGTCGATCCTGAACCATAATCATTGTTTGCGACGGCTTGAAACCAAATTGTTTGCCGACCGTTGATCATGCTTGGTGTTAATTGGAATTGGTTAGACGTTCCAGGAACCTCATCCGCAATGCCATCGCCATCAAGATCCACTGCGACATTAACGCTCCCGCCATAAGGGCCATCTTGTAAACTAGCATCTACACGAACTGTTAAATCGGCACTTTTCCCGTCGCCTACGACGCCTGTATCGTTGACGAACGCTATCGAATCGATCGTGGGGATTGCGGCATCGTCAATGTATTCAAAGGTGATCCATTCCCACGGCCCTGATTCGTTAAAACGGGTGATCCCTCGAACACCAATGGTTTGCACCCCAAATCCGAACGCCGGAAAGTCTGATGGGTCGAAAGTAAACGCTCCAGCAGTGGTTGCCAATTCATACTCAAAATCTCCGTCCAAGTTTGTGTCGAACTGCAACCCCAATAAACTGAGTTCGCCATCGCGATAGGAGGCAGAGACGTTTCCAGTAACGGCCGGATTGCTGGATCGGTTGTCGTTGGGGTTCCAGGTGTCTTCGACTAACCCCAGATCAGAAATCTGAGGTATTGAGTCTTCTGAAATATCGAAAAACCAGCTTTGCCATAGACCTGGAAGAACATCTTCGCCATCCAGCTCAACCACGCGAATAAAGCCTTGGTGAGTCCCAGGCGGAAGTAGAAAACCGCGAGGATCGTGAGAGTAGTTGTATGAGTAGTCGAAGTATCGATCACCCGGGTAGACGCTTAGATTCTCCCATCGGACAGTTTCCGTGAAAGAATGGTCTGATGATCCATTTCCCGTGTAGTCTACGTCGACGCGATAGCTTTCACTGCTTTGGTCGCGATCGAAAATTGAGTAGGCACCAATTGTCACTGCGAAGGTTCCGAATTGATCCCAGCTGCCGTTCTGTCGAAGTTCAGGTGCAACATTTGGAGGCAAATACTCAAATGCAAGTGCTTGCCAGGGGCCTCGAACGACTTCGCTAGCTGAGCTTTCAACACCTCTGAATTGAAAGACGTGATCGCCGAATGACTGCAACTCTGTTGGGCTAAAATCGAAGTCTATGTTTCCCTCGCTTGCAACGACGTCGAACTGCTCGTCCACGATTCCATCGTCGTTCAAATCAACTTCGATCGTGTACTGAGTGTTACTTGCGTCGCTATCAATAAGGGTACCGATGACGGTGAGGTCGGTTGTCCGAAGATCGTTTTCAATGCCGGTGTCGTTTCGCAAAGCCAACGATCTAATGATGGGCCGCTGATTGGTTGCCAACATCGTGATCGGTAAGAACGCAGATTCACTGATGCCATAATCGTCGCCTAACGCGTATTCAAACGAGATTTGCTCTTGTGATTGAGCGTTTGGACCGTTTTCGTAAACCAGTGAATTATGCTGGAAATCGCCCACATCAAGGTGTGCTCCAGCACTGACTTCGATACCGTTGAATCGAAGGATTCCAGATGCAGGCACCGATCTGATGATCACGACAGACAAAGCATCTCCATCGACGTCGTTGTATCCCAGGTCGTCGATCGAGATACTTCGCTGTTGCCCAATCACTGCGGTTAACGAAGCAGGGGAAGCTGTTGGCGACGAGTTGGGTGTACCAACGACGGTGACTTGACTACCCGGCAAGAACTTCGCCAACGCGAAATCGTAATCGCCTTCTTGATAAGCGTAACCAACCGATAGTACGCCACCGTCATTGGTCAAGATCACATCGGACAATGAGCTGTTACTAGCATCCGCAAACTTAACGGTGGAATGACCGTCACCACCAAAGGTTACATCGGGAGTCCCATCGGAAAGGTAGCGTGAGACAGCGAACCTATCGCCTGAATCGCTTGCTACGCGCCCGCCCACGGTAATGCGTCCAGCTTCGTCAAGCGTCACTGTCGTCACATTAGCACGTTCATCCGAACCGAAATCGCTGACCAGGACTCCGGCATCGCCAAAATCGGGGTCCAATTCACCCACGGAATTGAAGCGAAGCAGAAGATGTTTGTACCCGCCACTTGTAAGGCCTGAACGTCCAGCAACGATCAATTTTCCATCAGACTGAATCGCTAGATCGGCATGAGTCCAATTGCTTCCACCTGGGATACTGGCGACTAGCTTTCCGTCGGTATCAAAGGATGTATCCAATGATCCATCGGCGTTATATCGCGTGACAGCAATACCACTCCCCTTGCGGCCAACCAAGACGAGTTTGCCATCGGGTTGAATTGCCAAGTCATGGGCATAATCGTAGCGACTTGTTCCTTCAAAATCAGTCGTCAGTACCCCATCGCCGCTGAAACTGGGGTCAAGACTGCCATCTGCTAAGTAACGGTTGAGGGCAAAATTGGATCCTTGGCCCCCTTGGTAAGCGTATCCGCCCACCACGATCTTGCCATCTGGCTGGGCGAGTACACTTCGCACATTGTCGCTAGAGCCAGCAAAGTTAACCGGAACCTTTCCGTCACCGCTAAAGCTTGTATCAAGTCCTCCGTCTTGACCAATCCTGGCAATGATAGGTGTAGAACCGACCTGAGCAGCTACCAAGAAAGTACCGTCATTTTGCATTGCAAATGACCTCAAAGCTACCGATCCGCCCAAGTCAACGAGAGACTTACCATCGGTTCCAAACGAACTATCCAGTTGGCCGTCTGGGAGATAGCGGACAAGTGATAGATTACGACCTTGATTGGACTGGGAGTGGCCAGCAACAACGTATTTCCCGTCGGGCTGCTGCACGACCGACTGGGCATAGTCGTGACTGGAGGTTTGGTCGTCGGCAAGAAAGTCGGTAACAACAAATCCACTATTATCTAAAGAGCTGTCAAGCGAGAGACTAAATGGGACAGTGCTACCGTCTTCATCGGTGGCACTGACCGTAATCGGATACAAGCCGTCTTCGAGATAAGTGTGCTGAGCTGATGACAACGCACCGTCAAAAAGCTGAATGTCACCGTCACCCCAATCGATGGCCCATTGTGTGATCGTATCGTCACCTGGGTCGGCTGCGGTGAACTCAATTAAATAGGGAACAC
>CAYVAN010000232.1:0-5867 GCA_964449225.1 uncultured Rhodopirellula sp.
AACCGCTGGCGATACGATCATCGTCAGTGGCGCTGGGTAGTAAGTCACCGGCGATTTGCTTGGTAGCGAATTGATCGAATGGCATGTTGGCATTGAACGCGTTGATCACCCAATCACGATAGGGCCAAATTTCGCGATAGTTGTCTAGGTGCAGACCATGTGTATCGGCGTACCGAACCAAGTCTAACCAGTACCGACCCAGATGCTGGCCAAAGTGTTTGCTCTGTAGCAATTGATCAACCAGCTTCTCGTAGGCTTGTTCTGAATCGTCGGCCAAAGATTCAGCCAGTTGAGCTCTCGACGGCGGCAGTCCTGTTAGATCCAAGTAAAGACGACGAATCTGAGTTCGTTGATTGGCTGGCCCGTTTGCGACGAGTCCAACACGGTGAATCTTTCTTCCAAGCAATTCGTCGATGACCGAAGCGGTTTCTGCGGCGGAGTCCGATGTTGGAATGTTCGCCAACTCGATTGGACGAAGCGACCAATGTGTGTCCGACACATCATCGACGGCTAATGCTGAGCCGAGCCATCCCGCCAAACAAATCAGAACGACCAAGAATCGCGACGAATTGACCAGCATGAAGCAACGATAACAGGATGGATGAGATAGAACATGGAAATGACTCGTTAAACCGCGTGCCCAACGGTTGAACAAAGCTATCGACAGTCTAGCTGGATCATGTTTTGAAACCAAACCGTATTGTGTTCGGTAAGCGTACGGTTGTCGGTATCTGGGCAGGCATCCCTGAACGTTGCAACAAACGCTATCTTGGAAGTAACACCAAACGCCTGATTTCCCTGGGCTTAATCGACCACACCACAGTTTGGACGCCGCACCGATGTCTTCCTCTTCTGACGACCGTATTGTCGAATCCATCCGTTTGTACCGAGATGCCCTGAAAGAAACTCGTGCCTTGTACGTCGAAAGCGGCGAACTGATTCGTGGTTCCTACGGATGGCTTCGGGGCGGCGATGATGGCGACGCGGTGTCGGTCGCTGGCCAGATGGATGATCTGCATCAAGGTTTCTTAATGAAGGTCTTTGCGGCGGTCGTGCCTCAAACCGATGCCCGGTCGATGGAACAGCGCCAACTTGGCCGAGCCCTGCTGGAACACATCTGGGGTAAATCGGTCATGGGTAGCCAACTGCATGAAGCGGTTGATTGGTTAATCAGTGCCAGCAACGATTTTCGATGGTCGGAACTTGTGCGACCCTTTGCGGAGATTCCCGCAGTAAGAGACCGCTGGGGCGAACTGGAAACCCTGGCGATGCGAATGGCAAATCTTTTGGCGTCAGTCGATGGCGATGTCTCGCTGGCCGACAATCAAAGCATCCAATCGATGCGGCGGCAATTTGACGAATTGCAAGGCAAAGCCCCAGAACATTTGGCCAACGAAGTCGATACCGATCACGCTCGTGACGCGCTTTCGTGGCTTCGCGAAGAAGCGAAGCGATTACGTGAAGGCGTCAGTGTCACCGCAGCTGAAAAGCCAACTGCGATTGCAGGGCCTGGCGGATCCGGTTCAAGCGGATCCAATGCAAAAGAAAAAGCGCAGCCTTCCAAATCGGCTGCCGCAGATCCGCCAGACGATCGTACCCCAGAAGAACGCTTGGCAGACGCTCGCGCCAAACTCGATCGCTTGGTGGGGCTGGAAGGTATCAAAGATCAGATTGAAACACTGACCAACTTTTTGAAGATGGAGCGGCTTCGCGAAAAAGAAGGCTTGCCCACGACACGTCCCAGCCTACACATGGCATTCGTCGGCAATCCCGGAACAGGCAAAACAACCGTTGCCCGCATCGTCGCAGAAATTTACGGCGCACTGGGCGTTCTGGAAAAGGGACAGCTCGTTGAAACCGATCGCAGCGGTTTAGTTGCCGAGTACGCCGGACAGACTGGTCCCAAAACCAATGCCAAAATTGACGAAGCACTCGACGGTGTACTATTTGTCGATGAGGCCTACACGTTGATCGACGAAAGCGGACAAGATCAATACGGCCGCGAAGCCGTGCAAACGTTGCTGAAACGAATGGAGGATCAACGCGATCGACTCGTGGTGATTCTGGCCGGATACCCCAACGAAATGAACACGATGATCCGAAGCAATCCGGGACTCAGTTCTCGCGTTGGCACAACGATGACCTTCCAAGACTATCCACCCGAAGCCCTGTGTCGCATCTTTGAACTGATCGCCAAGAAAGCAAAATACACACTGCCAACGGAATCTCGACGGCGGTTACTGCGTGGATTCACCTACCTGTACATCGGACGCGATCGTCACTTTGGCAACGGCCGATCTAGCCGAAATAGCTTTGAACGAAGTGTTCGAAGGCTAGCGAATCGCCTCGCCACTATGAAAGAAATGAATCGGGAACTGCTGACCACACTGCAACCCGAAGACATCGAAGTCGCTGGCGTCATGGATGCTCACCTAACTGCCATGGCTGCTGAATCGGGTAATGTGCGAATCCAATGCACGGCATGCGATGCAGCAAAGGTTGTCGACGACCAACTGCTCGGCACCCAAGTAAAATGCGAATCTTGCAATGCCGAATTTGACGCCGACTGGGGTGAACCGGTCGCCGTTTTACCATCACCCGAAGAAAATCCAGCAGGTGATGCCACCGACGATTCCAACGAGACTTAGGTCGCCCAAAAAAGTAAATGGATCAATGACGTTTTTTTCTTTGAGTGATTCTGGGTAACAGTATCGGCAAAAAAACGATCGATGAACCAAGGTGAATTTTCCATCGCCATAGGGACGTGATTCGGTGGGGCAAATCCGGATAGTGTTCTGTTATGGCATACCAAGGACGCGCCACTTGGGCGTAGGCAACAATGATGTTGCCCACCGGCAAGATTCCACCAACGTAAGTTTTCTGTTCGTTGGACGTCCAGGGCATGCCGATGGTTTCGCCAGTTTGCGCGATTGCATCGGCCAGTGATTGGTCCCCATAGACTTGAGCCAACGCAATCATCATGACCGTCCCAACGATGCTGCGACCGTAGATTAATGGACCACTGTCGATGTCACCGGGACCAGAAATTCCGCTGGGGTATTCCAAGGCACAGGGCGCTCCAACAAACGTTGTCAGAAAACGATCTCGGAATCGTTGGTACTGTGTCTTGGCAAACACCGGATCAATGTCGGGTAACAACCGCAGCATGATCACCTGCGACGTGGCTCGTGCGACACCCACTTGCCGACCATCCGGGAGTTTTGCAGTGTGTGGCAGCAAGCCGGTTTCTGGGTCAGAGCGTTCTTGTGCTTCGGATAGCCAATTTGCGATCGCGTCACGATAGCGATCCACGCCGGTGATCCGATCATGCACTGTCATCGCATGGATCGCGGGCATGGTGTCGCAAGGCCATGCCGAACCGTCGTACGATGCCAAAAACGGTGTTTCCGCATTTTCGATCGCGTCAATAATCTGATCACACTGACGCCGCAGTTCAGAAAGTTGGTCAGTGTCGCTGCCATTTTGAAGCCGGACAATTCCAGCTAGAAGGGAACATTTCCACGCTGAATAGAACATGCCGTGATCGGGTGGCAGGTACGAAGGAAACGGCATTTGACCCTGGGGCGAATCCAACTTCGCTAGGCAGTCCTGTGCTTCGTCAATCGCCCGCTGGGTAAACGACTTGTCTCGAATCGCTAATTCGACCCAAGTCAAACCGTGAAAAACGTAGCAGAAGTAGAATCCCTCTGGGAAGAAATCTTGCATCTGCGTCGGAGCACCCGCGTCAATCGCTGACCGGTTGGCGGCCAGTTGTGACACCAGCGTGCGAGGCACCGCGTCAACCCTTGCTGCAAGCGGCGATGGCCAATACAGCCGCAGGTTGAAAAAGATCACCGCGACAATGAACAGTCGCCAGCTCCAACCAACGGCCTGTAGCAGCACGTTCTTTACGAATTTCAACCCGAAGCCCTTGGATAATGTTTAGTGGGTGTCAACCTCCACCGCCTCGAATACCGCAGTTTGGCCGTCGTTGCGTTTTCCATTTTTATTCTCCCAACCGTTGGGCCAAGACAAGGTGATCCCGAATAGTTTTCCGTCACGATTTACCGTTCGAAACCCGTGGACATGATGCATATATTCCAAACCGTCATACGATGCGGGAATCAGGTTGCCGACGGCGTCTCCATCGACCATGACTAACACTGGGGCAACCTGGTTCGTGGAAGGCAACGCATTCAACAATGGCAAGAAAGCAGCATCGCTGGTGAATGAAATGTTGCACGGCGTTGAACCCTTCGGAAGCAGAATGAACTTTTCATCGTTTGCCCCTGGAATCGAAACTCCATTTCCAGCTTCATCGAAACCATAAATTCGACCGTGTTCACGCGAGGCGATGATGACCGTTTCTTTGCCATCAATGTTCTGAACTTCAACACCGTGAGCAGTTTGGAAGGGGCCACCGATGTTGGTCTTTCCTCCCCAAGCAGCACCGGTCCACTGCCAATTGTCATCAACGAACTTTGCCGTAAGAACGTAATCACCAGGAGTGTAACCCGTCACAACGACTAGACTTTCTGCCTCAGGCAACCAAACCACATCGCATGGCGTGAACTTACCGCCATCGCGGTAGTATTGATTGACGACCTGATTATCGAATTCATCACCTTTAGGTGTCGACAACTTCGCGAGAATTTCTCCGCGTTTGGAAACAACCACCTCCTTTGTGATGGTCGATGCAAATGCCCACAACACTTCGTTGCCAAACTTGAAACAATCAGTCCCATGTGCGTTCATCCATTTCGCGAAATACGGATCTTGGTTCTCAAGTAGCTTCCACTCCTTTAAATCTTTTTGCAGAACGACCAAACCGTGCCTGGAAACCACCGTGACAACTTCCCCCGTTTCTGGATCTTCATCTACATTGTTGTGTAGCCCGCGGATCGCAGCTTTGGTCATCGCTTCGTCTTGGATTCCAAGATCACTGCGATGTTTCCAGGTGTAAGTTTTTTCATTAACAGTAAACGAATTGTCTTCAGTAGATTCTAAAAGAACGGCTGTGAAGGTTGGACGAGCATCATCACTGGATGCTGAATCAGAATGATTGTGGGATCGGCCATCGTGCGCAGAAGCGATAGAGCTAATTACAAACAGGACGGCGATGGGAAAGCAGTAAGACGCTATTTTCATGGTTCAAAATTTTGTTGGATAGGTAAGTGGCTTTCAGAAGGTGCGTGCACAAAGTCTATTGCATCGCCTTTGAACAAGTGAGCCCTTTGTACTCAAAATTGTTTGGGTAGCTTTGGCAGCTTAATCAAAAAGGAAAGCCCCAACTCAGCCATGGTTGAGGAATCAAAGGTATGCGCTGATTCTGAATTAGCGATGCGTTTTTAGAGCGAATCGATTCGGTCGTTCAACTGCTCGAGCCTTGCGAGTATCGCATCAACGGCTGTTTTGGTTACGATCCTTTCGCGGGGGTCATGCTTTGGGTTGGTTTTTCAGTCCCAATGATCCTTCGATCTTCTGTTGACGATTCGACCATTTTCTTGATTCCTTTCTGCGTTGTTCGGCGCGGCGAACCAAGTTCGAGACACTGCCAGTTCCTTCAAGGCCGAAACTCGCTCCAAGCTCGTCGAGCGTCGCTCCGGTCCACTGTCTGCACAACCAAGCAGCCATGTCACGACCTGCGGCGTTCGAGCGAAATTGAGCATACTCCGATGCACTGACACCATGCTCCCTAGCGGTTGCCCGGATGATTTCATCCACGCTGACCGATTTTAAACGTCGACTGGTCGATTGGAGTTTTCTTTCGTTCCCACCTTCTGCCGACGCCAGCATCCGGCGAAGAAAATCTTCGCTACCGAAAACCCATTCTTTGAGCTCAGTTTTGAAAGGGTTTTCTCGGAGTT
>CAYVAN010000232.1:5877-6692 GCA_964449225.1 uncultured Rhodopirellula sp.
CGTACTTCCGATAAGCGCGGGCCGGATCACTTCCACCAACGCTGGCGTTCCAATAGGTATGCAATTGATCGTAAGCGATCCAGTCGACTTGCTTTCCCTTCCTTGCGTATCCAGGGAAACTGCTGTGGGGCCAAGATTCGGGGTCCTCTGCTAACGGACGAGGTCCGCTGCATGGATTGAGATGAATGTAGCGACTGAGTGTCCAGTAGTAGCCAGCATCTTCAACCAAAAATGCTTTGTATCGCCCTTGGTAGAGATGCCCAGTTCGCCGGTTTCGTTTTGCGTACCAATTAGCGTAACCCGAAAGCCAGTGTTGCATTCCTCGAGCCAAATTGGGCTCAGGAGTCTGGATCAAAGCGTGGATATGATTAGGCATCCAACAGTAAGCCAAGACAACCCAGCCGCTACGTTGCACCTCATCTTGCAGCCCCTCAGTGAAACGTTCGTAGTGTCGCGCATCGTGAAACAGCGGCCGCCTACCGTCACCACGCGTGACGACATGGTAGTTCGCACCAGAAAATTGAATCCGAGGTGGTCGAGGCATGCTGAATGCCAGGGTAGAAGGAACAGGAAGCAAAACAATCAGGTCACCCTAAACCACTCGAAAACCCAACACAAGGCCTGACCCTTTAACCCTTGCGCAAGCAAACGTAAACGCAATCAACGTAGGGTGGGTCAAGCCGGCTTCGGCGCAGACCCACCATCTCCCCTAAATCGCTTGAACACCCAACACAAGGCCTGCCCCTCGCGGAGCGTTTCCCGCGTCGGAAGAAGAGTAGAGAGGAACAACCGCGAAAGAAACCAAATACGCGAAA
>CAYVAN010000233.1:0-6377 GCA_964449225.1 uncultured Rhodopirellula sp.
GGGCCAGACTTTGGCGTGGATTGTGTTGGAACAATACAGCAGCACTAAAAGGACAATCGATTTGATCGAATGCCGATTAAGCCCCTACCAAGATCTCACTGCCAGAGCCATTGAGAACGCCGTTTCACGAGACATCGCTTCGCCGAACTCAATCATAAAAACGCTCACCGAAGTCAAACCCATTCGCTGGGCGCAAATCACCTTAGCATTCACGGTGATTTGCCTAGCGATGTGGTTCATGAAAATTCCAATGCGTCTTTCGGTTCCCGGCCGAATTGCCGCGGCCTCCGTCGTCACGAAACACTCACCTACCAACGGATTTGTTACCAAGGTTCACGTGGTTGACGGTGATCAGGTTACCAGTGAACTGCCATTACTTGAACTTCACTCCCCAGAACTTGAACTTGTTGCTCAACGTCTTTCGAGTGAATTAGCGACAACGGCTACCAAAATCGACGCGTTGAGATCAGCGGGTGGCGAACGCGATACTCTTCAAAGATCAGTTAAAGCGACGGTACTGAAAACCGAAGCGGACGGCATTCGCCGACAATTAGAATTGGTCCGACAACAAAAAGATTCCCTTGTCTTGCGTAGTTCCTCCGATGGCATCATTCGACAATGGGACGCCAAGGAATCGCTCGCTGGCCAAGTCGTGGTGATCGGCCAACCGTTGCTAGAAATTATCGACCCAAATGCGGGCTGGGTGGTGGAACTTGACATTCCCGACGACCAGATTGGCTATTTGTTAACAGCGTCTTCGGAAGATTTGAACTGTTCTTTTCGTGTGCTTTCATCGCCAACGAAGGTCCACCAAGGCATCGTGAGTCACATCGACCAAGTTGCTCAACTCAACGAGGCAGGACAATCAATCGTTCGAGCAAACGTGTCGATCCAAGCAGACCAGATTGATACCTTTCGTCGCGGAGCCAACATCGTCGCCAAGGTTGACTGCGGGCAGCGCCGGGCCGCCTTTGTGCTGTTTCGCGGTCTGGTTCAGTGGTGGCGAACACAGGATTGGTTTTGAACATGAACACTATCAGAAAACACTTTCATCGGTTGTTAACCGTTTCGATCGTCTTGTTCGCACGCAATCAAGCGATGGCCGGCAACGACTACGAAGCATCGGACTTGGTTGTTGTCCCGATTGAATCTGTGGAGGTTCCTGCGACACGAAGCGGTCGAATTGTTGAAATGCATGCTAAGCCAGGCGCTGAAATTCAACTGGGCCAAGCAATTGGCTCCATGGACCAACGTCACGCACGTCTTGCAATCCAGTTGGCACAAAGCGAGCTAGAAATTGCACAACAACGATCAGAATCCACCGCAGCGATCAAGGCTTCAGATTCAAAATTGGCGGGCGAAAAACAGACCGCACGTCAACTGATCATCACGCGTGATATTGCCAAGCTAAGAGCAAAAAATAACTTGCGTGTGTTAGCAGCCAAGAAGTCTGAAGCGGTTGCAGAAAACGAATACAGTCGAGCGGCTGATTCACGAAAACAATATGCCGCGAGTGTTTCAAAGTCTGAAATCGAATCATTGAAGCTGTTGGTCGACAAGAGCCGCTTGGAATCAAAACAAGCTCAGTTTGAACAGCAAGTTGCGAGTTTGGAACTCGCTGCTGAAACAGAAACGGCTCGCAGGCAAGTCTTGCAGATTGAACAAGCAGAAGCCGAGGTTAACGCTGCGCAAACCGAAAGCATGGTCGCGAAACTGCAAACCAAGAATCGACAGATTCAACTGGAAATTGCGAAAGCTAATTTAGACGATCACCGAATCATTGCTCCCATCAATGGACGAATCACGAAGCTCTACAAGTCGACGGGGGCTTGGGCTAACGAAGGTGAACCGATTGCGAGAATCGTTTTGCTTGATCGCTTGCGAATCGAAGGCTTTGCACCGGTGGAAGAGCTTGATCGATTCCGGGTTCATTCTTCCATTGGTATCGAGGTAAACATCGACGGTCAGGCCGTTACACGGAAAGGGAAAATTGTTTTCGTCGATCCGGAAGTCGATCCCGTGTCTGGGGAGTTTCGTTATTGGATTGATTTCGATAACTCAGATGAGGCTGTCCTGCCGGGGATGCGAGCCAGCGTGAGGATTCGGTTGTGACCGACACGTTTCAAACGGGCGACCCACAAACGACACTGCGAAATCCCAAACTTCGCGGCGACCTGATTCATCGAACGGTTGAAATGAACCGGGAACCGATGATGGTTTGCAAGGATCCGCTTTCACGTGCTTACTACCACTTCACGCAAACCGAGCACGAACTGCTGCGGCTTGCCGATGGACAGCGTACGATTCAAGAAATCACGGCGGAGTTTCAAAACCGTTACCCTTCGTCGAATTTTGAAGTGGATGCGATCCACCGATTTTTTGGACAGGCCGCCAAACAAGGGTTGCTTGATTTGCAAAACCAGTTTCGGCCATCAGCCTCGCGAAAACGATGGAAGTGGTCCTCGCTATTGGCAATTCGATTCCCTGGTGTCAATCCAACAAAGTTTCTTGGTGTGGTTTCACCGCTAACCAGCGTTTTGTTTGCTAGACCAGTTGTGATTGCTGCCGTAATCGCAGCACCGCTGTGCATGATGGCGGTGTTGATGCGGTTCGATCAATTCGCATCTGACTTTGCTTTGATAGCTGAAAACCCATTTGGCTCATTGTTTTGGATCGCAGTAGGAATTGCGATCGCAAAAGTTTTGCACGAACTAGCCCATGCGTTGGCGTGCTGCTATTTGAAATGCGAATGCCCAACAATCGGCGTAATGTTGCTGCTGGGGATACCGTGCCTATACGCCGACGTTTCTGACGCTTGGATGCTAAAAAGACGTAGCCAACGGATGTTGATTTCTGCTGCGGGGATGTACGTCGAGTGCTGGATCGCAATCCTGGCCACTTTGGTGTGGATCTTCTCGAATAGCGGACCGGTTCATGACCTGGCAGTCACACTGATGATCGTTTGCTCGGTGTCAACGATTTTGATCAACGGAAACCCACTGCTTCGATACGATGGGTACTACTTACTGTCTGACTTTACCGGCGTTCCAAATTTAGCTTTCCGATCCAGAACGTCTCTGTTAACAAGGCTACAGAGTATTGCTGGAAACCCCACGGCAACTTCAGATCCTGTTTGGATGTCTGTCTACGCGGCCGCCAGCTATTTGTATCGTTACTTTATCTTGGCATCGGTCACGATGATTGTTTTCCAAACTCTGCGAGCAATGGACCTAGAACTACTGGGCATCGTGTTGCTGGTGTCCACTGTGGTGGTAGCTGTTTTCCTCCACACAAAAACTCTGCTTCAGGCTCACGCCATTCGTTTGGTGTTGGCTGGATCCGTTTTAACCACGGCTTTGGCTTATCCAATTCCACGCGGCGTTGTTGCTCCGATGACGATCATTCCCGCGAACGCGAAAGAGATTTACACAACCGAGTCTGGGTTTTTGCGAGACGAACCAAGATTCGGAGAGCAGCTAGCTGCAACGTCATCCATCTCTTCTTTGCACAACCCTGCATTGGACCGACAGCATGCTGCCGCAACCGCTAGTCGCGATCGCCTTCAAACCCAGTTGCAGTCGCTTCAGCGATCTCGCGGTTCCCAAACGCATTCGAACGTCATGATTCCAGCTTTAGAGAAGGATCTGGAACAAGCCGAAGGTCTGGTTGATTTTTACAATCAAGCGCGTAAGCGTTTGGATATCGTCCCAGAGTCCGTCGGAACGCTGTACCCACCCATGCCGATGTACCGTCCGTCCGCAGAACCAGCGGCAAGACTTGTCAGCGATCAACGCATCGGCAAAGTGGGTTCGTGGATCAGAGCTGGAACTCCGATTGGAGTCTTCGGCGATCAACGTCATCGCGAGGCTATCCTTTACCTGCTAGATCGCGAAATAGCCCGAATACAACCGGGCCAGCTCGTCACGCTGATGATCGGTGATGCCCAAAAGGGATCCGTGATGGGCAGCGTCGTCTCGATCGACGCATCACCTTGCCAAGATCTCCCCGAATCCCTGTTAGAAAGTGATTTGATTCCAGCACGAAGCGAAAACATCTACCGGGTCCGAGTGAATCTAAGTGCGTCTAGCGACAACCTAGTCGTCCATCGTATTGGTCGAGCCAAAATTCACGCGAATCCCGAATCGATCGTGTACCGAATCTACCGGCTAATCAGCGAGACGTTTGGTTGAGTGAAAACGGAAGTGCAGAAACAACAGCGAACTTACGAGTCTTGCAAATCGTTGACAGATCGTTGGGCCAGAGAGACAGACCTTAGTCGAACAATCGGTCGCTGACATCATCGATCGGCTCGGCGGGCCAGAGGATGACTTGACCTTTTTTTCCGGCTGTGATCATCAATCGGCCGTCGTCAGATAGGTCGACGGCAGTGACATCACTGCGATGCTTTTCTAGCGATAGAATTTCGCGGCCCTGGCGTAATTTGTTTTCATCCGCAGTTCTCGGATCCCAGACTTTGACCGAATCGTCTGCTGATGCCGTAAAGACTCGATAGCCCTGTCCCGGATCACCTGCGATTTTAATGTCTTCGATTGAATCGGCGTGGCCTTTTAAGATTACAGGAGTTCTTGAAACACTTGAGCTCTGCGGTGATTGATTAAGTCTCCAAATACGCGCGAGGTCGTCATCACTGCCCATTGCAACGTGGGATGCGTCGGCACTCCATTCACCGCAGCGAAAATTGACGTCGGGTGCATCAACGTCCAGTGATCGCACTTTCCTGGTCGATTTCATCGAACCATCTTGGCGAACGCCAATCACTCGCGCGATACCTCCATCGCCACCAAGCAACAAATGCTCTGCGTCGGATGAATACCGTACGAAGTTGATCTTCTTGCCTGATCCAGTGTCGTAGACATCAATCTGCACCGGCGCACTACCTGGGTGCCATTTCCAAAATCGCACGAAACCATCATTGCCGCTAGTTGCAAACTTGTATGATTGCGTTGGATCAGTTGCGGGCTGAAAGTCAATTGATCGCACTGGTCCGATGTGCGGCGTTTCAATTTTCGCAGCGGATTTGCCAGTCACCGAATTCCAAATCTTTACCGACCGACTTGCCGTGGCGACCCATTTACCGTCCGGTGAAAAAGCTGCTTCGGTGAGACCTGCGTGCGCTCGGTAGCTGTGAACTAACTTTCCTGTTTTTAAACTCCAATTAAAAGCAGCGTTCTTACTAAGAGTCACGCAATGCCCCTGAGAGAGTGGCAAAACAGCTTGAGTGACGCCCAATCGCTTAGGAATTTCCAGTGACTGGTCGGGTTGGCCAGCTAACGCGGCTGTTCCATTGCGCCAGATTTTCAATGCTGATTTTTCACCCTCGACCACCTGGCAGACAACAATACTGTTGTCAGATTTCCCCAACGCGGCCGCGGTTACCCGCGGGCGGCCGTAACTGCCATCTGCCGTCGTCTTGGAGAATTTATCAACACTTCTCGCCAAAGTCACCGAACGTCTTGTGCCCACCTCCCAATAAGTTGCTTTGGATTCAAGTCGTGTTTGGGTCAACACTTCACTTACCGTGACAGCATGTTTTTCATCCGTCGATAGCGAGATGTTTGTCACAAATCCGTCGTGGTTAAAGCGACGAACGCTTCGTCGGCTGGCCAGATCAATCTGAGTCAGTTGCCCATCGTCGGCTCCCAGCCAGAGCGACTTTGAATTGCTGGAGAATTGAGCCGCACTGATTCGGAAACCACGAACGTTTTCAATCGGGGCTCCCATCGGCTTTCCGGTTTTCGCATCCCATAAGATTCCGAAGCCAACGCTGTCGCCGGTGAATAGCAGTTTGCCATCGCTTGAAATTGCGAGTGCCGTCACCGCCTGATCATGACCTCGCAAGCGATGCAGGACTTTTGCATTCCCGGACGAGTCGACTTGCCAAAGAACCGCTTTTACCTTCGGAGACGTCGAACCAGCTAAGAGCAGCCTCCCATCACCAGACACCGCGATGGTGTCGTTCAGTCCCGTGCCCACGACCTCACCTAGCTGAACCCCTCGGCGCACGTCCCATATCCGAACGGTTGAATCAGCACTGCCGATGAATAAGTATCTCGCCTGATCATCGGTCACCATTGACATCGCTACGTAGGCGGATCCCTCGGTCAGTCGATCCGGTTGCAAACGAACGACATTACGAAACGAAAGTGTTTTTGGATCGATCGTCATTACCGCAGCGGTATGGTCAGCGCTGGCAGTCAAGACGCGTTTCCCATCGGGTGAAAAACTAGCCGATGAAATATCAACATCATGAGGCATCGCGGTGGTGGGCAGGTTTGGCTCGACCGCTTCGCCAATGTAAGTCGTTGGATTCCAAAGAGAGAATTCTTTCGACGTCACGTGACCGATCAATTCGCGTT
>CAYVAN010000233.1:6387-6683 GCA_964449225.1 uncultured Rhodopirellula sp.
TCGCCGTCAGATTGTGGCACGAACTGAACCCCCGTCACCCAGCCGCCGTGCCCTCGCATTTTCTTCATCAAACGTTTGTCACGCATATCCCATTGCTTGAGCGTGTAATCATTTGATGCAGTCACGATTGAATTGCCTTGCTGACTAAATGCAATGGCACGAACAATGTCGCGATGTGCCTTTCCGACAGAACGCAAACGTTTTGAACTTGCATTTTTCTTCGACACAAATGTTCGACTGTTGGCAACGTCTGTCACAACCATTTCTCGGTCCAACAAACGAGCAAATTTCTGTGT
>CAYVAN010000234.1:0-255 GCA_964449225.1 uncultured Rhodopirellula sp.
GGGATTGACTTGGCTGTCGCTGCATAGATTTTAGCATAGGCGTCTCTAATCATTTCGTCTCGCAAAAAGATTGCGTTGGGAGAGGCCTTTGAAAAGGCCGCGATGCTTAGACCTCTAGGTCCGAGCAAAACGACTGGCACGGTGCTGGCTTGAATTTCACGTCGCACACCGTAGACAAGCGATAGTTTTATGCCACGAACCTCCAATGCCTTGTTCGTCAGGAAAAGAGCCTTATCTAGATCTTTGAGATGGTTT
>CAYVAN010000234.1:265-6636 GCA_964449225.1 uncultured Rhodopirellula sp.
CGTCTAAACACGTCAGCAAACCGATCTTGACAGTAATCGTAGTCGCATAGAGTCTAGAGGCAGCCAAGCAAGGCTACAAAGATAAATCTCAGCATTTTCCAGCCCTCTTACAAGGCTCTGGGGACAACATTCTTTTGCGAAAGTCGGACGCCGCCTCAACGACTGCTGGGTGACCATCGCGATGGCCAGCAGTCGACTGTTCCAAGACCACGTACTCTTCTACGATTTCCGCTTCACGTTGCTTTAGACAGAATGCCTCGTTGGTTGCTTGGCTTGCCACGCAAGAGAACAGGATGGCAAAAATTGCAGATCCCCAAAGCAGCCACGCACCTACCGAACTTCTCTCCTGGTTCTTTTCTCCTTTGCTATCCTCGGCTCCACGTTTAAGCAAAATCGAATTTAGCCAGGGTAAAAAGCAAACCCGGATCGTTTCAATCAACGATAGAGCGACCGAGACTAAAAGCGAAATACTGCTATTCACATTGGCCCAGCCGATCGCAGTGTCGAACCGCTCTCTTAGCTTCGCGGTCTGGTTAAACGCTTCGGATCGCAACTCATCAACCTCATCCGGGATACTTGCGGCCATACCAGCCACTGAATCTCCACCAAGACTATCGGCCAACCCCGGGAGTAAACCGCGTCCATCAAGACTTCTAGCCTCGTTAGAAGCAACCAAGAACGCGATGCTGGCGAAACTGACCGCCAGTAAGAGAATTTTATTTAGCATCTTTTGGAGACTTAATTGAATATGAAAAACATCAAGAACTTTGATGGCTTCTGTGGCCGGACTTAAACTTGACGGTCTTGCTTTGCCACTTTCATTGCAGTTCTGCTGGACGTCATGCAAATCTCGTTGCGGAACCGCTCGTGCTGTATCGGTGACCGACCAAGCAACCCATGTCATCTACTGACACAGTGTCCCAAAGGAAAATATAAAGCAGATGCGGTTCCCAAGAACCATCATGACTGCCAACACGCATACTTTACTGATCAGAGGGAACGCAGATTTAACCCGCAAGCGAAAAAAACAGCCAGAATTGCCTATGTCTTTTTGGTGCCTCACTTCACTTGACTCACCCAATACTCCTACGTTTCGACATTCCTTCAACCATCGAGGTTAAAACGAATGCCGAATAAGAACCTAGGTGAAGCAATGCTCGTCAAGGGGCGGAAAGTCAATCGGGTTTCGCAAACGAAGCCCTTGTTGGACATTAAGACTTTGCCAAAGCACGCGTGTGAAGCACACTTTTAGACATCTACCGAGCTGTCGGCACATGCTTCTGGTTGTGACTAACGCTTCCAACGGAAAAACATTTGGCTTCACAAACAGTTACGGCTTGCGGTCCATCCATCTTGAATCGCCACTGAGTTTGGATGGCTCCGGACTCACTTACATCCCTCCGTTTGTACGGCTTCGTCGTTGAGACACGGCTTTCTTCATCGGTGGCTTCAACATTGATCTCATCATCAGCAAGCGGAAAGTGCCGGTGCAACAGTGTTATACCAAATCGATCACAGTAGCCGTGTTGAACCAAAACCTCACGCACGGCATCAAGGACTTCGGTGTCCTTATTGCTGATCGGTTCAAGCTCATCGACGTGTGACAAGCTCGACCATTCAACTGTCTCCAGAATCAACTCTTTGGTTTCTGCCATCGTTTTCGCCCCATCTTTAAAAGGTAAATAGCCTCAATAAACGGCTTCTCAACCGTCGTCGAAATGATACCGCCTCCCGTAGAAGAGTCAAGTTTTGGTAGTCTTGAAAACAAAGCATCTAAAGTCGTGATCATGGTGAGAACACAGCGGTAAGTCTTTTATCTCCATGCCTCTAAACCCATTCCACTCATTGCTGGCTTTAATCCGCAAACGTGTGGCCGGTCCTCACGCGAAAACTAACACCACCTGGAATCGGATGGTGGCGTGCCCGCAAAAGCTGATCCATGAGTTAAGAGTGTTACCGGCCGATGGTGGCCTTGGAGACTCTTGAAATGACGAATGCACGAAAACGACGAAAGCCTGAACAGATTGTGAAGGCATTGGCTGAGGACTAGGCTAGATCTGCCAGCGGAAAAGTTCATTCAGTCGGTCTTCTTCTAGATCGTAATTGGCGAGCACTTGGTCGACTGCGAGCCGATCTTTATTAGCTTCAGAGAGGCCCCGATGAACTTCTGATATCTGCGTACCAGCGTTATGGGAAATCGATTGAATACTCGCATTCTTCGAATCAAGACCATCGACTCTCAAGGCGTCCCGGTCACTTTCGGCTGAATCAATCAGCTCCAACAATGCAAGCTGCTGGATTGAAGACTTGAGACGACTTGGGATGACTGAACTAGTTGAGGAACTGCCCTGAAATGCTTGGGCAAACATTTGCTCCACCCCTAACCGATTGATCTTGGATTCAGCAAAGTCTACTCCGCCTGAACCGCTTAGCATTTGAGCGGCACATTGGCATGGACCTTGGCAGTTACAATTTGGATCGTCACCGTCATCGCTTGCAATCAACACATCGCTGTTCTGAGCGCTGTCGAAAGTGTTGTCGTTGGTTCCGGCCAAAAACTGAGCGGCACATTGACAGGGCCCCTGACAATTGCATGTTGGATCATCTTCTACAATTTCCGTGACCGCAGCATGATGGGCGTGACCGGGATGGGCGTGACCGGGATGGGCGTGAAAGTGACCGAAACCTGCCAATGCAACTGTTGGGCTGGCCACCGCCAACTCCACAACGCCACTACCCAGCCATCTTTCTGGGGGATTTTCCGAAGTTGCTGGATTATCTGGATCGTAGGCGAGTCGTCTGCCTTTGCCATTGATGGTGATGACCACGGTTCCGACGCTGGTGGAACCGTCTTGATCCTCGACGGTGTAGGTAATCCATGTATCTGTGCTTTGTCCATCGCCCAACCAGTTGAAATCGCCGACTTCATCTGGAACGGCATTCCCGTTGGTGCCAAATGCCAAGGATCCATCGGCGCTCAACCAGAAGCTTCCACCGCGAAGTCCGTTGTAACTTCTGCCCACGTTAGAAGTTTCGCCATCAACTTTCGTCACGGTGAGGGTGGCCCCGCTTGGCCGTTGATCATTGTTTAGGACGTTGTAACTGAAAGATCCATTAAATGAGTCTTCGTCAAAGGTCAGCCGATCTACCATCGCACTGGGGCCAAAGCCTTCGACGATTACTGTCATCGTCGCTTCAGAAACGCGACCGTTAGAATCTTGTACGGTATAGGTGATGCTACTAGCACCCACTTCGCCAGGATCAAGATGCCCAAAATCATCCGCTGTTGAGAATACAATTCGACCGTCTGCGAACGTGTAGAAACTACCGCCATTGGGGGACTGATAGTTTTGGCCCACCAAGCCAGCGTTTCCGTCGACAGCGATGATCGTTGCCGTGACTCCTGGGGCAAGCAAGTCATTACCTAGCGGGTTAAAGAACCGGTATTCGATCGAGGGGTCAGCACTGATACTGAAGGTGTCGTCCAAGGTATTGGGTGCGCTACCGTTGACCGTAACGACTGCCGTTTTGATCGACGTAGTTCCATCGGGTAATTGAACCTCGTAACGGAGCCAAGTATTGCGAGATTCACCAAAAGGAAGATCCTCAAAATCACCCTGGCTCCAGAAGCCAGATACACCAGAATCGTTAACTAGGATGGCTCCTCCGTTTGACGCATCGGTCCATGGTGCTTGTTGGCCCGCCGATTCATTGTAGATCGGGATTGCTGAAATGGTTCCAGTCCCAGTCTCGGGTAAATCCCAGTAAGCCGTTGGGTCGCCCACGGTAAATGTGAAGTGACTGGAACTGCTTAAGTAAACGTTGCCATCAAAGCTAACAGCTGCACTTTGTTGACGGATTAAATCCGACCGCCCGTCACCGTTGAAATCGCCAACATGTAGATTTGCTTGCCCGCCTTGTAGTCCTTCGAAGTCACCGATCTGCCTAAATTCCCCGGTTCCCTCTGAGATCCAAAAGTCTGCGGTGCGTTCTCCGTCAGTGAGTTGCTGTCGCAAGAAATCATCCCTGCCATCCCCATCAAAATCTCCCACCAGCAGATTGTTCAGATGGCCAGGAAGCCAACTATTGCGAGGAATCATGGTTTGCGAAAAATCAATTCCATCAGAGAAAAACACGGAGGCATTATTTCCGTTGATGCCGTCAGCGAAACCGATCTCTTGACGAAGAATATCGTCTCGCCCGTCGCCATTAAAGTCACCAATCAGCAGGTTTGTATCGTCGCCCTTTAGTACATTTAGATCCGGTAGGTTCCGTCTCGTGAACGTCCCATTGCCGTTGGATCGATATCGAATTGCTGTATTGAAATCGTCATCATCCCAGAAACCTTTTTCTTGCTTGATAAAATCATCGATCCCGTCGTTATCGAAATCACCAACAAAAACGTTGTTCAAATCCCCTCGTAGCAGGTGAGAATTAGCTAGGGATCCTTGGGTAAATCCCAGACCACTGGGATCGGCGGTAAACAATTGCGACCATTCCTGGCCGCTCACAAAAGAAGTGCCCTGACGCAAGAAATCATCCCGTCCATCGCCATTGAAATCCCCCACATGCAACGTCGATGAGTTGCCATTGAGAATGTCTTGGTTGTTGGTAGTGCTTACGCTGAAGCCTGAAAAGCTTTGGCCTTCGGAAATGTACACCGCAAGCATACTTCCACTTAGGTTCTCGCCCGGCTGTAACTTTCTTTGACGCAAGAAATCGTCTTTGCCATCTCCGTTGAAATCCCCAACGATCAGATTGTGTGAATCGCCTCCGACCCAATTCAAAGAATCTAATCCGACTCGGTTAAAGGTTCCGTTTCCACGCGAGATATCAAGATGGAACGTATACACATCGTCGTCATCCCAAGGGCCTTTTTCCTGACGAATGAAATCATCCAAACCATCGCCATTGAAGTCTCCAACAACAACGTTTGTATTTTCAAATGGTATCAACGGGACATTACCAGCTTGCTCCAAATCAACCGAAACGTCGTTCTTTTCTAGCTGGACTTCCAGATCGTAGAAACCGAGCGAACCGTAATCAGATGTATTGAAAGGGCTCTTTACTCCGTCAACGATGATGATGTAATTGCCAGCAGCGACCGTGGTGCTGATCCTGGACGAAATTCGCTCGTCCGGATTGTCTGCGGCGATGAATGTCCCAGACCCATCCTCGTTGAACCGATATAAAGCGATTGCCGAATCCAGGTTGCCGTGTTGTTCGAATGGCGACAGAGAGATGTCAACTTTTCCTCCAGACGAACTAAAGGAAAAGTGGTCCTGATCACTTGCTGCGTCAATGAATCCCCACTGACTGCCCAACAGATTCGCATCAAAATTAATCGGCGTTGCCGTTGCAGCAGTCCCTCCGTGATCATCCGACCGAAAACCAGTGATGGCACCGATTTTTGCTATTTGATCAGTGAAAGGCACGACACTTCCATCTCTGCCGTACTCGACCGCACCCTCGTAGTTGCCGTTGGACCATTGGCTAAGACCTCCGCTGTGCGCGTCTCCGGAGGATCCCATAATCGGAATATACCTTGCTTCGCCCTGCCCAATAATGCCCTGATACTCGTCGATGCGTACACCCGGCGGCGTGACTGTGCCAGTGTGCGCAACGGCGAAGTTGTGTCCCGTTTCATGTGAGATTGTCGCCGAATCTCGATTAAACGAAAGATTAATGCGTTCAACCTCGAAATTGGGTTCAAGTCCGTTTGCGTATCCACCACCGGAGGCGCCATTGACTGGCTGTGTCACGATCGCACGGAATCCGTACTGAGTGTCGTTGGGACCATCCTTGACGATCTTGTCCCTGGGCGTTTCCACGGTGGTTACATTGACGTTAAACGGGGCATAGTCCTCGGCGACTCCCTGCCAAAGCCTTTGAATCTCTGCGAGTTCTTGGTCAGTAAAACTGGCAAAGCCGTCGGGTCTGTCGTCGTTGTTGTTGTAAGCTGGCCAGTTGACTTGATCTCGTGAACTATAGGGATCGCGAATCTCGGATCTGGTGATGTGTCCGGTAAAGTCCAGGGCGATGGTAAAGTCGGCCGAAGGTAGGCTTTCCAAGCGAAAGGTGTTTTCAAGGCCGTAAGGAGCGTCCGCAGTGTCGTCTCCAAATGTCAGGTTGCCGCCAATGTAAACAGGATAGGCTGCCAACAACGCCCGTGACTCTAGCTTCTCAAGCCCCTTGAAAAGTCGACGCCGCCGTCGATCCACATCACGTCGCTTAGCGTCCAGACTTGGGCAAGTTCTGCCCCGCGAATTGCCCACCGACCGACCAACCGACTTAACTTCCACAGCAAACCTCACCCTAAAAAAATAAGAAACGAGACACCGAAGCTACGGGGCACAGCAGCACCACTAAGC
>CAYVAN010000235.1:0-6536 GCA_964449225.1 uncultured Rhodopirellula sp.
CCGCTCCCGGCTTACTTCGCTTAGGCTCAGACGCGGTCACTCGGGCACTCTTTGACTCGATTCCGGCATCCTGCTTCATCTGTTTACATCGGCATCCTGCCTCGGCTACGGCCGTCGACCCCTTACCGAATCCTTCGGACGGTCGGTCGCCTGGCCTACGCTGCCGCTTACTCGCTACGCTCGGGGGTTGGCTTACGGCATCGTGCCGACGCTTCACCCCTGACATCGTGTCAACGCGGCGGTTCAATCGCCGACCATTCAGGTCGGCGTGCGCTGCGCTCGCTAGATTCTCTCCAAGGTGCGCCGACGGGTGTTTCTCAACTCGTTGCACTCGTTCGCGTTCGCGACAACGACGCCTCCGGCTGTTGACGCTCTGAAAACAGTTGCGCTCCCAGCCAAGGGGGGCGGCATCGTGCCGAAGATGGCGATGACTTCGTGTCATTGCGGCTCAGTTTATGGGTGGCCCTTTTTGCCTTTTTGCCCTCTGTTTGAACGCTTCTCAGGTGCAGTGCCCGGTTAATCGGTACCGGACACCTGGTATGTCCCCCAGATCATCAAAGATCAACGGAGGGACCATCCAAATGCTCCATTGAAAGAACTTGAACCCTCTTTCAATCAGGAGACATTCAGATGGCCACCAGAACCAAGTCTACTCGAAGCAGTAAGAAAAAATCAGCGAGTCGCCGCTTCATTGGCAAGCCCACAGGTGTCATCCAGCAGCGCGTTGAGCAAGCGACACCCCAGCGGTTTGGCATCGTTTCAGTTGGCCGTTGCGATCGGCACTTTTGGTCGCTGCAGCAGGAGTATCTCCCTGAGGCGGTCGCGATCCTAGACTTATTTCATGTGATTGAGAAACTGTGGTTGGCGGCCCAGTGCTTTCATCGTGAAGCAAGCTTGGAGGCAGAGGCCTGGGTGCGGCATCACTTAGCGATGTTGCTCGACGATAAGGTTGACAGCGTCCGGGGGCTGTTGATGCGGGCGATCAATCGCGGGTCTCTCAATAAGACCAAGACGGGGCATCTTCAGTCGGTTCATAGCTACTTCACCAAGAACCGCGATCGAATGCGGTATGGCAGTTACCTGTCGGCCGGTTACCCGATCGGCAGCGGCGTCATCGAGGGCGCGTGCAAACACGTCATCGGGGATCGGATGTGTGGAACCGGGATGACCTGGGAGCTTGAAGGTGCACAGCCGATGCTAGATCTTCGCGTCACCAAACTTAACGGTCAATGGAAAGAACTGATCGAATATCGCATCGCCGCCGAACGTCAAACACTCTATGGAACCGCCGCATAACCCACGCGGCTCGCAGGATGCGACCCTCGGAGAGCCGAGCGACAATGGGAAAGCTCCATCGACTTTCGCTAAGATCTAGGGAAGGACCAATCCGTGACGGGTAATCGAAACCATCATCATGAAGGTGTTTTGCAATTGAACCAATCGATCAAAAAGAACCAAGCCAACTGGCGTCCATTCGCGCTAGGCGTTTCAGACTTTAAGACCAGTGAACCGCTGGTCAATGCAGCGGACATCGTGGCCGCCGGGATGGACTTTATTGAACCAGGACTGGCGAAGATTGAAACAATGCCTGAGGACGTTTTTCAGGACGTATCAGATCGAATCAAACGGCAAGCGATTCAAGTTCGATCGGCAAATTGGTTCTTACCACCAACGATCAAGGTGACGGGGCCAGACGTCGATGAAACGAAATCAAGAAACTTTTTGGAAAACGCGCTGGGACGTGCGGCATCCCTGAACGCGACGACGGTCGTCTTTGGCAGTCCCGGATCACGCTCGGTCCCAGTGGGATTCTCGCATCACAAAGCAATGGATCAGATGCTGACCTTTTGTCGTCTTTGCTCGGAAATCATTCGCGAAAATAGTTTCGATATTCGCATCGCTGTCGAACACGTCAATCACACCGAGACAAACTTTATTAATACGTTTTCCGAAGCAATGAAACTTGTCAGGACGGTGGACCGAAGGGAAATTGGTTTGGCTGCCGACTTCTACCATTTTGAGATGGAAAACGAATCAACCGACATCCTCGCTGATGCAGCCAACCTCGTTTGTGCCGTTCAGCTTGCCGACCCAGCTGGTCGTCGTTTCCCACAACCGGGGCAGAACATTGCTCGCCTAGACCGGTTCTTTGAACAACTGATCAACATCGGCTACGACGGCGGTGTTTCCATCGAAGCGAATCCGACCGATCAACTTGCATCGGACTGTCGTGGTGCAGTTGAGCACATCACTACGGTCCTGAATGGTCTGCCTTGATTCAGTGGTGCGATCGGTAGACAGTCCTGATTCCGCCGCCTCACCAGATGACGATTGACCCTCGTGAACAGACAAACGGATGTCGGGGGCGATGACGTGTTAGGTTGGCTACTGACGTCAGCCGATTTTTGAAATTTCAGAACCGGTCGCTGAGTTGCCGGTCAGGACAATCGGTTATGACGTTCCCAGGTGCCAAGGAAGACCTGGCCTACCGCAATGAAAAGAGCGATGCGAAAACCAATACCCCCTGCCCGATTCGAACGAGCGTTTCGAGCTGAGAAGCCCGACGTCCTGGGCCGCTAGACGAAGGGGGCGGGGAAGATCTTAGCGGATAGCTTTTAGCAGTTAGCAGTTAGCCTTTAGTTTCGCGGTAAGCTAAACGCTTCCTCTACGCTTCGTCGATCCGAGATACCACTTTATCGATCAGGCCGTATTCGGTGGCTTCAGCGGCACTCATGAAACGATCGCGATCGGTGTCTTCTTCGATCTTTTCCAGCGTGTGACCGGTGTGTTCGATCATGATTTCGTTCATGCGTTGCTTAATGCGTCGCAATTCAGCGACGTGGATTTCCACTTCGCGTGCGGTGCCCTGCATTCCGGCAAGCGGTTGGTGGATCATGATGCGAGCATTGGGCAATGCGAATCGCTTGCCTTTGGCACCTGCGGTTAACAGAACCGCGCCCATCGATGCGGCTTGACCGATGCAGTAGGTGGCGACGTCGCACGAAACGAATTGCATCGTGTCATAGATCGCCATTCCGGCGGTGATCGATCCACCGGGGCTGTTGATGTAAAGGTGAATGTCCGCCTTGGGATCATCCGATTGCAGGAACAACATTTGCGCGACCAATGCATTGGAAATATGGTCGTCGACTTGTTGGCCTAGAAAAATAATCCGATCTTTGAGCAAACGACTGTAGATGTCATAAGTTCGCTCTTCGCGTCCCGACTTTTCAATGACGTAGGGGATTGGCATGGTGATGCTTTACTTGTTTGGATTGTTGGGATGAAGGGTTTCCGAAAGTCTTGGCGACTTTCGCTACCAAGGTCTTGGCGAGTTTCGTAACCAGCAGCTTGGCGAATTTCGTAACCAGGGTCGTGGCGACTTTCGCTACCAGATTGACGAGCGTTTCGGCTTTGCTCAGTCCTCGTCGCCTTCGCTTGGTGGTTTGATCAGGATGTCGTCGACCAGTCCGTAGGCTTTTGCTTCTTCGGCACCGAGGAAGAAATCGCGGTCGGTATCGGCGGCAATTTTTTCCACCGTCTGGCCGCTGTGTTTTGCGATGATTTCGTTAAGGACATCGCGATAGCGGAACATTTCCGCCGCCTGGATTTCAATGTCGCTGACCTGTCCACCGACGCCGCCGAGCGGTTGGTGCATCATCACGCGGCTGTTGGGCAGGCAGAATCGTTTGCCGGATTCGCCACCGACCAACAGCACGGCTGCACCACTGCATGCCTCGCCGACGCAGTAGGTTGCCACGGGGCACGATAGCATTTGCATCGTGTCGTAAATCGCGAGCGTTGCGGTTACTGAACCGCCGGGGGAATTCAGATAAAAATGGATATCCTTGCGGCGATTTTCGCTCTGCAAGTACAACAATTTCATCACGATTTCGTTCGCGTTCCCGGTGTGAATCTCGCCCTGGAGGAACACAATCCGGTTCTCCATCAACAAGTCGCCGAGCGTCATTTGGCGTTGGCGTTGGTAGTTTTGATACGAACTGGCGGCCATAGGTTGGTCTTTCCGTCGAAGTGAATAATGTACGTCGTTAGTGTTCGGCATTCTGCCGGATTAGACAAGGGGGAGAAAAAGAGCGATTAGCCTTTAGCGATTAGCCTTCTGGCTGAAAGTGCGACACCAGAAGCTATCCGCTAAATGCCAATCGCTACCAGCTTCGTTCATTCCCCATGCGCGACAAAGACTTGCATGGAGTGGCAGCCGACGGAGATTTCACGGCCGCCCGGCGGCATCGGCCCGTCGACATCGGGGTAGATGTCCTTGGGCGATTCGGCAGCGGTGTCCAGGAAAAGGTTCCATCGCATTCCACGTCCAATTTCGGGTAGCTGGAATTCCCGATCTTGCCCGGTGCTGTTGAACATCAACACCATGTCGCGGCCCAGACCTTCCAGATCATCCACTTTCGCTGGTGCGGCGATGTAGGCGACCATCGCCAGTTCTTGCTGTCCCCAATCGAGTGGTCGACCGTTGGGTGAATACCAGGAAACGTCTGGGATCGATCGACCGTCGACTGGTTGACCAGTCAAATACGTCTTGCGACGGACGGTGGGTTGATTGCGGCGGAATTGAATCAGGGTTTGCACAAAACGCAGCAGACCGGCGTTCTTTTCCACCAATCGCCAATCCAAGTAACTCAGTTCGTTGTCTTGGCAGTAAGCATTGTTGTTGCCTTTTTGCGTTTTACGAACTTCGTCGCCCATCACCAACATTGGGACGCCTTGCGAAAGCATCAAGGTGCTGAGCATGTTTTTGATCTGCCGCAGCCGGATCGTGTTGATGCCTTTCTTGCGAGTTGGCCCTTCGACGCCGTAGTTGTCACTGATGTTGTGGTTGTCGCCATCGCGGCCTTCTTCGCCATTGGCCAAGTTGTGTTTTTCTTTGTACGACACCAAATCATTCATCGTGAAGCCGTCGTGACTGGTGATGAAATTGATGCTGCAAAACGGTGGACGGCCGTCGTGTTCGTACAGGTCGCTGGAACCGGCCAAGCGGGTCGCAAGTGCCCCCAACGTTCCCGAATCACCTCGCCAAAAACCGCGAACGTCGTCGCGGTAACGTCCATTCCATTCCGCCCAACGATGGTTGCCAAAGCTGCCGACTTGATAAGCACCAGCCGCATCCCAGGCTTCGGCAATGATTTTGGTGTCGGCCAACAAGGGATCTTCGGCGATCAGTTCGACCATCGGTGGGTTAGGGATCAGGTCACCGTTACGATCGCGACTGAGGATACTGGCCAAATCAAAACGGAAGCCATCGATGTGATAGTTGTGGACCCAGTGTCTTAGGCAGTGAAAAATCATTTCGCGAACCACGGGGTGGTTCTCGTTGATCGTGTTTCCGCAACCGCTGTAGTTGCAGTAATGTTGGCCTTCGGAAAGGATGTAATAGACCTGGTTTTCTAGCCCCTTAAAGGACAACGTTGGTCCCTGTTCGTTTCCTTCGCAGGTGTGATTGAAAACAACATCCAGGATGACTTCGATGCCGGCGGCATGCAGCGCCTTGACCATCGATTTGAATTCGTTGACCTGTGCGCCCGGTGTTTTGTCGTGGGCGTAACCTCGGTGTGGCGAGAAAAACGCCATCGAGTCGTAGCCCCAATAGTTGGCGCGTTCGATCTTGTTGCCGTAAATATCCTTGATCGGAAATTCATTGATTGGCATCAGTTCCACAGCAGTGACGCCAAGCGATTTTAAGTAAGGGATCTTTTCAATCACCCCCAAGTACGAACCACCGGCGTCGACTTTCGCAGTCCGGCTTTTGGTAAAGCCTTTGACGTGCATTTCGTAGATCACCGATTCGCTGATATCGTGGCGAATGTGTCGATCGCCTTCCCAATCAAAGTCATCTTCGACGACGACGCACTTCGGCGGCCGAATGATTCCGTCGGTTGACTTTTGGAACTCACCGGCCAACGCCTCGGCATAGGGATCGATCAACCGTGCAGTCGAATCAAACCGCTGTCCGTTTTCGGGATCCCAAGGGCCGCTGGCTTGGTAGTGATAAAGTTGGCCGGCTTCCAACCCCGGCACGGTCAGGCTCCACACGTCGCCCCATCGATCGGTTTCGCGGTTGAAGTTGATGACTTTGGTCGGTTCGCGATCACCAACTTTGTTGTACAACAACAATCGCATCTCGGTTGCAGAGCGACTAAAGACCGAAAACTGGACTCCGCCCGCGTTAAGCGATGCGCCAAAGGGAGGCGAATAGGCGAATTGAAGGGAAGGGCTCGGTTGACGCATGAGCATTAGGCGGGAAACTCCGAAAGGTAGGCCAAACGTAAACCGATCGGAGTGCGATCGGACGTGTTGTTGTTGGTTGTCAGTCGTTCAAGGTGGCTTCGTCGAGTTGACGTTGAACACTACCACCACGTCCCAGAGATGCCGGGTTTCCTGGCGTCGTGTTGATGAATTGGCGACTTTGAAAAACACCAACAACGGTTGGCGACTCTCTAGGGGAGAATCCTCGCATTCTTTTTGGAGAAAAGGGTGGGGTCAGCGAAACCTTGACGCATCGTTGC
>CAYVAN010000236.1:0-6512 GCA_964449225.1 uncultured Rhodopirellula sp.
AGCTGGGATTCATCGCTGGCCCTTCGCGCTTGCTGAATCACCAATCGGGAAGCGGTGGCGTACAAAATTCCGCAAGACGAGTTCTTTATGAACGACGATGATCGCCCCGTCGTCTGCCAAGTATTACACTCGTTATCGCTTGGCGGTGCGGAAGTTCTAGCTCGAGAATTTGCGCATCACACCGCGCCCCATTTCAAGACCGTTTTCCTATGTTTGGACAAGATCGGCGAGATTGGAAAATCACTGATCCAAGATGGATATACGGTTGAATGCTTCGAACGCAAACCCGGGCTTGACCGAAAACTTGTTAAGAAAACAGGGCAATTTTTTGCTAAACAGAATGTTCGACTCATTCACGCACATCAGTACACGCCTTTCGTTTACGCATCTTTAGGACGGCTGCGGCAAAATGGTTTGCGACTTTGGAATTCACGTCCACCCATTTTGATGACCGAGCACGGAAGACATTACCCGGATGTCCGTAAAACCAAACGAGTCTTGGCAAACAAATTTTTGTTTCGAAAGCATGACCGATGCATTGCGGTGGGGAAACAAGTCAAACAAGCACTGATCAAGAACGAAGGTTTCTCGGCGAACAGGATCGACGTTGTTTACAATGGAGTTGACGTTGAACAGTTTCAGAAATCTGCAACAGTGCGACGTGAGGTCAGAGCAGAGTTGGGCCTCTCTGATCAGGACATCGCCGTCTTCCAGATCGCCAGATTGAATCCCCTGAAAGACCATGCGACTGCCGTGGATGCTTGGCAAGGGCTGAAGAGCATGCGTCACGTCCATCTGTTCATCGTCGGTGATGGTGAACTTGCAGGCGACTTGCAGCAAAAGATTTCGAGTCTGTCGCTACAACCGCAAATTCACATGCTGGGGATTCGTCACGATGTCTGGCGGATCATTAATGCGGCCGACATCCTATTGCTGACCAGTGTTAGTGAAGGGATACCCATGACTTTAATCGAGGCAATGGCAACCTCATTGCCTTGCGTCGCCACCGATGTTGGTGGGATACCTGAAGTGATCATTGACGGTGCGACCGGACTGCTTGCACCGGTTGGCGAAGCAGCAAAGATCGCGGACTGCATTCGTTGCTTGTCGACCGATGCTGCCATGCGGGAACGTTTGGGCCAGGCTGGTCGTAATCGGTCAGAGGAGGTGTTCAGCGCAGCAAGGATGCAGGCATCCTATCGGAATGCCTACCGCCAAATGATTGCTGGGTCGCCCGACACGTCAGTTGACGGTGCCACCATTGGTTAACCCAATCTTGCCAGAGGATCCGCGAAACGCAAAACCGAAGCCGTTGGTTCTGCACACTCGAATTGTGAACGGAGTTGGCGGCGGCCCCGAGAAAACAATCTTAAATTCACCTCGTTTTTTGCGGCCGCTTGGGTTTGATTCAGCTTGCCTCTATCTCTTTCCCGAGGGTGATCCGGGGATCGATTCGCTTGTTCAGCGAGCAATTGAAAGCCATGCCGAATTGATCGCTTGGCCCGATGGTAAGTCGATTGATTTCGAGATGGTGGAAAAGCTGCACTTGTTCTGCCGGGAACGCAACGTAGCGATCTGGCATGCGCACGATTACAAAACCAACGTGCTGGGTTTATTGGTGCGAAGAAAGTGGCCGATGAAACTGGTTACGACCACACATGGCTGGTGCATCTCGAATATAAGAAGTTGGTGCTACGCGACTGTGGGACGAATGTGCCTTCCCTTTTACGACTCTGTGATCGCGGTTTCAGAAGATCTTTATCACAGTGGCCGCAGGTGGGGATTGTTTCAAAATCATCTTCAATTGATCTCCAATGCCATCGATGCCAAAGACTACCGCCGAAGCATCTCACCGAGCGAAGCAAGAACTCAGTTTGCAGATGCGAATCACTTAACTTTGCCCAACGACGGCAGTTTCTTGCTCGTCGCGATTGGACGGCTTTCCGCTGAAAAAGGTTTATCTTTTCTAATTGATGCCGTGGCACAAATTCTAGCGAAAGGGATATCCGTTACTTTGTGGATCGGTGGCCAGGGGCATTTGCGTCACGACTTAGAAAAACAGATCGCGCTTCTGGGGCTTACAAACCATATCGCTTTGTTGGGTCATATCGACGATCCACGCACACTCATGCAGGCTGCCGACGCATTTGTCTTAAGCAGTGTTACCGAAGGCTTGCCCAACGTTTTGCTTGAAGCCATGTCACTTGAAGTTCCAATCGTGTCTACAAAAGTTGGTGGAATCGCTAGGCTTATCGAACACCGTCAACACGGCATCTTGGTGCCACCTCGGCGCTCCGATGAATTGGCTGCTGCGATTGCATTAATGATCGAGAATAAAAATTTGCGGGAAAAGATGACGTCCGCCGCGAGAGCTCGAATCGAGACTGAGTTCGACTTTGGTACACGCATGCGGAAGGTCGCTGCGATCTATGAACGGCTTTTGAATTCACATGACTGAAAAAAGCCAACTTGCAAAGCATCCAGATTCGTCTGTGAAGCGGACCCCACGAAAATCGTTTCACTCGAATACGAAGCGATGGATACAATTTGGATTTCTGATTCTATGCCTGCCAAGAATCTTTCGTTATCGAATTGCTTTTGTGTTATTGGGCGCAAGGGCGATGACTCCGGCTTCGGAATCGATCGCGCGGATTCCAGGACTTCGCGGTGTTTACATGCGACAAGCGTTCTATCGTAAAACGCTTGCGGCCTGCGGCCGTGATGTTTACCTTGGATGGAGTAGCGTGTTCTCAATGCCGGAGGCTTGCATCGGCGAGAAGGCCTTCATCGGACGTTTCTGTTCCATTGGATTCGCTGATATCGGTCGCGAAGTGATGATCGCTGATGGGGTACAAATCCTGAGCGGAGGACACGAACACGGGTCGACTGATTCCACGACCGCCATGCATGACCAGGACCAGACGTACCAGAAAATGCACCTCGGCGATGGGGCTTGGATTGGTGCGGGTGCCATTATCATGGCAGATGTTGGAAGCGATGCGATTGTTGGCGCGGGGTCGGTTGTGACTCGCCCGGTGCCCAATGGAGCTGTCGCCGTTGGTGTTCCTGCGAAGGTATTGCGTTACCGAATGGGTTGGTCCGCCGAGGGTAAGCAGGACCAATTGGCCAATGCGTCCGAACCCGAAACTGAAACGGAATAGCCGGTAATGTGCGGTATCACCGGCTACCTGTGGACCTCTGGCACGCGTCCACCCACGCACCACAATTTTGACTTCATGACGGACCGGCTTTCCCATCGCGGTCCCGATGGCCGCGGCGTGCATCGAATTGAGCATGACGATGGTTCTGGAATCTCGCTTGGGCACCGGCGATTATCGGTCATTGACCTAGATTCGGGTCGTCAGCCGATGTCCAACGAAGACGGCACGATCTGGGTCACGTTTAACGGAGAAATCTACAACTATCGCGAATTACGCGATGGCTTGAAGTCACGTGGTCACCAATTCCGGACGCTCAGTGACACCGAAGTCATCGTGCATCTGTACCAGCAATACGGTGACGACTGCGTCACGCACCTGCGAGGCATGTTCGCGTTTGCCATTTGGGATGACCGGCAAAGACGTCTATTCATCGCTCGCGATCGAATGGGGCAGAAACCCTTGGTGTACTACCAAGCTAATGATCGTTTGATCTTCGCTAGCGAGCTGAAGTCGATTCTGGCGTCTGGGAATGTCCCCGCGGTCATTCGTCCGCAAGCGGTCGATGAGTATTTCTTGTACGGATACATTCCACATCCAGGCACGATCTATCAAAATATATCTAAGTTGCCACCCGCACACTTCGCAACGTGGCAGGATGGTCGATTTGAAATCCACCAGTACTGGAACCCCAGTCGCGTTCCCGATGCAAGTGCGTCGCCGGAACACTTGCAAGACCAACTTCGTCACGCTCTTAATGAATCCGTTCGTTTAAGACTCCGTAGCGATGTTCCATTGGGATCGTTTCTTTCTGGAGGAATCGATTCGACCATCATTACTGGGTGCATGCAGCAACAATCGCAGGCGAACATTCAAAGCTATTCAATCGGATTCGCCGACCCTCGTTATGACGAATCGGAATTTGCAGCCGAAGCAGCGGCGCATTTGGGGACTCAGCATCATCGTCTGGTTGTCCAGCCCGATTCGTTGGAGGTGTTAGATAAGTTAGTGCAACAATTCGATGAGCCTTTCGCTGATAGCAGCGCAGTACCGATGCATTATTTGTCCGAGCTAACACGGCAGCACGTTACCGTCGCAATGACCGGCGATGGTGGAGACGAATTGTTTTGCGGCTATGATCGATATCAAACGATTGATGGCACGAAACGATTTGACGCAATGCCCGCTGCTGCCCGTCGTCTGCTAACCGGGCCATGGGTAAGGTTCATTCCAGGACACAGTGAAAAATCGTTTGGTCGTCGTTTGCGCCAGCGACTTCAATTGCTTGGCCGCCCGTTGAATAGGCGATATTTAAACTGGGCAACGGGATCACCGCCATCGATGCGGAGTCAAATTTATCGTGATGATTTTTCAGCATCCATCAATGGTGAAGCTTCCGAAGCGTTTGTGGCCAACCTCATGTCGTTATTGGATCCCAGCGTAACACCAGGCGTCCGTGCGATGCGTACCGACAGTGCTTCTTATCTTCCATGCGACTTGCTGACCAAAGTGGACATCACCAGCATGACGCATTCGCTGGAATGTCGAAGCCCGTTCCTAGACCATCATGTGGTTGAGGCAGCGTACCAAATTCCTTTCCAACAATTGACGAAAGCCAACCGGGTGAAACCTTTCTTGGTTGACGCCTTTGCCGAACACCTAACGCCACGTCTACGAAATCGTCCCAAGATGGGATTCTCTGTGCCGCTTGACCGCTGGTTCCGAACCGACCTTCGCGACTATGCCCGCGACCATTTGTTGGCAAGTGACGCGACATGCCACCAATTCCTATCGCCAAATGCAATCGAAAGGATGCTGGACGACCATCACCATGGCCAGTGGAATCATGGCGGCCGAATCTGGAGCCTGCTGTTCTTCGAGCGTTGGGGGCAATTGGCTAAACAGGGATGCGACTTGGTGAAGGCATGAGAATTTCCCACCTCATCACTGTTTTCAAGTCCCAACGATTCCTGCATCGATTGCTTGGCGTACTGTGATCATTAAGTGCAACCCGTGGCCCTGCGAATGGGAAACGATAAACACCAGCGGTGAAGAAGAGAACGCTTCGCCTTGGCTCGCAGGACACCAGAACCGCTGGCTAGACAGCCTATGCGAAGGCTTTGGGCACCGTGGTTTCTTGGTTAGCGCGATCGACAACGGGGTTGTTGTCGGTTTGCTGCCTTTGGTTTTGGTGCGTGGTCCGATTTTTGGAAAGTTCTTAGTGAGCCTTCCTTATCTGAACACGGGCGGCGTTTGGGCCAGTTCAACTGATGCAGCTCACGCCTTGATTGATCGGGCGTGCGACCTCGCTGACGAATTGGATGTCAAATATCTAGAACTGCGTCACGAGCAACCCGCAGATCACCCAAGACTGAACTTTCAACGAATTGATAAGGTCCATCTACGGATGGATTTACCTGCCACTGATTTAGAATTGCAGCAGATGCTGAAATCAAAAGTTAGAAGCCAGATCAAGAAGGCAGACGAACATTGTTTAAGTGTGGAGTTTGGAAGTCATCGTTTGATCAATGATTTTTACGATGTCTTTGCATGTAACATGCGAGACCTGGGAACGCCGGTTTTTTCAAAAAAGCTGTTTAAGTGCATCATCGATCATTTCACAGGTGATGCTGAGTGCTGTGTGGTCCGACAATCAGGTCGCGCCATCGCCGGTGGATTGCTTGTTCACACCAATGGATTGACTGACGTGCCCAGCGCCAGTTGTCTTCGAAAGTTCAATCGAACGAACGCCAACATGTTGATGTACCGGCATCTACTTCGACGAGCGATTGAGCGTGGCAGTCAGACATTTGACTTTGGACGAAGCAGCGTTGGCAGCGGCACTTACAAGTTCAAAACCCAGTGGGGTGCTCGTCCGCATTCCGCGTGTTGGCAGTACTACGTTCGTAAAGGAGATCCAAACGACATGCGACCCGACGCTGGCGGTAAAAAGTCGTTAGTCAAAATCTGGCAACGAATGCCAGTGTGGCTAACCAGAACGATTGGCCCGACCATTGTTCGCGGCATCCCGTAAACCAATCGAGAGTCTTTGAATGATGAATGATTTATTGATTCCCGTATTTCTGTTTTGCATGTTTATCTTGACTTACATGCTAGAGCTGTGGACCGGCTTCGCATTTTCCGGGTGGGCTAACAAGAACATGCTGGTTCATCGCGAGAAAAGCCCTGGCCCATACTGGTTCATCATGTGCCTGCAAACGATCGTCCTGATCACCGCGATTGTCATCACTGCAATGTCACAACGGTAAATCGCTAAAAAAGATTCCAAGACCAAGAATACCCCCGAGAGGATTCGAACCTCCGACCTGCTCGTTAGGAATGCGCTGCTCTGTC
>CAYVAN010000237.1:0-4634 GCA_964449225.1 uncultured Rhodopirellula sp.
TAATAAAGCAGCACAGCGAATGCGGCAATCATCGCAACCGCGATTACCCACCCCGTGGCCATGTCACTTGAAAATTGAAGCGAATCCATCATGCGGATTTCACCTGCCCGCGATTGGATTGATCGCCCAGCCGTTGGCTGATCCAAAGTTCGGCGACCATTGCCAATAGCAAAGCGGACAGAAGCCAACGCCAAATCTCGCGACCATAACGCCCCACTTGATCGTTTTGGATCAACGACTCGGATTTACCATACGACGTCGCACCAACCGCGTTGGCAGCGAGTTCGATTTGAGCGGGGTCAGCTCCCCGAGCGATCGATTCAGACGTTGGTACTTCAAGAACGCGAATCGTTTCCATGGAAAACGATTTCGGCTTAATCGCCGATCGAAAACGATAGACGCCCGGCTTTGATGTATTGGAAATAGCAATCACCGTTTGGTTTTCTGAACGCTTGGGCGTCAGCGGGCGCTCGTTTTGGCCGGGCGTCTGAACATAGAACGATGCCTCTTCTGTGTTTTCCTGGTTTGGAGGTAACAGTTTCGAAGTTTCTAAAAAGAGGTTCTCCCCCACCAAGAAATTTATCTGCTGTCTTGATCTCGCCAAATCCAAAACCATTTGTTGCATCATTGGAACAAACGCGGGGCGAAGCGGTAGCGTTGACCCTTTCCCATCCGCCGAGATCGCGAACTGGACGACGCGTTGGAGACCCTGCGTCGTCATCACCACCAAAGGATCACCGGATTCTAGGGAAATGAGGGTGGATGATTGATCGCTCGAACGCGGTCGCAGCCTTCGATATCTCGACACACGCACGTCCGAAAAAAGGTCTCTCGAAACATCGCCGAAAATCGACCAAGGCGAATAGTTGTCATTTCGTGCTTCCAAAGACAAAAGCTTGGAATCAAGCGAGTTCTTGCCAACCGATTCGCCAATCTCCGCGGGCAACAAAAATGTTTGCGAGGCATTCCCCCAATCCGAATTCATAAGCGTTGGATCAACATCGGGATGGTCAAATAGAATAACGGACCCGCCGTGATTGACGTAGTCGCCGATGGTTTCGCGTTGTTTCTTTGGCGGTACGGTAAGTCGCACAAACACAACCACGTCTGGATGAGAATCGTTCAATCGATCCACAAATTCCGAAGTTGAAATACGCGTCGTTTTGATCGGGTCGGTCAGGCCAGAATCGCTAGAAGCGAATGGGGAAAGTGCAACTTGCAAGAGTCCGCCTTCATTGAAATCGTCCACCAACCAGACGTTGACCTGCTTGATCACGTCCACCGCCAAGCTTCGCTGATTGTCCGCTGTTAAGGAATCTGAAAGCTCAACGGTTGCCGTGACCGTCAATTGCTCGGGTGCATCAAAAGTCTTTGCAACTTTTACCGAAGCAAATGATCGGCCTGGAATCGTGATGGTTTTCGGTGGTTCGCGTTTGCCGTTGATGGACCAAACCACATTGGCGTCTTCAATCACGTCGTCCCCGTGATTGCGAATCGTCGCGTGGAAAATTGCACGGCGTCCAACCACCGCCGCGGTCGAATCCATCGTGATCGATTCAACTGACACGTTGGCTTGTTGATTGGTGGGGTTTTCTGACGCGATGTTTAGAAATTCAAGCCGAATGTCCTCTTTGGAAATCGAATCAGCAATGCGTTGCAGGCTTGTTAAGGTTGCTTCGTTGATCATGTTCTTCTGGAAGTCCGAAACAATGATCACACGCGGATTGGGCTGGGACGCTTGGCGTGATGCGGTGATCGCCGACCGAACGAAATCAGCTAAGTCCACGGGGCCACTGTGCGCTGAGGTGTCACGCACCGATCGTTCCGCTGCCGCTGCACCCACTTGCTTGATCGCTAACGAGGGGGCACTGCTGCGAAGGAAGATGATTTCGTCGCGACGTGTCAAGGAATCCAAAATGCTTTTGATGGACTCGCGAGCCTTGTCCATGCGAACTTGCCCGGTCGAAGTCGCAAATCCCATGCTGCGTGAATCGTCAATCGCGATCACCACCGATTGCGGTGCGTCGCCGGGCAGGGCACGGAAACCGGTCAACAGCGGACGTGCTAAACAGAATGCTAATAAGATTGGGATGCTGCAACGGACCAACAATAGCAGCAGATTGAGCCATTGAATTCGACGTTGATTGGTGCGTAACATTCCTTCGATCAGGTGCATCGCGCCCCAATCGACAGTGCGAAAACGACTGCGATAGAAAAAGTGGATTGCCAGCGGGATTGTGAATGCGAACCCACCCATCGCCAACAAGCCGTTGATCAATGTCACGCCCGCTTTCTCCTTGCCGAAAAGTACTCGTGCAGCATTTCGCTGACAGGCCGATCAGTGTTGGTTTCGACCAAATCTACTCGGTGACGGCGGCACGTATCACGCAGTTCTGTTTGATGCTGATGAAATTTGGCTAGGTATCGCTGGCGGAATGAATTTGCGTCGAGCGTTTCACGATGCTCTTGGTTTTCCAAATCACGAAACTCAACGCGTCCATGAAACGGGAAATCAATCTCATCGGGGTCCAAGATTTGAAACATCAACACTTCGTGCGACTGGCTGCGAAGCTGTGCGAGTGACTTGCCGAGTGATTCGACGTCGCTCATTGCGTCAGTGATTAGGACCAGCAAACCTCGACGCTTCAGTTTTGGCGAAACCTTACGAAGTGCTTCACCCAGATCGGTGCTGTTCCGGCCGTTAGCGGATTGGGCGATCGCGGTCAGCACCGCCGTTAAGTGCGACGGACGACTTTGCGCCGGGACGATTGTGCGAGGTTGGTTGTCAAACGTGACCACCCCTATCGCATCCTGTTGCGACAGCAATAGATATCCAATCGATGCAGCTAAAACCTGGGCGTAGTCAAACTTGGACTGCCCGTCGCTTCGATCGCCCGCGTATTGCATTGACCCGCTTTGATCGATCAACAGCGTGCATTGCAAATTTGTCTCTTCCGCGAATTCGCGAATGTAAAGACGATCACTCTTGGCGTACGCCTTCCAATCGATATTCCGCAGTTCGTCACCGGCAACATAGGGACGATGTTCTTTAAACTCAGAACTGAAACCCTTTTGAGGCGAACGATGCCGACCGCTTCTCAACCCGTCAACGACCTCGCGAGCCAATAATTGCAGCTTAGCAACTCGCGAAAGATCCTGCGGTTTTACGAGGTCAAGCAGTCGCATGGATGGGGATGCCGGGCCAATCACTTTTTCACTTTGGAGTGTTCCACTTTGTCGCCCGACTTTTTGAGCCGATCGCGCTGTCGGCTCGGAGAGCCGAGCGACATTGCCCTGGATGGGGATGCATGGAACGGGAAATGGGAGGCGAATCCTTTTGGGACAGTTTACATCAAATTCGTGCTGTCCCTAACGGGACAGCATTTAGCCAGATACTCCATCACTCAAATGTTTTTATCACTCAAGCAATTTTCATCACTCAAGCATTTTTATCACTTAAGCGTTTCAGCGAATTCTTTCACGACCGGTCGCTGCGTCAATCTAGGGTTCACGTGTGGACGGCACTTCAACAATCGTTTTTGCGCCTCATCCGCGGTCATCGACCGGTACTTCATCAACCAACACAGTGCGACCGTTGCGCTTCGTGCTCGACCGGCTTTGCAGTGGATGTAGACGATTTTCCCCTCGGTGGCGTTTTGTTGGACAAATTCAACTGCTTCGATGACGTCTTGCAATTTGGGATGCGTAAAGTCGGTCGTGGGAATGTGTAGCTGGACGATTCCGTGTTGAAGGTATTGGTCCGTTGGTCCAGCGTATTCTTCGCACGTGTTGACGACTGCGCGGACGCCCGCTTGGTGCATGACGGGAACGTCACGGGCGAAAGGTCGAGCACCGACAATGACATTCGGGTCGATTGAGTCCCACCAATTTCGCACTTTCAAAATGCGTCCCAGAGTGACATTCCATGCCAAGGTCGGGTAAAACACTGCCGTGGCGTATATTCGTTTGAGTGCGTGATTCATACAAAACAGAATAAGAATCGTGGGCGACTTGTCCAACCGGATGCAAACTCACGTCCGATTCATCACGCCTGTTACGTTTTCACTGCTGTGAAAACCTGATAACTATGCAACCCCGATAAAATACCAACTCCGATAAAATGCCTGATCTTTTTCGACATCGTTTTGAAACCGTTGCTGATTATCTGCATCATCGTCCGCCTTACCTGCTGATCGATACGATCAACAATATCGCGGATGATTCGATCGAGACAAATACGGTCGTTCCCGAGGACGCGTTTTTTATTCAAGGACACTTTCCTGGGGCGCACGTCTTACCCGGTGCGATCATGCAGGAAATGACAACTCAGAGTGCCGGGATTTTGATCGCGGGTAATTTCAACCCGATGGAAACCTACAATACTCACGATCCCGATTTCAATGAGTTTGCACTCGGCGTGTTGGTCAAGGTTAAGTTTGGTCGCTATCGAGGATTTGCGAGGCCCGGTGATCAGCTATCGATTACGGTCAAGTTGGACGAAAACGTGGATCAGGTTTTCGACTTTTCAGGAAAGATTGTTTGCAAGGGCAAGACGATCTATCGCAATCAGTTTCAATTGACAAACATGCGAAGCGACACGCTGCGCGGTTAGGGACAACCGGCCTGATCGTCGT
>CAYVAN010000237.1:4734-6497 GCA_964449225.1 uncultured Rhodopirellula sp.
ACAAACATGCGAAGCGACACGCTGCGCGGTTAGGGACAACCGGCCTGATCGTCGTAGCGAATGTCGCCAAGACACTCTGTTGCAAGACATTCTGTTGCAAGACATTCTGTTGCAAGACATTCGGCGACAAGACACTCTGCTATGCGTGGTTGGCATGCGGAATCCGTAACGATCGGCGAATTTCGCCGCGAAGCAATCGCGTAGAAGCCGAGGTCGGGTTAGAGCAGCGGCAGGTTTAAGGCTTCGGCCCAGGTTTCGTTGGTGGCTGCAATCCGAGCGTCGACGGGAAGCCCTGTCAGCGATTCTGCGTAGCCGCGAAATTCTTCCAGATACGGTGACAACATATAGTTGACGATCGCTGGGATTCTAGATTCGGCAACGGAACGCATCTGTGGTGACTTGGGTGGATGATGGATGCCGAGTTCCAGGGTTTCGCTGACATACTGGAACAAATCGTTGCACCAGGGATCAATGCCAACGCCGGTGGCTCCCAGATGCGTCAGCTTGACCGCGTCGGTTGGCGTCATTCCGTGGGTTTCGATCCATAGCGGCATGGGGTCGTTTGTAGCATCTCCGATCAATTTGCGAGCTTGTTGTGTGAATCGGGCGATCCGCAAAGGAGCAAGTTCATTGTCGTCGCAGCGCAGCAAAATCGCATCGGGTTTTTGACTTAGAATTATCGGCAGTTCAGTTGCTAAGCGATGCGGAAACATTGACACGAATACGGTTGCCGTTGGTGCGAGCTCTCGCAATTGCTGGATTTTTATTGACAGGGTTTCCAATGACGGTACGTCGGGTGGAAACGAAGCTGCGGGGATCCAACCGCCGCCGCCCAACGGCGCGTCGGGCGGTGTTGATTCCCATCTTGCGATTTGGCTAGGTGAATAGGCGAATCGTCCATCGCTATCACGCGGAATGGTCAATCGAAAGTCGATCACGCTAGCAGCATCAAAATCCTGTGTCGAAATCCCGTACCTTTCGGCTCGATAGGGGACCATTCGATTTCGTGATTCACCGTCGGTTTGGCAATGAAAATTCGACGGTTGCTCTTTGCTTGAAAGATCGGTCAACATGGCCGAGATCGTGACGTCTTCATCGGAAATCGCAGCGGCCAACGCATCGGCGGCACTGGGGACCAACGTGTGCCATGCTGGATTGCTGTAGAACAACGTTGGCGTTTGTGTTTGAACGTGCCCCTTCCAACGGCGTCCTATTTCGGGCGGCAGAAAAACTAACGAGTCCAGGCGATTTTCCATTACGACCGCCAGCTTGGGTTTACTTCGCCACGACCGGCTTCTTCGGCCTCCAGCAGAGCTTTGGGTACAATTCGACGAAAATCCTTCGCCTCGCCTCGGATTGATGCGTTCAGCAGCAGTAATCCTAAACGCAGCAGCTCTCGTTTTCGCAGCGGCGCTTCGGTCACTCCATCCGCCAAACTCTTTGCCTTGCCGCGAATGAACACCGTCACGTCACTCATCGCATCGCCAAGGTAATCGCCCGCATCGCCGCCGATCACGATCAAGCCACCGAGCGCGCCGACGCCGCAATGGTCGCCGACGTTCCCGCGAACAAAAACGCCACCGCCACGCATCGCGCCGCCGCATCGGTCACCGGCTGAACCGTAGACTGCCAAGGTTCCGCCGGTCATTGCCGCACCTGCACCGTCACCTGCGTTGCCGCGGACTCGAACAGTGCCGCTGGACATTCCTTCGGCCACACCATTGCCGACATGGCCTTCGCATCGCATTTCAGCTTCGCTGCAC
>CAYVAN010000238.1:0-6444 GCA_964449225.1 uncultured Rhodopirellula sp.
ATGTCATCCTGGGGTACGGATGCAAGCTGACCGGAATGATCGACCCGCAGAAAAAACCGATGGTGACGCTGGGGGTGATCCTGGGTTACGCGTGTTGGCCGTTGGCGTGGCTAATGGGAATCCCATCAGCGGAATGTATGGAAGCGGGACGCTTGATTGGATTAAAGACCGTTGCCAATGAATTCATTGCGTACGATCAACTGGGGAAAGTTGCGACCGGCGAAGGCGGTGTGATCAGCCAACGCACGAAAACGGTTCTCACCTATGCACTAGCGGGCTTTAGCAACCTAGGGGCAATTGGAATCCAAGTCGGTGGCATTGGCGGTTTGGAGCCAACCCGAAAGAATGACCTTGCCCAGCTCGGTCTGCGTGCGATGTTTGGCGGTTTGCTGGCGTGCTGCATGACCGGTGCCGTTGCAGGCTTGTTGCTTTAAGGTACTTTCAAAAGTGATGTAGGCCGGAGTGAGCGAAACCCGGAGTGAGCGAAACACAGTTCAGGCAATTCAACACCGTGCGATTCAACACCGTGCAAGGCAATTGCCTGAACTGCGCTTCGCTTGTTCCGGCCTACGTTATGCTTGTTTCGGCCTGCATTTGGTACCAAAACTCTTACGATCAAACTTATGACAACGATTTACCACCTGCCCAAATTATCCCTCATTGATGTTCGTGGTGCGGACGCTGGCGTGATCCTGCACAACGTGACCACCAATGCCGTAAAAACCTTGGGTGAAGATGAAGGGTGCGAAACGTTTATCACCGATGTTCGCGGGAAAACACTCGGTCATGGATACTTATTTCGCACCGGTGACGGGTATCGATATGTCGGTGCAATGAACCAATCTGACGTCATTGCGAAGCACATGGACAAGTACACCATCTGCGAAGACGCGGTTCCAACGATCATTGATGACCAATTTCAAGCCTTCTTGATTGCCCCAGGCGAGGTCGCGAATTTGGGCATCACGATGCCGGAGGCTCAGGCACCGACTTGCTGGCAGCAGGAATTGGCTGGTCAGGATTTATTGATGTACCGGGTCGATTTCCTAGGGCCATCGACGGTGTTGGCATTGGTTGCCTCGGACGTCGTGGGATCGGTTTGCGGATCGCTGGCGCAGAAAGACATTGAAGTCTTGCCGGAACCCGATTTCCATCGGGCCAGAGTTCACGCCGGTTTCCCCTGGTACGGAATCGATATCGATGAAAAGAATTTGCCTCAGGAGGCTGATCGTGACGCATCGGCAGTGTCGTTCAGCAAGGGGTGCTATCTAGGGCAGGAAACGGTCGCTCGGTTAGATGCACTTGGTCAGGTTCAACGAAAATTAGTCAAATGGTCGATCGCTGGAAAAACACCGTCCCAAGGGGCGACATTGGATTGCGATGGCAAGACCGTCGGACGCCTAACCAGTATCGCCCAAACCAACGGCGAAGCACGGGAAATTGCAAACACGCAGATGACGGTTGCATTGGGTTTTGCACGCCGAAGCCACTTCGAGCCTGGTGCGACGGCCCAAGGCGTGGACGAAGGCACGGGCGAATCATTTACCGGCACGGTGGTTGGTTTGGGCACCTGAGTTGGTACGATAATCGGATGGCAAAACAATCAAACATGGGCGATTCTGACTTCACGGCGCTACTCGAATTGGTTCGTGGTGGCGATGAACAAGCGATCGCGACGCTGTGGGAAAACTATTTTCAGAAGTTGGTTCGGATCGCGGCCAAGCGGTTGCCTGCGAACTTGAAACGAAGCGGTGACGAAGAAGACATTGCGTTGTCAGCGTTTCATAGCTTCATTGCGGGGATTCGACGCGATCAGTATCCCGACCTCAGTGGCCCCGACAATTTGTGGGGATTGTTGATCACGCTAACCAGTCGTAAAGCGCATGCGCATTTGCGGCACCAAACGCGTCAAAAAAGAGGCGGTGGAAGCGTTCGCGGTGAATCGGTTTTCATGGATGCATCCAACCAGGACCGCGGCGGCGGTATCGGTGGCGTTGGTTCCGATAGCCAATCCGCCGATATTCATGCGGAACTGGCCGAGGCATGCGAAGGATTGCTCGCTCAATTGGGTGACGACCAGCTACGTCAAATCGCGGTGATGCGAATGGACGGATACTTGGTCGATGAAATTGCTGAAAACTTGACGATCAGCAAACGAGCGGTCGAACGAAGGTTACAACTGATTCGCAAATTGTGGAGCGAACAAAAAGAGGATGAGGCTGCGGAATTTAACTCAACAGATGACGGGGAATCGTCATGACGTTAAGTCGATTGTCAGCGACCGAACTCGCACGTATCGATTCGGTTTGTTTGGACTTTGAGTCGCAGCTTCGCAAAGGTCAGAAACCATCGATCGATGAAATCGTCAGCTACCATGGCGGCGAAAATGCTGATTTATTGCGACAGGAACTCGGTACGATTCAGCAAGAATTGATGATCGAATCTCGGGACGGTTACACGCCGGGTCAGGACTCGCACACCACGATCGCGCCTTTCGGAACGGGCCCGCCGCCGGCTTCAAAACGATCGTTCAAGCAACTGCCAACCCCCGGCACGCGACTTGGCCCTTATCAAATTGAACGTCAAATCGGACAGGGCGGAATGGGCGTTGTCTTTTCGGCTCGCGATCACCGCTTGGGGCGAAAAGTAGCGATCAAGGTGTTGTCGGCGAACATGGCTGGTCGATCCGACCTTGTCGAACGCTTTGATCGCGAGGCCCGTGCCGTTGCTGCGATCAGTCATCCCCATATTGTAGAACTCTTTGACGTCGGCAGCTTCCAGGGGCTGCCTTATGCGGTGATGGAATTTTTAGACGGAATTCCGTTTGACGAATTCTTGAACGACGAAACCTTGGTTCCCAATCAAGTCCGTCGTTTCGGCAGCCAGATCGCCGATGCGCTCGCAACGGCGCATGCGGCTGGGGTGATTCATCGCGACTTGAAACCGCAGAACATCATGTTGGTGGGCGGTGATCCGACGCGTGATTCGTCCATTTCTGATTCGCGAATTTCGTCGGTCGATCACGCCATCACCAAGCTGTTTGATTTCGGCTTGTCGCGGGTGGATTTGCTGGTCGCCAGCATGTCCGAAGAAGGCCGTTTGGACAGTTCGCGAACCAGCGAAGGCATGATCATGGGGACGCCCGGGTACATGGCACCCGAACAAGCGTCCGGGGAAGCGGTAACGGCGTCAGCGGACCTGTTTTCGTTGGGATGCGTTTTACACGAAGCGTTCTACGGCACACGAGCGTTTGAAGGACGTACCAAATCAGAGCGAATTGCCGCCGCGATTGCGGACACCCCCGATAGCAATGCGAACAAGCGCGCCAAGGATCCGCAATTAGCAAAGCTAATCGACGATTGTTTGCAAAAACGCCCTGAGGATCGGCCTGCAAACGCGGCGGAGATCGCGGATCGCTTGCGAATGGGGTTGGCCGGTGGCGACGGAAATAGGCCCGTTATTTCACGCAGAGGGTGGATGGCATTGGCGGCGTCGGGAGCGGCGTTGGCCGTCGGCGGTGGAGCGGTCGGTACATGGTTAAGCATGAAAAAGTCACGTGCCACCCTGCACGCGATCAACTCGTTGGCCGTTTTATCTTTTGATGACGAAACAGGGTTTCCAAAACTGGATACGAATCCGGGTAAGGCAGACGAATTGAAACCGCTGGGGCAATCGACTTTATCACCCGGCGAGGCGTTGCCCGGATTGTTGGTCCACGAATTGACGCGAGTTTCTGATTTAATGGTCCCTAGCTTTCGTCCGGCAAAAGCCAATTCCCCGGCGGAATTCCGCGAGCTGGGAGCCCGATTGGAAGTCGATGCATTGCTTAGCGGAACGGTGCGTCCGATTCAATCAGGGACGCAGTCCACACCGATGTGGGATTTGGATCTGCGTTTGATTTCGTCCAAAACAGGGACGCAAATTTGGGGTGACCGCCTGCGTACAGTTGCGGGCGAACACCGGTTAGCGCAAACCCAAGCCGCATCCGAAATTGCTGCCGTCATCGGACGACAATTAACGTCCGCCGCCGATAGTTCGTCCGTTCCCAACGAAGAAGCGTTCCATTGTTTGGTTGATGGGAAAATGCGATCGGACCCCGATAGCCCAGGCGGTTTGAAACGTGCATTGATGTGCTTTGAAAAGGCGCACGAATTCGACACCAGCTATGTCGACCCGATCGCTGGGATCGCGTTGACCTCAATCACGTTGGCAGCACAATCACCGCCCGATCAAGCGATTGAATTAGCAGAGCGTTCACGAAAACGTGCCAGCGAAGCACTTCAGATCGACAAGACGTCCGTCGATGCTCGCTTGGCCAAGCTGATGGTCGATTGGCAGATGCTGGGCCGCTACAAGAAAATTGACGCTGGCTTTCAAGAATTGATCATGACGTCGCCCGATCGTTGGCAGATCCATCATCAATACGCTCTGTTCCTTGCCACAACCGGTCGAACTGAAATCGCGATCGACGAACTTCGCGAAGCTTCACTTCTTAGCCCGTTGTCGATTTCCATCCGAATCGATTTGGCACGAGCCTACTGGTTTGCCGGGGATCACGACCGGGCGATTACCGATGCGATGCAAATTCGATCGCGTCCGGGTGGTCAAAAACTAGCCGACGGATTGTTGATCGACATCTACGAACAAGACGAAGATTTTCAAAAAGCGGCAGAACTCGATCCCGCCATTGCCAGCGAATCGGCGAATTTGGACGCAGCTGGATATTGGTTAAAACGCAAAGACCTTTTGGATACCCTGCCCTACGCTGCCTTTGGCGAAAGAGTCAATCAAATGATTTGGTACTCGCGTGCAAGGGAACTGAATGACCAGTCGCTCGCACATTTCTTGGAACCACGCACGCCAATGTTGCCATTGGCACTTGCGGCGCATCCCGGATTGGCCAAAGCTCGGATGATGCCAAGGGTTTCTGAATTGCTGCCTCGTTCTGATCGGTCTCAAACGTAGCGAACGTGGCCAAGGCTTTCGGCGATTGATGTTTGGTTCATCGCTGCTAAAACTTTTGGCCAATGTCATTGCGGACCGTCTGTTTTGACCGCCAATTCACGAATCCTTTTTCTCAATCAAGCACGATGCAAGTGGAAGACACCGACACGCTTTCGGGTACCCGTGTTGCATTGCTGGGACGATTTGGTGGAATGAACCAGCGTGAAGCTGGCAACGTGCTGCGGTCGTTTGGCATCATCGTGGGCGACCCAAACCCGGACTCGGTCGATTGGATCGTGGTCGGTGCCGACGAGACGCCATTGGCCGAAGCCGATTTGATTCGCGGCCCTATTCGCGATGCGGCTGCGACGGGCAAAGTGGAAATCCTGCACGAAACCGAATTGTGGCAGCGGTTGGGGTTGGTGGAAATCCAAACGTCACACCGCCAATACTACACGCCCGTGATGCTGGCTCATCTACTGGACGTGTCGGTCCGAGTGATTCGTCGTTGGCACCGTCGTGGTTTGATCAAGCCGGTGCAAACGCTGCATCGACTTCAGTATTTTGATTTTCAAGAAGTCACCACGGCTCGCCGATTGGCCCGGTGGATCGCGTCGGGAGCGAACCCAAAAGTAATCGAACAGAGCTTGGTGGACTTGGTCGAGGTCTTGCCTGACATTCAACGACCGCTGGATCAATTGTCAATTCTTGTCGAAGGCAAACAGGTATTGCTGCGCGGTGGCGAAGGCTTGGTTGAAACTGGTGGTCAGCTACGCTTTGATTTTGATCTTGTCGATACCGATGTTCATGCCGATGTTGATCAAAATGAATCGATGCAACCGATCGCTTGGCCAGAGCTGACTCAGCAAGATCCCCCCGCAACGCTTTCGATGTTCAGCGGCAGCGAATCGCCATCTGATTCGATCGACCCATTGATCCAACAGGCCTTTGAAGCGGAGGATGAAGGTGATTTCCAAGTTGCGATCGACTTGTTGCACGTCGCGATGGGCCGCGACGGCCCACGATCCGACTGGTGTTTTCAACTCGCCGAACTGTTGTACCGAATCGGCGACGTCACGGCCGCGCGCGAACGCTACTACATGACCATTGAAATGGACCCAGACTTCGTCGAAGCACGCGCGAGCTTGGGGAACGTGCTTGTGGAAACGGGGCAGTTGGAATTGGCCGTTTCGGCTTTCCGCGGAGCCCTTTCGTTGCACGACGACTACTCCGACGCGCACTACCAATTGGCAAGATTGTTGGATCGATTGGATCGCGACATCGAAGCCGATCACCACTGGAAACGATTCTTAGAAATCGCCCCCGACAGTCCTTGGGCCGACGAGGCACGGTCGCGAATCAAGTAGGACCAAGTTGACGCCCGGCCTGCGATCACTCTATCCACGCTAGACGTGACCTAAAGCATTTTCGAGTTTATCAGAGGATAGATGTAGGCCGGAACAAGCGAAGCGCAGTTCAGGGTGCGTTGGGCATGATTGA
>CAYVAN010000239.1:0-2322 GCA_964449225.1 uncultured Rhodopirellula sp.
TAACAAGTGTTGCCGACGAGGATGTGGACTCGCAAAATCGCTCAACCCAGGGCATGCCCTGGTTGAGTTCGGCTTGCGAACAGACGGCAAAGAAAAGACTCAAGGGTTCATGTCCTGGGGAGTCATGCTAAGAAAGCCAATCAGGTTGTCGTTTTTCGCAGAAGGCTTTGATTCCTTCCATCGCGGGATCAGTGGTGCAGATACTCGCACCCAACGCGGCACCGGCATTTAGTTGGGTCAAAAGAGTTTCGCCGATCTCTTCATTAAGTACTTTCTTGGTCGCCTGGATAGCTTCACGAGGCGCTTGACTACAACGTTTTGCCCAATCGACGGCGGTTACCCAAACCATTGATGATTCGACTGGTTTATCACAAATGCCAAGTCGATAGGCTTCGGAAGCATCCACGGTTTGACCGGTCAAAGACAGACGTGCGGCCAATGCAGATCCGAACCTGAATGCCAATAAGGCTGTCGATGTCGTCCCCGCTAATCCACGTCGCACGGCGACACTACCAAAGGACGCCGTATTCGATGCCACGATAATATCGGCTGCCAGGGCAAGAGAAAGACCTGCACCAAGCGCTGAGCCATCAACCGCTGCAACGACCGGTTTCGGGAAACGAAGTATCTGTTCAATGAGGCGGATGAGTTGGTTCCACACATTAAACCACTCTGCCGCTGCCTCATCCGGCGGCATCGATGCGATTTGATCCATGACGCCAAGGTCCATGCCTGCACAGAAATCACTCCCTGAACCTGAAAGCACAACTGCCGTGACACCTTTCTCCTGATGCACGTCGGAAAACGCGGTCATTAAGTCTTCGACATGCGCCGGGCTTAGCGAATTGCACGATTTGGGGCAATCCATCAGGATCGTAGCAATGTTCTGATGGATTTTGACGTCAACATGTTGCATGCGCTGTGACTTAATGAATTCGGAAAGGGGCGTAGCTGGACCGGCAACGTTTCAGTCGACACCTGATTAGATCCGCTACAGAGCTAAAGGTAACCATAACAAAAAAAGCCCCGAAGACCGAAGTCTTCGAGGCTTTCTATTTGTCTGAGTGCCGCTGGGTCAGCAGGCACTTTTACAATTTACTTCGTTCCAGAAACTGGAGCTCAGCCACCACAGGTGGTGCAGCCAGCGCCGGTTGCCATAGGAGCAGCTTCCATTGCTGGAGCTGATTCCATCATGACGCCTTCGCTGTAGCCACTGTCGTAGCTAGGAGCCGATTCCATGATAGCGCCTTCGCTGTAACCGCTGTCCATCATGACTGGGCTGCTGACAGCAGGAGCCGAGTAGACAGGAACGGTGACGGTCGAAGGAACTTGCTTGCAAACTTGAACTTGAACAGTCTTCATCGACTGCACAGGAACGCAAACTGAGTAGCTTTCCGGAACTTGCTCGGTCACTGTGTCATAAACAGTAACGTTGTAGCTACGGGTACGTTGCTCAGGAACGTTCACGGTGAAGTTGACGTTGCGAGTTCGTTCTTGCGATTCCATACGGGTCTTGTTGACCGTACGGGTGCGAGTTTGGCTAGTCATCGTGGTTTGAGGAACCATGCGGGTGCGTGTTTCCATACGAGTCTTGGTAACAGGAACGCTGCGTGTGCGTGTTTCCGAAACCATGGTCGTGTAAGGAACGGTCTTTGTCTTTTGCTCGGTGCGGTACTTGGTAACGCTACGAGTACGTTCTTCTTGACGAGTACGTTGTTGCGAAACCATGCGGGTGCGGGTTTCGGTTGACATCTCGGTGTAAGGAACGCTTCGAGTACGAGTTTCTTGACGAGTCTTCGTCACTGGAACCGTACGAGTACGCGTTTGGGTGGTCATTGTCGTCACAGGAACTTCGCGGGTGCGATCTTCCAAGCGAGTCTTCTGAACCGAAACCATACGAGTCTTCGTTTGAGTCGTCATCGTGGTCACAGGAACTTCGCGGGTGCGAGTTTCCATGCGAGTGCGAGTGACAGGTACTTCGCGAGTCTTAGTCTCGGTGCGGTACTTGGTCACGGTGTAGTCACGAGTACGTTGCTCGGTGCGGCTACGTTGAACTTGAACGCTACGAGTACGTTGCTCGGTGCGGTACTTAGTAACGTTAACCATGCGTTGACGAGTTTCGGTACGCGTCTTGGTGACGGGAACCATACGCGTTTGCGTTTGGCAGGTCATCTTGGTCACGTTGTAAGTGTAAGGCACTTGCGACGTTTGACGCTTGTAGGTCGTGGTAGGAACTTGGGTTGAAACCATGTTCGGAACGTAGACCTTCTTGTAAGACACGGTTGGTCCGCAAGAAGCACCAGCACCACCGGCGTAGCTGCC
>CAYVAN010000239.1:2422-5216 GCA_964449225.1 uncultured Rhodopirellula sp.
AGCTGCCGCAGCCGCTGTTGCAACCGCCACAGCTGCTTCCGCAACCGCAAGATGTGCTACAGCTGTTGCATGAACCGCAACCGCCACATCCGCCAGCGGATGAACCGCCACCGTATGAACCGCCAGCACTGCCACCGGAAACAACTGCTTGGCACTGGTAGCTACCAGCGTCACGAGTCACGGTCTTCATGGTGGTCACAGGAACGCAAGAGCTAACCGTACGGTAAGCAGTCTTGGTTTCTTGAACAGGAACTCGAACCGTGTAGTTTTGTGCAACTTGCTCGGTGTATGGAACGTTCACGGTGTACGACTGAGCAACTTGCTCGGTGTAAGGAACAGTGACCGAGTAAGGTTGTTCAACAGTTTCGGTGTAAGGAACGTTAACGCTGTAAGTTTGCGTTTGCGTTTCGGTGTAAGGAACCTGAACGGTGTAGCTTTGAGTCGTGGTTTCGGTGTAAGGAACCGACACTTGGTACGACTGAGTCGTGGTCGAAGTGACAGGAACTTGAACCGTGTAGCTTTGCTCAACCTGCTCGGTGTAAGGAACGCTTACTTGGTAAGTTTCGGTTCGTGTCGAAGTGACAGGAACTTGAACTTGGTAGCTTTGCTGAACTTGCTCGGTGTAAGGAACGCTAACGGTGTAGCTTTCTTCACGAGTCTTTTGAACAGGAACTTGAACGGTGTATTCCTGAGGAACTTGCTCAGTATAAGGAACCGTTACGGTGTAGGATTCTTGCTCGGTGTAAGGAACCGAAACGCTGTAAGTTTCCGTACGTTGTTCGGTCTTTGGAACCTGAACGGTGTAGGACTGCTCAACTTGCTCGGTGTAAGGAACCGATACTTGATAGGATTGTTCGACTTGAGTCGTAACAGGAACCTGTACGGTGTAGGCTTCTTCCTCGGTGTAAGGAACAGCAACTTGAACAGTGTAAGATTCCGTACGCGTTTGCGTTTGAGGAACATTCACGGTGTAAGTTTGCTGCTTCGTTTCGACGCGTGCAACTTGCTTCGTCACATTCTTCATGCGAGTCCGCGTTTGACGTTGGTACGACGTGGTTGGTACTTGGCGAGTTTCAGTCACCATTTGTGAACGCATGACCGTTCGAGTTTCATAGGAGACCGATGGGCCACATGACCCTCCGTCACCCATGACGACGCTGCCGCCGCCACTTCCCATGGCGACTCCGCCGCCGGCGACACAACCAGAGTTGCTTGCGCAACCACCGCAGTCACCACATTGTGCTTGGACGCTAACGGCAAACATCAGTGCCGCGCAAAGTCCGAAAATTGTTCTAATCACTTGTGCTCTCATCAAAGGAACCCTCCGGAAACATCTCTAACCACTGTGGCCAGGGAATAAAATCGAGGAAGCATTTACGGCTGCGTGTTTATGGGCCGATCGCCCCACGAAAAATGAATTTATGGGCTGACCGTCGAAAGTCAACATCCGCAGTACAGCAAGATAGGGAAAAAGGGCAAATTATCCGGCCACCCGCACTTGATTTCTCAGAATGGAAGAAATCTTCAACTTTTGTGGGTTAATTTACAGAAAAACGGCGGTTCCGACAGTTTTAATTCGCTTTTTGAAAGCCGTTTCTGTTCCCATGGGTGGTACACAAGGGCAGGTGACTAGACGTTGGCATAAACTTCACAAATGGGTCTATGACAGGTCGATTTTTTAGACGTATTATGCCGATGCTAGGATATTGGGGAGTGGAAGCTTGCCGTGTCATCGAAAGCGGGTTTTAGTTGAGTGGCAAAAGCACTAAAACGCTAAGAAAAAGCGGAGATACAGCTGCTGAGAGTACGGTCGACGCTGAGAGCAAGGGCGACGCTGGGGGACAGGCTACACAGACGAGCGCGAGATGGTTTTAGAAGAGAATGACGTCGAACGGTAAGAGACGAGGGGTGCGAGATGAGGGGCGAGCTAACCACCACCGGCATTGTGTCCGGACAAGCTGCGAATTTCACGGGAGTGAATCTTGAATCAGTCGCCAGAAGCTACAGCGTCCGGTAGTGAACGCATGGTAAGCGACCCGTCCAGTGGGCAGTCAGTGCCCTGTCGAGTCCCGCGTTTAATTTGCGTTGGTGACCCTGCGACGTTGCCGGAGAGTATCCACAGCGACGAGATCGTCCAGGTGGACAGTTCGGTTGCAATCGTCGACCAACTCAGGCCTGAAACGATTGACGGAATTTGGATTGCTCGAGACCAACTGCCCCAGCTGAGCGAACTTCGAGGAATTGCCCAAAGCGGATTGATGCTCCGCGATATGCCCGAGGGTGTAGCGCTGCTCGATTCAGATATCCGTGTGCTGTGGGCGAATCGGCGGCTCGAACAATGGTCCAATCAAGAGGGAACATTGGCGGGAATGGATTTCTACAAGATTCTTTCTGAACCGGAAATCATGGGCCCCGACTTTTGCCCTTTTCACACCGCCCTGGCAACGGGCGAAGAAAGCAACAGCACACTCCACACTTCGGACAATCGGTTTTACCAAGTCCATGCTGCCCCGCTGATCGATCCTGCACGTCAACGCCAGCTCATCGTCACCGTAAGCGATATCACCGAAGAAATTTTGCAGCAGCAAAAGCTCGCAGCAATTCACCAAGCTGGTCGTGAACTTGCCGACCTGCGTCCATCAGAGATATTCATGATGGAAGTCGATGATCGGATCGATCTGCTAAAAGAAAACATTCGTCATTATCTCAGTGACCTGCTGAACTTCGAGGTTATTGAAATTCGCTTGCTCGAACAAGCAACAGGCAACTTAGTTCCATTGCTAAGTGTGGGCAT
>CAYVAN010000239.1:5226-6406 GCA_964449225.1 uncultured Rhodopirellula sp.
GCATCGATCAAGCTGCTGCTGATCGGCAGCTGTATGCGCATCCCAACGGCAATGGAGTTACCGGGTACGTTGCCGCAAGCGGCATGAGTTATGTCTGCCAAGATGTTGAAAATGATCCCCTGTTCATCCCCGGCGTGGACAGCTCTCGTAGTTCGATCACAGCTCCGCTGATCTTGCATGACCAAGTGCTCGGCACCATCAACGTTGAATCGCCCGACGCCAACGCGTTTACCGACAGCGACTTGCAGTTCTTGGAAATCTTCGCTCGCGATGTTGCCTTTGCGCTCAATACGCTCGAACTGCTTGTGGCTCAAAAAGCCAATACCGCTCAACAAAGCTGTGATGCGATTCATAGCGCGGTCGCAATGCCTGTTGACGAAATTCTCAATGATGCCGTCAACGTGATGGAGGAATACATCGGGCACAGCTCCGAAGTGGTTGATCGTCTGCAACGCATCCTTCAAAACGCTCGCGACATTAAGCACACCATTCAGCAAATCGGTCAGAAGATGACGCCGTTGGAAGCAGTGCCTGTCGGTGTCCAATCACCACAACACTTGGCGTTGGTGGGTAAACGTATTCTGGTTGTCGATGCGGATGACCAAGTCCGCGAAGATGCTCATAAGTTGCTGGAGCGTTACGGCTGCATTGTGGAAACTGCCCACAAGGGTGACGAAGCCGTTTTGATGGTGCGTGGAAGCGGATCAGCCTGCACCTATGATGTGATCATTGCAGATATTCGTCTGCCCGATTACAGCGGCTATCAGTTGATGTTGCGACTGGGTGAGTTGATGCCGCAAGTCCCGATGGCGCTGATGACTGGTTTTGGTTACGACCCGGGGCACTCCATCGTTAAGGCGCGGCAAAACGGATTGCATCCCAAGTGCGTGCTCTTCAAGCCGTTCCGCCTGGATCAGCTCGTCGATGTGGTAAACACCGTCCTGGAAACATCGACCGGTCCACGTAATGCAGAGCCGTCCGTGACGCCAGACGCTTAACGAGCTGTCAACGTTGCACTGTGTCTTTTAGCTTTGCACTGTTTTTTCTAACGTTGTTTTTCTAACGTTGTTTTTCTAACGTTGCACTATTTTTCTAACGTTGCACGGTTTTTCTAACGTTGCACGGTTTTTCTAACGTTGCACGGTTTTTCTAACGTTGCACGGTTTTTCTAACGTTGCAC
>CAYVAN010000240.1:0-826 GCA_964449225.1 uncultured Rhodopirellula sp.
GTTGGTATCAAGTTTATCGTGCAAGAAGACGCCGAAGCCAATAAATACATCACCGACCAAAAGCCAGAACGAAAATGGCCAAGAGCACCATTCAATGAAGCGTCAATTCTCGACCTCGTCGTCATTACGCCAACCGGGTTCGGAGGCGAGGTGCCCGCGACAAGCGGCGGCCTTCAGCGATCAATTCCAATCTCTGAAGTCTCAAGTCGAGTTGCCCAGAAATTTTCAATGGTCTTCAGTGCCGCGTTGATGCTGATTCCGACTGAAGAGCAAAAACCAAAAAACACCGCGGTTTGGGGTTTTAAGATTCTTGGGGCCTACCACCAAACACTCAAAACCTAAAAACCTAAACGTAATACTTATGAGTAACGGCGAAACCAGCAGCTACGATCGCATCAACGATTATGCGTCGGTCAAAATTTCACTCGCCCGCCCCCAGGACATCAAGAGTTGGTCTTTCGGCGAAGTCAAAAAACCAGAAACGATCAACTACCGAACTTACCGTCCTGAAAAAGACGGTTTGTTCTGCGAGCGAATTTTCGGACCTGAAAAGGACTGGGAATGTGCCTGCGGCAAGTACCGCGGAATGAAGTACAAGGGCATGATCTGTGACCGGTGTGGTGTGAAGGTCACCCATAGCCGCGTGCGTCGTAAGCGGATGGGTCACATCGAATTGGCCGCGCCCGTGGTTCACATCTGGTTCTTCAAAGCGATGCCATCGCGTTTGGGCAATTTGCTGGACATGAAGACCAGTTCGATGGAAAAGGTCATCTACTTTCAAGATTACGTCGTCATCGATCCGGGCGAAACGGAACTTGAAGCTCGT
>CAYVAN010000240.1:836-6402 GCA_964449225.1 uncultured Rhodopirellula sp.
GAAGAGTACCGTGCCGCACGGACCCAATACGGTCCCGGTTCGTTTGAAGCCGACATGGGTGCCGAGGCGGTTCGCAAGCTGCTGAACCAATTGGATTTGGTTTCTCTGTCAGAGAAGCTCCGCGTTGATCTGGCCGAAACGGGATCAAAGCAGAAGAAAAAGGATTTGATTAACCGGTTGAAGATCGTCGAATCGATCCGTGACAGTGACAATCGTCCCGAGTGGATGGTGTTGGATGTGGTGCCGGTGATTCCACCGGATTTGCGTCCGCTGGTTTTGCTTGATAGCGGAAACTTCGCGACATCGGATTTGAACGATCTGTATCGCCGAATCATTAACCGAAACAATCGTCTGCGTAAGCTTGTCGATTTGAATGCTCCCGAAGTGATCATTCGTAACGAAAAGCGAATGCTGCAACAGTCGGTCGATGCGTTGTTCGACAACAACCGTTGCAAGCGACCTGTGCTGGGGTCGTCTAACCGTCCGTTGAAATCTTTGACCGACATGATCAAAGGTAAGCAAGGTCGTTTTCGCGAAAACCTGTTGGGCAAGCGAGTCGATTACTCTGCTAGATCGGTGATTGTGGTCGGGCCTCGTTTGAAGCTGCATCAATGTGGCCTGCCCAAAAAGATTGCGTTGGAACTGTACCAACCGTTCATCATTCGCCGCCTGAAAGAACTTGGTCACGCCGACACGATCAAGTCGGCCAAGAAGATGCTGGAACGAAAGGACGAAGAGGTTTGGGACATTCTTGAACAGGTCATCAAGAATCACCCTGTTCTTTTGAACCGTGCACCGACGCTTCACCGAATGGGAATTCAGGCGTTCGAGCCGGTCCTCGTTGAAGGAAACGCGATTCACTTGCACCCTCTGGTTTGCAAAGGCTTCAATGCTGACTTTGATGGTGACCAGATGGCGGTTCACTTGCCGCTTTCGATCGAAGCACAGGTTGAAGCTCATACGTTGATGATGTCCACCAACAACGTGTTCGCACCGTCCAACGGTAAGCCGATTATGAGTCCTTCGCAGGACATCGTGATGGGTTGTTACTACCTGACATTGATGCTGCCCGACCAAAAGGGCGAAGGCATGGTGTTTAGCGGTTACGAGGAAGTCGACATGGCTTACTCGCAGGGCATCTTGCAGATTCACAGCAAGATCAAAATGCGTTTGCCGCGTCACCAAAAGCTAAAAACTACCGAAGGCATCGGTACCTACGGCGAGATCATCGAAACCTCGCCTGGTCGCGTTCGTTTCAACGAGATGTTGCCCGTCGGGATGGACTATTACAACTTCACCATGAAGAGTGGTGACTTGGCAAAGTGCATCAGCGATTGCTACCAACGGCTCGGTCGCAAGGCAACCATTCATGTCTTGGATGACATGATGCAGCTGGGCTTCCGCGAATCCACGAAGTCGGGTCTGTCGTTTGCGACCGATGACTTGGTGACACCGGATACCAAGCAGGACTTCATTAAGAAGGCCGAAAAAGAAGTCATGAAGCTGAAGAAGAACTACGAACGTGGTTTGATGTCAGGTGGCGAACGTTACAACCACGTGTTGGACGAATGGACTGCGGCTCGCGAATTGATCACGACCGACATGATGGAAGCGATGAAAAACGACATCCGCGAAGGCGGCTGGTACGTGAACCCCGTTTACCTGATGTCGCACTCCGGTGCTCGTGGTGGTATTGAACAAATTCGTCAGCTTGCAGGCATGCGAGGTTTGATGGCCAAGCCTACCGGTGAGATCATCGAAACGCCGATTAAGGCGAACTTCCGCGAAGGTCTTTCGGTTCTGGAATACTTCTCGTCCACGCACGGTGCACGCAAGGGTCTTGCTGATACGGCGTTGAAGACGGCGGATTCGGGTTACCTGACTCGTAAGCTTGCCGACGTGGCTCAGAACGTTGTCATCACGATGGATAACTGCGGCACCACGCAGGGTATCACCAAGGGTGTCGTTTACCGCGGTGAAAAGGTCGAAGTTTCATTGGTCGATTCGATCAATGGTCGTGTTAGCCGCAAGTCCATTGTCAATCCAGTGACCGATGAAGTGATCGTTGCGGAAAACGAGATGATCACGCCTACGATCGCTCGCAAAATCGAAGAGATGGGCTTGGAAAAAATCCAAGTACGTACACCGATGACCTGCGACGCTCCGCTGGGTGTTTGTCGTTGCTGTTACGGTATGGACATGTCGACCGGGTCGATGGTCGAAGAAGGCATGGCCGTCGGTATCATCGCGGCCCAGTCGATCGGCGAACCCGGTACGCAGTTGACGATGCGTACGTTCCACATTGGTGGTTCGGTGTCGAAGCAATCGGTTGAATCGGACTTCAAGAGTAAGAAGTCTGGTGAAGTTCGATTGACCCGCATTCGCGGTGTTGAAAACAAGGATGGCGAACTGGTGGTCCTGAACCGCAACGGCGAAATCTCGCTGGTCGATGAACGAGGTCGCGAAATCGAATCTTATCCAGTGCCAACCGGGGCAACGTTGAAGGTTGCCGAAGGCAGCACCGTCGAAGAAGGTGCCATTCTTTGCGAATGGAACCCCTATTCGATTCCGATCCTTTCGGAAGTCACCGGGATGGTGAAGTTCGAGGACATTGTCGAAGGCGAAACGGTTCGATCTGAACGTGAAGCGTCCGGCAATACTCGGATGATGGTGATTGATCACAAGGGTGACCTTCACCCACAAATTGTGATCCAAGACGAAACCGGTCGTAACCTGGATGTCATCTTCCTGCCCGAACGGGCTCAGGTGATGGCTAAGGCCGATGAATCGATCAAGCCTGGTGACGTGATCGCGGAAATGCCTCGTGAAGCGGGTGGTGTTTCCGACATTACCGGTGGTCTGCCAAGAGTCACCGAGATCTTTGAAGCTCGTAAGCCAAAGGATCCGGCTGTGATCGCCGAAGTCGATGGCGAAGTCGAAATTCTTGCCGAGCGGAAGCGTGGGAAGCGAACGATCATTGTTCGCAGTGAGTCAGGTATCGAACGCGAACACTTGGTGCCGCACGGAAAGCACTTCCAGGTTCACAGTGGTGACTTGGTCAAAGCGGGGCAAGCTTTGGTCGACGGACCCTTGGTTCCACACGACATTCTTCGTGTCTCTGGTGAAGAAGCCGTGCAGCAGTACCTGTTGCACGAAATTCAACAGGTTTACCAATCGCAGAAGGTGGAAATTAACGATAAGCACTGCGAAATTATCATCGCTCGTATGCTTCGCAAGGTCAAAGTCGAGACCGCTGGCGACACCAATCTGCTGCCTGGCAGCGTCATGGATCGATTCCACTTCCGCAAAGCAAACGAAGAGATGACCAAGTGCATGAAGATTGCTTCACCGGGTGACAGCGACTTCACCGAAGGTCAGATCGTGCCTAAGGAAACCTTCGAACAGACCAACGCCGAGGTCGAAGCAATGGGTGGAACGCCAGCCAAGGGCAAGCGGCCCAAGAGTGCGACCGCGTCGACTCAGTTGCTTGGGATCACCAAGGCTGCTGTTCAGTCGAACAGTTTCATTAGTGCAGCGTCGTTCCAGGAAACCACCAAGGTGTTGACCGAAGCGGCACTTGCCGGCAAGGTCGACAAGTTGGTCGGGCTAAAGGAAAACGTGATCTTGGGTCACCTGATTCCAGCGGGAACGGGGTTCCGAATCTTCCAGGAATCCGAGGTCAACTATCGCCGCGAAGCTCTGGAAGCACTTTCCGAAGCACCGGTTTCCACGTTGGAGGAAAGCTTCCCGCTGCTTAACGCAGAAGAGGGTGCCGCAGCCCAACCAGCAGTTGCACCCGAGGGATCCGCTCCGATGGCATCACCCGAACCACCTTCGCCACCTGCATCGTCGCCACCTGCATCTTCGGCACCCGACGAAGGTCCAGCACCAACGCTAGACCAGATGCTCGGTGGCCAAGACTGATTGCTTTTGAGCGAATGGAAAATCGAAGCCGTGTGAAGCAAAGCGACACACGGCTTTTTTTGTAGGCCAGAACAATCGCAGCGAAGTTCAGGCAATTGCATCACCCGAACATTGATGGATGCCTGAACTGCGCTGCGCTTGTTCCGGCCTACGTTATGACTCCACTCCAAGCACTCCAGCAATACTTTGGCCACGACACTTTTCGGACTTCCCAGGCCGAAGTCATCGACCATGTGATTGCTGGCAATCACGCGATGGTTGTGATGCCGACCGGCAAGGGGAAATCACTGTGTTACCAAATCCCCGCACTTGTTTGCGACGGGCTAACACTTGTTCTTTCACCGCTGATCGCGCTGATGAAGGACCAGGTTGATTCACTGGTCAAACGCGGAATCGACGCGGCGTTTATTAATTCGTCGCTTGATCGCCAGACTCGCTTGCAACGTTACGAGGAAGTGGCCGGTGGCAAGTATCGACTTCTGTATGTGACGCCCGAGCGTTTTCGCAAAGCTGATTTCTGCGAAATCATGCAGGATCGCAAAGTCGGATTGCTGGCGATCGACGAAGCTCACTGCGTCAGCCAGTGGGGTCACGATTTCCGTCCCGATTATTCGCGAATCCAAGAAATACGCGAACTGATCGGCAACCCAACGACGATCGCATTGACCGCAACCGCGACCCCCGAATGTCGCCAGGACATTTACCGCGTCATTGGAATTGAAACGTCACAGATTCGTTTGTTCCACGAAGGCATTGATCGTCCTAACTTGACGCTGGATGTTTGTCCTGTTTTGGACGAAGACGAAAAAGTAGAGCAGATCGTCAAAACGCTTGGCGCGAAAGATTACGCTGGCGGCAGCGTGATTCTGTACTTTTCGTTAATTAAAACGCTGCAACGTGTCAGTGATCGCTTGCTGCGTGAAGGTGTCAATCACGTTTGTTACCACGGCGATCTTAATCGTGGTGAACGACGGCGGGTTCAAGACGACTTTATGACCGGCGATGCCGATGTGGTGTTGGCGACCAATGCGTTTGGAATGGGCGTCGATAAGTCTGATATTCGCATTGTGATGCACGTTGAAACCCCCGGTTCGATTGAATCGTACTATCAAGAAGTCGGCCGAGCGGGACGCGACGATCGTCCAAGTTTATGTCGATGGCTTTATGATCAAAGCGACTTGATGACTCAAATGCAGTTCATTGAATGGTCCAATCCGGACGCTGATTTCTACGGCCGCGTCTACACAATGTTGGACGAGAATCATGAGCAATGCCGCGCGTTTGGTTTGCAATGGATGAATGAGCGATTGCAAAAGGTTAGCCGTCATGATCACCGTCTTGCCACCGCTATTTCGATGCTGGATCGCCACGGCGTTATCGCTGGACCGCGTGAACCGGAATGCTTTGATCGGCTAAGCGACCTACCAGATTTCTTTCGTGACGAAGATCAGTTAGCTGAAAAGAAACGCCGCGACCAGCAGCGTTTGTACGCGATGGTCCAGTACGCATCATGCGAAGGCGATCGCAAGCAATTTTTGAACGACTATTTCCTCGGCGGACGGTAGACCGTATCGCCGTAGCGAAGCTCGCGTAGAGCTTCGGTGATTTCCTGGTAAGCCGAACGCCTACGCGGCGATCGCTA
>CAYVAN010000241.1:0-4959 GCA_964449225.1 uncultured Rhodopirellula sp.
GATGTAATCTTGTCGAGTTGGCGGTATTTCATGTGCCGTCAAAAACTTCAAATGCTGCGAGCAGATCCTGAAAAAAGGGTGCGAGCCTTAAAATAGAGCCTCGCAAATTTTGCCTCAACCGTCCTAGACCCTCTTTGCCCAGGTTTCAGTCGATTCGAGGGCTGTTTTGGGACGCCAATCCTTCATTGGACGCGTCAGAAAGATTCGAGTCATGCCACTTTGCCCCCATAATAGCCCTGCTCCGATCAATCGCATCGGTGAAACGCTGATACGTGGATTGCCAAGCCAACCAAAGTGGTCCAGTACCATTGCGGTTACAACTTGGCCCGTGATCACCGCCGCAAACCACGACAACGAACCCATTCGGGGAACCATGATCAGTGAGCTGGTGACGATTACCGCGCCGATCGTTCCGCCGGACCACATCCAGAACGGTATCCCTGACGGCGATATCGTGAATTTTGGAGGAAAATTTCCGGTGACGGCACACACCACTGCGATGGTCAGCGTTCCCGCAAAAAATGAGATCATCGCTGCTTGAAATGGATGCCCGACCGTTGTCGCCAACGCACCATTGACGCTTGGCTGAATCCCAAAAAGGCAACCGACCACCAAAGCGATCAAAACCGCAATCAGGTAGATCACGACTGTTGGTCGCTGGACACCGTCACCGGGTTGTCGTCATCCGATACCACAGAGTCGTCTTTTCCGAGGAATGGCTCCAGCAGCAATCGGGTCGCTTCTTCCGCGATTGACAGTTTTCCGAATCCTCGCACGCACCCGGCCTCGATAGCGGTTTCTTGATGTTCGTCGTAGTTGGTGACCAACATGACGGGAACAGATCCGACTTCGGGGTCTGCTTTGATCGCTTTGATGACGTCCAGGCCATCGGTGTAGTCGCGATCTAACTTGCGATTAACCGTCACCAGGTCAATCTTTTTTTCGCGCAGCATGGCCAGCGTGTCTTCCGCACCATGGGTTTGGACGACCGAGGCTCCGAATTTAGATTTAACCATTTGGCGAATCGAATTGAAGTCGGGACCGCAGTTTCCGCAGTCAAGGAGTGTCTTGGTCATGATGGCTGGTCCCAACGATGGAAAGGTGGAAATCGAGTTCGCTTGAAAGTGAAAATGATCGGCTTTACTCGCCAATCGAGAACAACTTGTCTTTCGTACTGATAAAAATTGTTTGGTTTGCTGCTACTGGGGTGCTGTAGACGCTGCTGCCCATGTTGATCTCGTCAATCGGTTCCTTATTGTCGGCTCCGAATTCAAAGATAGCAACATCACCATCTTCATCACCGATGTACACGTATCCATCGGCGATCAATGGACTGCCCCAGCTTTGTGCAAGCATGTCGTAGGTAAAGTGAACAATTGGCTTTCGATCCGGCGTGCCCTTCGCGTCCAAGCAATGCAGCAGTCCTGAAAAATCGGCAATGTAGAGAACATCGTCTTTGATCGCGCACGTTCCAATGCTTCGATGCATCTCCTCTTCAAAAGCAATGTCTCCATCGCCATCGGCATCAAACATCGAATAGTGCCAAACTACGCCCGAGTTTGGATTGTCATCTTCGGTTTCGTTGTCTTCTTCCGAAACAGCTTGAATCCGGCGATGAGCAATGGGGACTCGTTTTTTGTCTTCGATTCGATGGGCAAGCGTAGGTGAAATATCCCCGCGCCCGGTGGGATCGATGCACCAAAGGTGACCCTCGCCCTCGCCATGTTCAGGGTCTTGACCCACGGCGATGTAGACAAGTTCTTCGTAGATCACCGGCGTTGCGATGATATTGTTGCGAGTTCCCTCGCCACCGAGACGCCAGATCGTCTTCTTGGGGTTGCAGTCAAACTTCCACAGAAGTTCGGCTTTTCCACCGGTTCCTTCGTCGGCACGAAAGCTGTACAGAATTCCGTCGCCGCCTGGGAAAATGACTTGCGGTACGCCATCGAACACACCCACCGCTGGGCTGGACCATTGTCCGTGCAGGATGTTTAAGCCAGGTGAAGCATCACGCCACAATACCTCGCCAGTATTCTTGTTCATGCAAATGAAGCTGGGAGCCTCCGGAGCAGGTAAGTTGATATGCGATTCATCTAGGCCGTTCGATGTCGTTACAAAAAGTAGGTCACCGTAACTGGTCACACTACAGGAACACATGTTGTGCTGGCTAATTCCCATGTCTGGTCCCATCATGTCATAAACCCAGATGACATCCGCATCACGTTTATCTGACGTGCCGAGTGACTTGATGAACTTGATGCGAGGTCCGATCTGTTTGATCGCGATGGTTCGATCAACGCCGCCAAAGTTGCCGGTCGCTTTCCAAGCCTTGCCCTCTGTGACGGTTTCGATCTTGATATCGCCTTCGGCCGCTTCCCCGGCATCGGCAAGCGATTTCTTTGCTGAATCGGAAAGCTTGCCTTCGGACAACGCTTCCAGGGTTGTGGAGTACGCCGCGGCGGAGGGGCCAGCATTCATGATCGATGCCACGTTGGCTTCTTCGTTTTTTACGGGGCCATCGTCTTCTTCGTCGTAAAAACCGTCGGTGTCCAGGCATCGGACTTCGCCACGACTGGTGACAAACCACATTCGGTCACCTTCAACCAATGGCGAACAACATATTCCTTGCAGCGGCCAATCATGAACGCGACCGGTAATGAGTTTTTCACTGCTATGCTGCCAAAGGAAATCACCGTCGGTTTCATCAAATGCTAGTAGACATCCTAGGTCCACGTTGGCCGGGTATCGTTTGAGGTGTCCCGAACCGTTATTGGTACCTACGAAAACGCGTCCATCAGCAACCACGGGATTTCCGTAGGTTTGGCTGCCCAGACGCGAGAACCAATGGATCTTTTCCGCTTTGCTTTTATCCCATTGGCCGCTTCGGCGATCAAACTTTCCGATGTTCCATTTTTGGACTAAGCCGTTCACGTTGGGGACATTATTACGCAGCCGAGTACCGCCCCACTGCGGCCAATCGCCACCGCTGCCGAGCACCGTTTCAGGTGATCGATACTCATCAACCTGTTTCATTTTTGTGATCGAGTCTTCTGTGGCCCGGTCAGCTTGGTCGCGACCGGAGATCAATGCAAACGAAACAACCACCGCGACCAATGCGAGAACCGCGATCAGGATCAAGCGTTCCTGTTTATCATCCGTAAGTTTCATGAATCTGTTTTAAGTTGCGGTGTGAGATTTACGCTGCCAAGATTTGGTACGTAGGCGGGAGAAAAAGTTCTAGCCGATGAGATGAATGAATGAATGGGTGGTGGATCTTTTCAAAGATCCCACAACATGACCAGCATCTTTCACAAGAACATTACGTCGAGTTGGAATGCTTTTCGCGCCGTAACCACTAAAAAGACTTTGGTGCCGCGAAACGCCCGGCGTTTGATGTATCGCGTTTACGTTGCGTTCGCGTCGTGACCAGGGTGTAGGTTTCGTCTGATCCGGATTCAGAAACCTGATCGACCTGTTTACTTGCTGACTTGGGTTTTTGATTCGGAATGGCTGCCGCGACGACGCTGCCAACGATCGAAGCCGCAACCAGAATTGCCCAAATTGAAAGTTCATTGCTTTTCATGATGTTTAATTCTCTGTTACTTCAATGTTGTCGTAATAGATCTCAGCGACCTTGGCATTTCCGTAAAGACCAGGACTGGCCGCCTTGTTGGGCGACTGGTCGCGGGCGGTGATGGTCCACTGGTCTGGTTCTGCTTTGTCTTTTGGCCAGACCTTGCCGCGAAGAATGGCAACTTCTGATTCCCCTTCGCCTTCTAATTCAGATTGAAACTTCATTCGATACCAGGTGTCTTCACGCCAGGGAAATTTGACGGTTTGAGCCATTCGCAGTTGAGCCGACCAAGTGCGGATCTGCAATTGCTGGCTCTCGCCCATCAAGTCCAAGACATAGCCTTGGTTGGTCAATCCAATGTCCCCCAACTGCTGACTCATGCGTTTGCCCCGAACGTCCGCAGCAATCGTGTACTGCGACAAATCGCTTGGACCCATCCAGGCCCGACTGCGAGCACCCTTGGGAATGGTCGTGATCTTGACCAGTGCGGGTGAACCATCAACGGGTCGAATGATGTGTCGATACCGTGCTCCCACCCAGGATAAAGGGGGATCGTTCAGATCATCGAAAGTGAATTTCCAAGGCAGCGGTGGAACGATGCGGATTCGTGCGGTGCCCGTTACGCTACCAATCGTTGCCGTGATCTCCGCAGCGTTGTGTGCGGCATCTGAATCTGCCGTGAACGTATTTCCATCGATTCTGCCAGGCCCCTCGACCGACAATTCAACATCAGTTGGGTCTGGCAATGCTTGGCCTAGCGAGTTGAATGCATGGACCTTCAGCTCAAGACTCTGGCCCGGTTGAATCAGTGACTCGGTAGGAACCAATTGAACCCAATCAATGGTTTCGTTTTCCGAGGCGGGCGTTTCTTCGCCCATCACCTTGGTCCGATCGAGTGGTTCCTCTTTTCCATTGCCGGTTGAGACACAGAAAAGAGTCGTGGAACCGGGGAAGTAAAGTCGCCCATCGGACGCAATTGGCGATCCTGCAAATCCCGTGTTGCGGACGCGTCCTTTACTTAGAACCTCAAAACCGTCTTCTGTTGGTTCGATGATCGCCCAGCGACCGTTCTCGGTCAAAACATAGATCTTGCCATCGGCGTGCAATAATGCAGCCCGTTGGCGGCTGCCGACGAAAGACTTGCGTTCAACGATCGGTTCGCCGGTTTCAGCGTCAAAGATCCACATCTTGCAGCGATCATCGACCAGGTACAGTTTCCCGTCAACGAGAACAGGTTCACTGTAACCCGACACGACCTCAAACTGCTTCCACTGTTCAATGACTTTCGTTTCGCTGCCGGTACCTGAAATCTTCAACCCCACGACGCCGCCCATCACATTCTCGTCTGGCGCGACGTTTTCTTCGCTGTGGCTGGCAAAGACTTG
>CAYVAN010000241.1:4969-6386 GCA_964449225.1 uncultured Rhodopirellula sp.
CGGCGTCGCGAAGATGCCTCGGCGTGACAAGTTATAATGCCAAAGACGCCGCCCGGTCCGTGGTTGAAATCCCCAGATCGCTCCGTCGCCCGTCCCCAGAATCAATTGACGCTGGCCGTCGATCGTGACCAGGCTGGGTGCGGAATAGGTCGTGTCATACGGCAGGTCACGTGTGCCGCTAAACCAACGCACTTCGCCAGTTTGCTTGTCCATCGCAATCAAACGGTGGTTTGGCTTCGCTTTCTCTCCGTAATTGATAATGATTCCGCTGATGATCACTAGATCTTCGTGAACGATTGGGAAATTGGTTCGCCCGCCGTAAGTGCTAAGCATGCCGAACTGTTCGTGCAGAGGAATGCTCCAAAGCGTTTTGCCAGTTTTGCTGTCAATGCACTGGAACAGGTCGCAAGAACCCAGTGCATAAAGATTGCCGGTTTCAGGATCCCCAACAACGCTGCTCCATCCGATCCGTTCGGCGGGCACGTCGGACATCCAAACGTTGAAACTGTTTTCCCAGATGGTTTCGCCGGTCGCTGCATCTAGGCAAACGACTTTTTCGCCTTCGGTAGGCGTATTGGGTTGGTCGCGTTGAATCGTGTAGAGCTGCCCGTTCATCACGATGGGAGTGCAGGGGCCTCCGATGTCATCGCGTTTCCACAATAGATTGCCATCCGCTTCGTCCCCGTTTGGATCCCAGGATTCGGCCAGATTGCTCGCCTTGGCGGTTCCGTCGTAACTCGGCCCACGCCAGTAAGGCCAATCGGCACATGCGGGACTCGCCAGCATGAGTGCAAGAGAACTCAGCAGTGGCCGAACTGCCAAAAGATGGAAAGCCAGTTTCATCAATGAAGTACTCAGTCGAGGGGAAAACGACGACAGCAACCAAGGTGGGTACCCCTTGGCAGCCAAATTGACGAAAAACCTTCCGGTCTAGTTTTCCGCCCGGTAGCGGGGTGTGTTCAGTTTCACGACACCCATGGGGTGATGGCGACGCAGTTTATACCGATCGTGTCGGATCCGCCACGTGCATGTTCGGACGAAGAGGAGCACACGGAAAATCAGGCTGTTTTTGCCCAGCCGGTAAAGCTTAGCAACAGGCCAAAAATCGCATGGAACATTGGTTCTGACGAGTATCTGCGTCGATACCGTTACAGACTCGCTTACCGAATGTACGCCGGCTCGTGGCCGGCGAAACGGGTAGGCGACGGAAGTGACCCAAGGCGTTGACACCGGATGTTGACGTCTTGCCGACCAAAAATTTTGAATCGTGAAGCGGTTCAATCACAAGAGTAAAAATCTGACGAATTGAACGAAGTCGGCGGGCCGGGTGTCCGCACCCGGCTCGCTAAGTTTTCGTCAGGTTTGATGAGAGAGGTTCGTTCGCCGGCGACTTCGTCCGACGAACGCACCTCTGCGA
>CAYVAN010000242.1:0-6355 GCA_964449225.1 uncultured Rhodopirellula sp.
TCGCCATTGGCCATACACCCAACACTTCATTCTTAGACGGTGCCGTGGAAATGAATTCGGAGGGTTACATCAAGTGGACCAAACCGTTCCGAACCAATACCAGCGTGCCTGGTGTTTTCGCCGCTGGCGATGTGGCCGACGACTATTACCGCCAAGCAATCACATCGGCGGGAACAGGTTGCATGGCGGCACTCGACGCCGAACGCTTGCTGGCCGAAAACGAGTAGTCGTGGCTTCGTAGCGAACAAGAATTCGTTACGATGGGGTGATCCGAAGCCCTTGGATGCATCAGGTTAAAAACGTAGCTGATCCCGCCAGGGTTCCGTCAGGCAGTCAACTAAGTTGAACTGAATTGTGGCCGGTCAAGCTACGATTGACCGTTGTGTTTGCGGTTGCGTTTAAATTGATGACGATGGGCTTCCAGTGTCCGCCCAGGAGATGAATCCATGACTGAAGTCTCTAGCAAGGTTCAATCCGACCGCGAACTTTTGCAACAAGCTGCCAGTGATGGCAAGTTGCTGGGAGCTTTCGTCAGGCTTTCGGGTCCGGGTTGGTTGCAAAGTGCAATCACTCTGGGTGGCGGCTCACTTGCTGGAGCCCTTTTCCTCGGTGTGCTGGGCGGAACCAGCATGATCTGGTTGCAGCTAATCGCGATCACGATGGGCGTCGTGATGTTGTCGGCGATCAGCTACGTCACGTTATCAACGGGACGTCGTCCCTTCGAGGCAATCAATAGCGAGATTAACCCAGCACTCGGATGGAGCTGGTTAATCGCGACTTGCATGGCCAACATGATCTGGTGCATGCCGCAGTTCAGCTTGGCCTATGACGCGCTCGACAAAAACTTGTTTGCACTCGGCGGTGGTGGCCATGGTTTGGAAGACGATCCAAACACCAAAATCATTGTTACGATCGCCTTGCTTTTAGCAGCGGGCTTTGTCGTCTTACTGAAAGCAAAAGAGGGCAAGCCAGCGAAACTATTTGATCTGTTTCTAAAAGCACTGATCGGAATGGTGGTTCTCTGTTTTGTTGGCGTTGTCGTTTTACTGGCGGCCAATGGACAACTGAACTTTGGTCAGATTTTCGCCGGCATGATTCCAAACCCCGGGCAATGGAATTCTCCTGCGGGAAACCTTGGCGAATTGATCGCCGGTTTGCCAACGGAAAGTCAGTCATATTGGAACAAAACAATTCTGGCGTCCCAGCGAGCGGTCATGATCGCGGCTGCGGCGACCGCCGTCGGCATCAATATGACATTTCTGCTGCCCTACTCGATGCTCAGCCGTGGCTGGGACAAGCCCTTTCGCGGTCTCGCTCGATTCGACTTGGCAACCGGAATGGCGATTCCCTATGTGCTAGTCACTAGCTGCGTTGTCATTGCTGCAGCGGCAACCTTCCACGCAACCATTGACGATAAGCTTTCCAGCACTGACTTATCGATCATGCAGGCGAGCCCAATGTATGATTCAATCAAGCAGCCGTTGATTAACCGAATCGATGCGAAGCTTGGTGTTGCAGCGGAGGTTACCGACGAAGCTGCGAAGTTAGCCATGGCGGCCGACCTGAGTGTCGAAGAAAAAAAACTTGCACTGTCACTTGTAAAACGAAATGCGTTTCAACTTTCCGAAACACTATCGCCGCTGTTGGGCACGACGTTGGCGAATCTAGTATTTGGTCTTGGGGTATTTGGGATGGGGTTCTCCACGATCATCATCCTGATGTTGATCAACGGCTACGCTTTCCGCGAAATCTGCAACTCCCCAGACGGCACAACGCCCTTTGTGGTCGGATGTCTTGTTGCGGGACTGTTCGGAGCCAGTTGGGTTTGGGTGTGGAGCGGTGGTGCTAAGTTCTGGCTGGCGATCTTTACGTCCAGCTTTGGAATGATGCTGCTGCCAATCGCGTACATAACCTTCTTCCTAATGATGAACAGCAAACGAATCCTGGGCGACGAAAAACCAACTGGGGTCAGCATGCTGATCTGGAACGTTTTGATGATCTTTTCGGTCATCGGTGCGATCATTGCGGCATCCGCAGCGATCTACGAAAAGGCAATGAATCGTTCCAATGCCTACGCATTTCCGGCCATCATGGGATTGTTGGTGATCTTCCTAATCGCGTTGGTCGCGGGTCATTTCCTGCGAAATCCGACAGCATCGACGGCCAAATCTGCTCAATAAAAGTCTTTCAATAAATTAGCATCGCAAGGACGAACAACATGACAAAATGGACACCCGTCAAAGCAGCTCGTACGGAGTCTGCCATCAGTCCAGAGATTGAAATTCGCGGCTGGGTTCGAACAAGACGTGATTCCAAAGGTGGTTTCAGCTTTATCGAAGTCAACGATGGCAGCTGTTTCGGAAACCTGCAAATCGTGGCACCGGCTGAGCTTGCCAATTATGAATCTGAAGTCCAAAAACTAACCGCCGGTTGCAGCGTTGTAGTTACTGGCGAGTTATTGGAATCACCAGCCAAGGGGCAAGCGACCGAACTTCACGCGACCGAGATCCGCGTCCTGGGCTGGGCCGATCCCGAATCGTATCCGCTTCAAAAGAAACGACACTCGTTTGAGAAGCTGCGAGAATGGGCGCACCTGCGCCCGCGGACCAACACATTCGGCGCGGTCGCTCGCGTGCGCAACCAGATCTGCCAATCGATTCACGATTTTTACCATGAACGTGGATTTCTTTACGTCAACACTCCGATCATCACCGCCAGCGATTGCGAAGGGGCGGGTGAAATGTTCCGCGTCACTTCGCTGGACCTGGAAATGCTGGCCAAGAAAGGTGGTCCGGTAAAGTACGAGTACGACTTCTTTGAAAAGCCCGCCTATTTGACGGTCAGCGGACAGCTAAACGGCGAAACTTACGCTACCGCACTGGGACGCATCTACACCTTTGGTCCCACGTTCCGTGCCGAAAACAGCAACACGTCACGTCACTTGGCGGAGTTCTGGATGGTGGAGCCCGAAGCCGCTTTCTTCGATCTAGCCGACAACATGCAGTTAGCAGAAGATTTCCTGAAACGCATTTTCACCGACTGTCTAAATCATTGCGGCGAGGACATGGAGTTCTTTGACAAGATGATCGAAAAAGGAAAGATCGATCAATTAAAATCAGTGATTGAAAAACCGTTCACTCACATGCCGTACACCGAAGCGATTTCGATCCTGGAGAACACGTCTGAGAAGTTTGAGTATCCGGTAAGCTGGGGCACCGACCTGCAAGCTGAACACGAACGTTTTTTAACCGAAAAGCATGTGGGTGGTCCCGTCATTTTGACGGACTACCCATCAACGATTAAGCCGTTTTACATGCGAATGTCAGACGACAAGAAAACGGTCGCTGCAATGGATGTGTTGGTTCCAGGCGTTGGTGAAATTATCGGTGGTAGCCAACGTGAAGAACGTCTTGATGTCTTGCAATCACGGATGACCGAAGCGGGCCTCAGCGAAGACGATTACTGGTGGTACATCGACACTCGCAAATATGGCAGCGTACCGCACGCAGGTTTCGGGTTGGGGCTTGAACGAGCGGTTCAGTACGCCACGGGCATGGCCAACATTCGCGACGTGATCCCGTTCCCTCGGACCCCCGGTAATGCCGATTTCTAACTGAGAAAGTTGATCGATAACTCCGCCGATTCAGGGAATGCTGTTATACCGCGTGCCCATCGGTCCGCGCGTGTTGAGGCATGCCTAAGTCACGCGGCCCGATGGGCACGCGGTTTAACAAAATCATTCGCCTATAAGAATTCAATATGAACGCCGGACGACTCGCTCCTTCACCCACCGGCGCTCAGCATCTTGGTAACGCAAGAACGTATTTGCTGGCTTATTGGTCCGCTCGCGCCACTGGCAAGAAGTTGATCCTGCGGATCGAAGATGTCGATTCACCTCGAATCAAACCGTGGGCGACAGCACAGGCGATCGAAGATTTACGTTGGATTGGAATCGATTGGGATGAAGGCCCCTTCGTTCAAACTGAACGGTTGGGCCTGTACGAAAAAGCACTCGTCCAATTGATCTCGGCCAACCAGGTGTTTCCATGCGTCTGTACGCGTAAAGATATTGAAGAAGCGGGCAGTGCTCCGCACTTCGATCACGAACCAAAGATCTATCCGGGCACCTGCGCGGGTTGGCAAACCGGTGATCCAATTCCAGACAAAGGATCCTTCAGTTGGCGTTTTCGGGCATCAGATCATGACGTTAGCTTTGACGACCTGATCTTAGGTAATCAGTGCTGTAACCCAGCGAAAGATCTTGGTGATTTCCCGGTCACGCAAAAAAACGGCAACCCGTCTTACCAATTAGCGGTGGTGGTCGATGATGCCTTGATGGGAATTAGCGAAGTGGTCCGCGGTAACGATTTAATCGCCAGCGCGTTCCGGCAAATCGAACTATTCAACGCACTCGGATACTCGCCACCCAAATTTGCTCACGTCCCGCTGGTACTTGGCCCCGATGGCAGGCGACTGGCAAAACGCCATGGCGATACCCGGTTGTCGATGTATCGCGAACAAGGCGTCGCCCCCGAGAAAATTGTGCAATGGGCTGTTGAGTCCACCGGCATCGATCCGGCCAACTTTGATTGGCTGGATCTCAATCGCGAAGACATTGTCGCAAACTTTATGTAGGTCAATTGCCCCAATTGACTACCACAAAAACCGATAAACGAAAAAGACAATTGAGACAATTGTCCTACACTCACTTCATTGATCGATAGCGACGAATCAATTCGTTTGTTGAACTATCGTGCGATAGGTCGCCATCGCTGGGTGACAATTCGGGAATGATCGCCTTGGCTAACTGCTTGCCAAGTTCAACACCCCACTGATCGAACGGATTGATTTGCCAGATCACACCCTGCGTGAACACGCTGTGTTCGTACAACGCGATTAACTTACCCAACACGCTGGGCGTCAACTTTTCGATCAAAATCGTATTTGAAGGACGGTTACCCTCGAAGACTCGGTGGGGCACTAGCTCCGCTGATGTGCCTTCGGCTTTGACTTCGTCAGCAGTTTTCCCCATCGCCAGTGCCTCGCCCTGCGCGAATACGTTTGCCATCAACTTATCGTGGTGGTCACCGACATGGTTCAGCGATTTGGTGAATGCGATAAAGTCGCATGGAATCAGATGAGTTCCCTGATGAATTAGTTGATAGAACGAATGTTGGCCATTGGTGCCCGGTTCACCCCAGAAAATCGGCGAGGTGTCGTAGTCGACTTGTTCGCCATCCAACGTGACATGCTTACCGTTGCTCTCCATCGTCAATTGTTGCAAGTAAGCAGGGAACCGAGACAGATACTGGTCGTAGGGCAGGACTGCCGTCGTCTGAGCTCCAAAGAAATCGGTGTAATAGAGATTTAAGAGCCCCATGATCACGGGCAAGTTTTGATCCAGCGGCGCGGTCCGGTAATGGGTATCCATTTCATGGAAACCATCCAGCATTTCACCAAACCCGCTTGGCCCGATCGCCAACATGGTTGAAAGTCCAATCGCGGAATCCATCGAATAACGTCCGCCAACCCAATCCCAAAATCCAAACATATTATCAGTATCAATTCCGAACGCTTGAACAGCATCCGCATTGGTCGACAACGCCACAAAGTGCTTCGCGACTGCCGATTCATCGGCGTCTAAGCCCTCCAACAACCAAAGCTTCGCCGACTCGGCGTTGGTCATGGTTTCCTGAGTCGTGAAGGTCTTTGACGCGACAATGAACAACGTCTCAGCCGGGTCCAAGTCAATCGTCGCTTCGGCAAAGTCAGTCGCGTCCACATTGGATACGAACCGAAATGTTAGATCACGATTGCTGTAGTAACGAAGTGCTTCATAGGCCATCACGGGCCCCAAGTCCGATCCACCGATCCCGATGTTGACGATGTTTCGAATCGGTTTGCCGGTATGTCCTTTCCAATCGCCGCTGGTGACGCGATCGGTGAAGCTGGCCATTCGATCAAGAACTTCGTGGACATCGGGGACCACATTCTTTCCCTCGAACATGATGGTCGCGTCGCGCGGCGCGCGTAACGCCGTATGAAGAACAGCACGATCTTCGGTCGTGTTGATCTTCTCTCCGGTGAACATCGCTTCAATACGATTCTTAAGTCCCGCGTCTTCGGCTAACGCGACCAGCAACTTCATCGTTTCAGAATTGATACGATTCTTGGAGTAATCCAGAAACAGGCCCGCAGCTTCCAGCGTGAACGTTTTGCCCCGCGATGCATCAGAGGCAAAAAGATCCCTTAGATGCTGGTCCTTGATCGTGGCGAAGTGGGACAACAGGTTTTGCCAAGCGTCGGATTGAGTCAAGCTGGTCATGGTGGCAAAGTTCGCTGGGGTAGGGAGGAG
>CAYVAN010000243.1:0-2419 GCA_964449225.1 uncultured Rhodopirellula sp.
CCATCGGATACCTGGACGACGACTCCGATACGGGAAAGTGATTCAATCATCACTTCGGTGTCTTCGCTTCGAAGGGCACCACGCAGCACCGATGGTGTTTCAGCAAACGCCGCGCACACCAGCGCACGATTGGTCAGACTTTTGCTGCCCGGTGGCCGAATCGAACCGGTGACGGGGCCACCGGGAACCACTTCGACAATGGGCGGGCCAGACGGAAAGCTAGCGGTGGAGTCAGGCATCAGGCTGCAAATCAAAAGCGGCTTAAGTTAAGGCCGCCTACGTCAATTGGCGACCAGTCAAGGTCGGTCCAGCGTAATGGTGCGACTCCGCCGCGTCACGATGGGGTGACGAATCCCTGTCAAACGCCTGGTGCAGCAAACCATCATTGTCAAACGCATCATGACCGGGGATTGCCAAAGCACCGATAATCATGATCGCCAGCGTGGTCGTATGAATCAGCCAAGCTTCATCACATTTCACCACAGTCCGTATCGTAATCAACGTCATCACGACTAGAAACGCAAAGAAGTTCTTCTCCGCTTTGCGAGCCATTTCGCCACGAGTGAGTTTGGCCAGCAGCAGAGCAATTCCGGCCGCCACTGGGATAAAAATAGCGTCCATGATCGACGTGATTTGGGGAAGACTGAGCATGAAGGACCGTGACAAGAAAGAAATGACATCGAAAAGCAGAAAAGCAGCGATTGCGTCGTTGAGCGTGTGGAACCTTTTGTGCCAATTCTGACCCGTTCGACGAAAGACGGACTTGAGTAAAATCGAACGGTTTCACGCATTTATTTTGCCCGATCCGTCACAATCGGATTAAAGAATCCATTTTGCCTAGTCGATTCTGCTTGATACTGGCACGTTTCCAGTACCTGAAGTTCCTTTTTCGCAGAACAGCTAGCCAGCAATGAACTCCATCGCTACATATTTTCAGCGAATCCGATCGGTCATCGTTGGGCTGGTCCTGATCGCCTTTACCATCACGTTTGGTGGGTGCCGGATCTGTGCTGATTGCGAAGACTTAGATTATCCGGCCTATGGCGGAGCTTGGCAGCGAACACTTCGCCAAAGTGGTCGCGTGGGCAGCGTCTTCGATCCCGGCGGAGCAAAGGCAGCGACTTTGGTCGATAAAACCACCCCGGAAGATCCCGATCAAATCGAGCGTCGTCGACAAGAAGCCGACGATCGTGACGACGGTCCAGATACCGATGAACTGGACGATGATGAATCGAGCGATGAATCAACCGACGATCGGGAACCGGAATCGATGAAAGAACGCGAAAAGAAACTGCGAGAGCAGGGACTTGACGACATCGAAAGCGACCCAGAATCGAAACTTCGTGATCAAGACTTAGATGATATCGAAGTCCGAATCATCCCTGGCCGAGCACCGGTGATGGTCAATTCTAAATGATCATGACGCTAGGCTTTTCCAGCCAAGCGTTTTTGTTCTTCGATGACACGTTTGGGCGTCGCGATCCTGCGAGCAAAAACAAGCTTTGGATCCAACAGCAAGCTGATTAGCAATGCCATCGCTGCTATGACACCGACGATCACAATGTAAATAAACTGGCTGGAACGATCGGTTGCCTGTTCAATCGTCCAAACCCAGTTTGTGATCTGCCAAATCGAATAGTCGTAGTCACGATAGTCGTTCAAGTGCAGGCCTATCGAATATGGAACCAACGACGATAGAACTGCGACCACGATCAAGGCCGCGATCCCCAACTCGACTCGCGGATGATTGTTGATTCGGATGATGCGAATCAACCAGCGAACAGCAACCAGCATCCCGATCAAATACGCCGAGTAGCTGATACACAATCGCTGAAAAAACTCGATCGCGTTGGCGGGCAACACCATTTGCGTCCTTGTGTTGTACAAGCCAGCCCCCAAAGCAATGACGGCCGTAATGACCGTGATGCAAATTGCCGAAAAGACCAATCCAGTCGTCGGTCCAGGCGTCAACCAAGTCAACGTGATGCGGGCCAGAAAGCTGCTGGGCAATTGACGACGTACCCGCGGCGTCACCACTGCGGATTCCGCACACATCATGCTGCTGGCCAGGGTCCACAATCCGGCCAAACCCAAACAGAGAAAGAAAGCGACTGGCGGCCCCACATCGCTCAACATTTCCATCGCAAGCACAGCTAATCCCATCACAATCGCGGATAGAAGAAGGATCGAAACGCGAAGGTATGTCGAACGGTTTTCACTTTCCGGTGTCAACTGAGCCGCTGTTGCGACTAACATCAAATGCCCCAGTGAGACGGCAATCGAAAGGGATGCCACCGCTGCAAAAAATAATTGGTCCGCAGTCAGTGGATTGCCGTAAAGAATCATCCCAATCACCAGTGCGGCCAATCCCCATTCGGCGGCAAGCAGGACGCACAACAAAGCCAACAACGTCATGATG
>CAYVAN010000243.1:2429-6354 GCA_964449225.1 uncultured Rhodopirellula sp.
CGCTACGGCCTCGCGACAGCGGCGCAAAAAACAACGCGGCAATCGTCAACAAAAGACCGGCGATCAACAGCACCGAAACAATGATTGCGACCGTTGGCAAATCGACACCACGCAGCGTGTAAGCGTAGGCGACACAGGGAAACAATGCGACGAAGTACAACAGCATTTGCAGCGAAGCACTTGCCAACTTGCCTAACACAATCTGCCAAGGACTCAGAACTGTGATGGACAACAATTCCAACGTGCCGTCGTCAATTTCACCTTCAAGCGACCGATAAGCCGCCATCGGAACGACGATCAACATCGGGATTGCCAACACGATGTAGTACCCAATCAGCATCCGCGACGCCGACGGAGAGTCGTAGATCGCGGGCATCATCGACAGGCTGCCGATGATGGTCCAGGCAAGAGCGGAAACTAGCAGCACCGAAAAAGTGACCACGAATTGGCGGCTCTTGAGGGCCTGTCGAGTTTCCTTGACAAGGATTGGCGTCAAACGATCGCCCTGCGTTTCGCACCAACGATCCACCCGGTCGATCAAGGTCGATTTTTCAAAACGTTCTTCAGTGGAAACAGAAGCCATACTGAAAAGGGGTCATTGAAAGAGAAGAAAAAGACAGTGAAGACGCCGTGACAGAGGACAACATCACAGAAAGAAGCTGGAACAACCGATGCCGATCGGTTCTGCAAAACGTCGCCGCTGATTCTGACGCCCTCCAGTATATCGCAGGATCTTTAATGACGAGTGCCCCCTTCGGTCCGCGAGTGGTTTCGGCGTACAATTCGATTCCCGATTGAACCCATTCCTACGAGACTCCATGTCCACACGTCGTCGCGCCCGAGAGATTGTTCTGCAACTGCTTTACGAAGCGGACGTGAACGAAGTCCGTGATGCTGAGGATTCTCGTAAATTCATCCGCTCGCGGATGCAGGGGCGGAAAGCCCTGACCCAATTCGCCTGCAAATTGTTGGCGGGGACGATCGAACGTCGCGAAGAAATCGACGTTCACCTGGCAAAGCTGGCAACCCACTGGACGTTGCCTCGAATGCCCGTCGTGGACCGAAACGTCCTGCGACTGGGAGCCTACGAGATTTTGTTCGCGGAAACGCCAGCGAGAGTTGCCGTCAATGAATCCGTAGTGCTTGCGAAACGTTACGGCGACAAAAACAGTCCACGTTTCGTCAACGGTGTGCTGGATCGCTTGATGAAAGAAACCGAACCATCAAAAACGGCAGATTTGAAACAGGCAGGCACAACCAAGTTCACCCAACCGAAACCAAAAGCCATTTATTCGATGCGTGGTCGGGCAGGGCGTCGCGAATCCTAGTCAGTCCGATTCGATGATAAGAGGATCTCGTCGTTGTCTGAATCGAAAGACCTTGCCGCTAGTTATCTGCGTCGGCTAAAGATTGGCGTCGTCCTTCTGGCTCTTCTCGCCATACCTGCGATCTTTCATTCCCAAGCAGCAATCGAAACGCTGTTCAACCGACCGTCGGATTGGGTTCCGAACAGCCTTCCTGAAAAAGCGCAGTTCAACGATTTTACCGAGCATTTCTCGGTCGCCGATTTGGTCATGGTCGCGTGGGAGGAATCCGATTTGGATTCACCGTCGCTATTGCAGGCGAGTCAAATCCTGGCACCGCTTTGCGAACCGCGCCGGGGCCAAACCACGTCCGCCGCGTTGGATTCCAAACGGTTCGACTCGCTTCCAGATTGGTCCGCGAATTGGGTGCGTGAAGTTCGGCAATTCTGCCAAAGCGATCATCCGCTGCATTTTGCACGCGGCGGTGACGAAACTCTTTCTCGGATGACATCGACACCCGCCAGCATCCCCCGATCGATTGCGATCCGCCGGTTGCAAGGCATTTTAATCGGAAACGATGGTGAACAGACCTGCTTGGTCGTCTCGCTGGCCGATCCGGGATTGAAACAACGGCGTCAACTGATTCCAGCGCTTCGCCAAATGGTGGGACGACTAGTCGATCGGCCTTGGGAACAGATTGCCGTGGTTGGCGCGCCATTTGACGGCGCGGTGGTGGATACTGAATCCGTGCGGACGATCAAAACTTTTTCGCCACCGTCGGCCATCATTGCCGCATTGTTGTGCCTGTTTTGTTTGCGATCCGTTCCATTAACCGCAGCAATCGTTACGGTGGCTGTGATCGGTGAAGGCCTTGTTTTAGCAGCCGTCTATTACACCGGGTCGCCCATGAATGCGGTCTTGATTGTTCTGCCGCCGCTCGTTTTCGTGCTGACGATTTCAGCCGGCATTCACCTGAGTAATTATTACCTGGACATCACATCGGAATTTCCAACCATCAGCCGTGGCGAGGCCGCAGCCGGCGCAATGAAGGCTGGCGTCGCCCCGTGCTGCCTAGCGACTGGAACCACCGTCATCGGGCTATTGTCGTTAACGTTGGTGCGAATTGAACCGGTAAGAATTTTTGGCGGTGTTGCCTCCATCGGCGTCGTGCTGACGTTGGCGCTGTTGATCTTAATCCTTCCCGGTGCAATGGTTTTGACTGCACCAAAACGAGGGCGATTGTCAAATCAAAACGAAGGCGACAACGGGGGCGATGCAGAACGAGGGTTTTGGCAGTCTTGGATCCGCCGCCGACTTTCACGACCATGGCCGGTAATCGGTTTGTTTTTAGCGTTAGCGGTGACGCTTTCGTTTGGTCTTTCTCGGCTGGAAAGCTCGGTCAATGTTCCGCGAATGTTCTTGCCCGAAAGCGACATACGCACTCAGTACGCTTGGTTCGAGCGTAAAATTGGGCCAACCGTTTCCGGCGAATTACTGCTAACGTTCGCACCGTTGAGCGAAGACGATGATCCGCTGGCTCGCTTGGCGATCGTGGCAAAGGCTCAGCGAACGGCAACTGAGCTGCCCGAAGTCGGCGGCGCACTATCGGCGACCACCTTTGTTCCGCCCATCCCAGGGGGACGCACCATTCGATCGACAATCGCTAGAAATGTCGTCAAGAAGTTAATTCGTGATCCCGATTCGTCACTGCGAAGCCTTGGCTTTATTGCCGACACCGACGACCGTCAATTGTGGCGAATCAGCCTGCGAATGCGGCGAAACGAAAGCGATGACATGGGCGTTCAAATCGCGACGGTCAAAGAAACCGTTAAGGCCGCGTTGACTGCCTCGTCGATTCCCGTCGACGTAACATTGACGGGCAGCGTGTCGATTGTCCAAACAGCACAAGAGGTATTGCTGCGAGATTTGTTTCGATCTTTTGTGGCCGCCTTCGCGTTGATCTCCGTGGTGATGATCCTTATGCTGCGCAGCGTTACTGGGGGACTGATCGCGATGTTGCCCAATCTGTTTCCGACGGTCGCACTGTTCGGTTTGATGGGCCTGATTCGGTTACCGCTGGATATTGGGTCAGTGATGTCGGCGAGTGTCGCGCTTGGGATCGCGGTCGACGACACGGTTCACTTGTTGAGTCGATTTGGTTCGCGGCGAGCTCGTGGGTTTGGTCAAATCCGCGCCGCCTACGGAGCACTTTCACAATGCGGCTTGGCGATGCTTCAGACCACGCTTGTTTGCGGAGTCGCGCTGATGGCGTATTGGTTTAGCGACTTTGTTCCAACCAGCCGGTTTTCGTTATTCATGTTCGGGTTGCTCACCACGGCACTCTTGGGAGTCACCTTTTTACTGCCAGCATTAATGTGCAGCGTGATGGGCAAGTGGCTGGCTCGCACGATTGGTTCGGACGCATCAGCGAGCGTCTACGCTGACCAGCCACCGACGAAAACTCCCACCGACGTTCGACGATTGCCGTAGCTAAGTTTTTTAGACGATGTAGGCCGGAACAAGCGAAGCGCAGTTCAGGCAGTTGAATCAGTTCAGGCAGTTGAATCAGTTCAGGCAGTTGAATCAGTTCAGGCAGTTGAATCAGTTCAGGCAGTTGAATC
>CAYVAN010000244.1:0-6177 GCA_964449225.1 uncultured Rhodopirellula sp.
GACTATACCTACGACGCCTTGGGCCGACTGATCGAAACGACCTATCCCGATCTCGATAACGATGCGGGCACGCCTCGCGCCACCTCCCGAACGGATTACGACATCGCAGGTCGTGTCGTGGCCACCTATGACACGCTCGATCGTCAAACACGCTACGAATATGACGCACTTGGTCGGGTGACCGAAGTGATCCTGCCCGCAGCGGACGGATCGCGTGATGCCGATGGCACTTCGTCCGACGGTCCAACGACCACGACGACTTATAATGACCAGGGACTGGTTGCGAGCGTCACCGATGCGCTCGGTCGAGTGACAACCTACGATTACGACACACTCGGTCGTGAAGTCCTCATGAAATACCCCGATCCCGATGGCAGCGGCCCATTGCTAGCGCCTTCGGTTCAAACGGTCTACGACGCCGCCGGAAACGTTTACCAAACGATTGACCAACTTGGCCGAATCACCGAAACCCTTTATGACGATGCCGATCGGCCCATCCAAACGACCTTCCCCGATCCCGATGGAAGTGGACCGCTACAAGCTGCAACCATTCAAACGCAGTACAACCGGCTTGACGGTGTGGTCGCCGAGATCGATGCGGCGGGCCGTCTGGTCCAGTACCAATACGATGCGTTGGGGCGATTGTCGCTGACCACCCTCTCCGATCCCGACCCGTCTGATGGCGTCCCCGCTCCCACTCGATCCCAAACCTACGATCTCGTCGGCAATGTTCTGACCAGCACCGACGAAGATGGTTCGACGGCGTCGTGGACCTACGATGCACTGAATCGCACGGTCACCGAAACCGAACCAGATCCCGATGACAGCGGACCCGCGATTGCCCCCCGGACCGAGTTCACCTATGACGACGCGGGCAATTTGTCCATCGAGTCAAAGCTTGCCACCGCTGGCGTGATGCTGGACACCACGTTCACCTACGACGCTTGGAACCGGACATCCACGGTGACGGCTCCCGAAGGAGACGTCACCACGTACCAGTACGACACCGAAGGCAATCAGCTATCGGTCACCGATGATTCGGGTAACACCACGTCGTATACCTATGACGCTCTCAATCAGCAGCTGACCAGCACCAATCAAAACGGCGACTCACGGACTTACACTTATGACGATGCCAGTCGGCTCACATCCCGGACCAACCGCAACGGTCGCCTGACGACGTACACCCACGATGACCTGGATCGCTTACTGATCGAACGGTGGCACGAAAACGATGCCAATGGGGACACCCAAATTGTCTCGACCTACGATGACGCCGGAAATCTGGCTTCGGTCGGTGATGGGCATGTTCAAGATGTCTTTGTCTACGACTTGGCCGATCGTCTGACGACGCGGACACGCAGCGGTGGCGGTCTGACTGTCAACCAATCCTTCACCTTCACCTACACGACGGGCAACCAGCTTGATACCGTCATTCAATCAGTCCCCGGGAACGACGATGTCATCACCGACTACGATTATGACGGTGCCGGGCGGATCGACACGATCACCCAATCGGGTAACTCGATCGAAACCAAACGCGTCGAGTACACGCGCAGTGCCTACGGGCAAGTGCTTGGTCTGGATCGGTTTGCCGGGACTTCGACCACACCAGCGGTGACCACTACGGTGGACCGGGACGCGCTGGGTCGCCGTACACTGATTCGGCACAACAATGGCACCAGCGATCTGGCCTCTTACACCTACACTTACGACGCACTTTCCCGTGTCCGCAGTGTGGATTCGCTCACCGACGGCTTGACCACGGTCGACCTGGACGACAATGGACGTTTGACGTCCGCCGTTCACACGGCGTTACCCGACGAATCGTTCCAATACGATGGAACGGGCAACCGCATTGATTCTGACAACGTGATCGGAGTCAATAACAAACTGGAAGATGACGGCACGTACACATACCAGTACGATGCCGAGGGGAATCGTACCCTGCGGGTTGACAAAGTCACCGGCGAGGAAACGCGTTACACCTACGATTTCCGCAATCGTTTAACAAGAGTAGCCACGCATGCTTCCGATGGCACGTTGCTTGACTCGGTCGAGTACGCCTACGACACCAACAACCAGCGGATCGGTCGCGCCGTGGATGCCAACGGCGACGGCACAGCGGAAACGGTCGAGCGATTCATTGTTGATGGTAGCGTGGTCACAGCCGTCGCAGATCAGACCGGCACGATCACCAACCAATTCTTCCACGGTGCGGCGGTCGACGAGGTGCTGGCCGATGAGAACGCGGCCGGTGATGTCACTTGGACGCTGGCCGATGGTCAAAAAAACATTCGCGATCTCGCCAGGGATCAGGCCGGTGTCGCGCAGGTCGTCAACCACCGCGTCTACGACAGCTTTGGCAATCTGCACAGTCAGACCAACGCCAGTGTCGATCATCTGTTCGGCTACACCGGACGTGATCACGACGAACAAACCGGGCTGCACTACTACCGCGACCGCTGGATGGATCCGGTCGAAGGTGTGTTCTTATCCGAAGATCCCATCGGATTTGATGGCGGACTGATCAACCTTTCCAGTTACGTCGGTGGGGCTCCTTACCAGTACATCGACCCAACAGGGAACGGAATTCGGGATTGGATTGAAGACAAGATCATCAAACCGGTTAGGAAAGCCATCGGCAAGATCGGCGACGTCATTGGCGAGGCGTTCGACGACATTGGCGACTTCCTGGAGGAAGCTTGGGACGACACGAAGGACTTCGTCGAAGACAACCCCATTCTCTCTGCGGGAATCGCATTGGCAACAGGCACTTGGTTCGTTCATGCGGCGGGAGGATTCGCCGGAGCAGCAGCCAAGCTCTCGTCACTGGCCACGAAAGCTGTTGGCTCTGTGACAACAGGATTCAATCCAGCGTCAAGCGGAATCGGTGGCACGTTCCGTTTGAAAGTCGGCAGCTTCGCCAGCGTTAATGTGGGCGCGGGAATCAATGGCACGACTGCCTTCGCCAATGCTAACGTCAGCATCCTGGGACTTCCGGTGGCGCGAGTCGGCAAGAGCGCAGGAGCACTGGGGGGGACGGCTGACCCATTCGCATCAACGCTGGTTGGCAACTTCACCGACTCGCTCCTGCAAAACACCCTCTCACCAAACCTAGCAACATTCCAGTTACCCAATGACTTGGTCGGTGGTGGCTATCAAACCCATTCGCTACTCGGAGGACAAGCCACCGGCAGCATCAACGTCGGCAGCTTCATCGAAGGAGTCGGTCGCAGCACTGCGAGCGATTACGTCAACGGTCAATTCGCCGCAACGGGAATCCCCACCGTACTCGGAGCGATCCAGCAAGGCTTCGACACCTACCACGATGTGATTGGCGCGATCCGTGATGTGTTCGCTCCGCCGCCACCTCCGGTCTCGTCCACTCAGAAAATCTACTTTGACGATAATGAGTTCGCATCCCTGGGTGATTCGCCAGATGGAGCTAATCCGTTAACCGATCCGGGCAGCTTGCAGCGTATGCCCAGCGACATCGACCATTACGCGGTGCCGCTGAATCCAGTGGGTAGGCGAGTGCCCGCACACAGCGGTGGCGTGCTCAATGCGTTATACGCCACCGAGGCTTCGTTCGGGCCGGACGCTTCCCGAGTTGCACAAGTTCACGGTTACATGACGTGGTCATCACTTCCATGGTCGGGAGTGACCCCCGAAGCGGTCGTCGCGCAGGAACGCGTCGACAACTACGCGGTGACCAACGGCGTGTCGCGAGCGTTCGTTTCGACGGTGACGATCGGCCAGAAAACCGATTTCGATATTGTGACAGCGCCCGATGATGTGTTGGCCAATCCGACGTACACGATGACCCGCACAGGTTTTCAATTCCTCACCGAAGCAACTCTTGGCGTTGCAACCGGAGCCGCGGCGAAAGCACCAGGCTGGATTGGTAAAGCTGCTTTTGGGTTGGACACCGCATCCAATGCTGCCATGTTTGGTGAAGGAGTGTACAACGGTGATCCGTTGCAGGCGATGTTCGGTGCTGCTGGGCTTTCGGGCAACTACGCCGATTCGATCTTCGATGCCACTGCGGCAATACGAAACTACCGAGTTCGGCTCGACCCAGACACGCTCAGCTCAGGGCCACTTCCCATCGGGGGACTCCGGATTGAAAAAGTAGTTGACAATTCGGCCCCAAGTCAGGCAGCCACCTTGTCAGAAGGGGCGACCCAATTCGGTCGCATGAGAACGGCTGCGAAGTTCTTGAAGGAAAACAGGTATTTTGATGGCACAGAATTGCGATCACTTACCAAGTCGCAAAGGCGCGACATTTTCTCTGGTATTGATTTCTCCAAGCCTGTCGGTGTCCGAACCTTAGATCGAGGAACTGAACTTCTTCAAGACGTTCGTATCGGCGGAAAGCCTGGGCCGTGGTTCCGAGAACCTGGCACGTCTGCAAGCCAAGTTGGACTTTGGACCGGTGGCCGTGAGTCGATTCGTTTCCGTACTACGCTGCCCACACAGGTGCTTGAGTCTCGCGCACGTCCGATCACGGACTTCTGGTCACAACGTGGGTTCTCGGTCCCAACAGAGGGCGGCGGAACTCAGTTCTATACATTCCAAGGATACAAGATATGGCCTTACTAATCGACAAGTCTTGGAAGTCCGACGTTCAAGCAGCGCTCAATCAGATTTCTGATCTGCAAGTTACACATCCGGCTGATACGGCATTGCTGTCAGCGTCGCGTCAGCTCACCTATTTGCTGGCGTTAATTGACGGAATTGAACAGGATGATGCGGCGCTAGAAGAGATTACACTCGGCTATTTAGCGATGTATCAACTGTCGGATATTGCATCGGCGGACTTGGCAGAGTTGATGAGTGAAATAAACGATCGGGTCCGACGCTGCCTCAGGCAGAACGGCCGCAAATTGAAAATCGACCAGTGAGCCCACCAGAGTAAACATACAACTATGAAGCAGACAGACATCACTACGAATACGCCTTGAACTTTGCGAAATACACAACGAACAGTCGGCTTTTCCTAGCCGTTCTTTTCAGCTTCCTCACGGTGGCCGGATCGGGGTCTTTCGCCATAGGCGCTATCAGTGTTGCCCCAAGTCCAACAGCGACCCGCGTTTTCTCTGATACGCGAACTACCTTTAGTGCGACTCGGCCAAAAGGGACGGGCTACACATACGATGTGATCCAGCGAACGGACGTGAATTGGTCCCAGGTAAGGAACGCAGGGGATGCACGTGGCGTTGGTTTGTCCAATGCCGAAGCCGCGCGAAAATACGGTTTGGCGCCGCAGTTGGATGATGGAAACTTCGCAACGTTACACCACCTTGGTCAGGATGCACGTGGGCCGCTTGCTGAAGCGAGTACTCGATACCATGGTGTTGGTAAGCCTGGTCAAGACATCTTGCATAGCCAGTATGGAAGAAGCCAACCTCACCCAACGCATCAACCGAATCGCAAACAGTTCAATGTTGATACACGTGAATACTGGAAGGTGCGAGCTCCAAATGAGTGAGGTCAATGAATCAGATGAGTGAAGATATTGGACAACTTAAAGAACAGTACCTTGGACTATTCGGGGACGAGGGGGTTTCTGACGATTCCCTTGGCTCAATCGAGTCAAGCCTAGGTATTTCGCTTCCAGACGACGCCAAAGAAATCGCTTCGTTTTATGGTGGCGGGATGGTCGGTGGCGTAAGCCACCATGCCTTCGCGTCAGAAGGCCCCGCAAACAATGTCGTTGATGAAACGAAAAGGCTTCGTGATGCGATCCAATTGCTTCCAAAGTTCGTTGTATTGGCGGAACCGGCAAATAGCCTGATCGTCTTGGATACATCTCCGCCTTCCGATGGCCCAGTGGTTATGTGGTGCGACGCGCAAGATGCAACTCGATTAGGAAAAGAACAGTTGGCGTCATCTCCTGACGTTTGGAATAGCTACACGGAGTTCTTTGCTTACTTGCTCGAAGAGGAAGAAGACGAAAGGTAGAGTGCCGCGACTAACGACGTGAACGAAGCGAATGATTGATCAGTCGCGGCGAAACCTCGGTTGATGTTCCAACAGAAACCGACGGCCAAACGACTCTCCATCAGGACGGACTTGCAAGCCGTCGGAACCCGAGCGCCGCTGGATGAACGCTTGCGTCCGGGAGCCGAAGGCGACCGCAGCGACGCACACGAAGTGCGTCGCAATCTTCGG
>CAYVAN010000245.1:0-1993 GCA_964449225.1 uncultured Rhodopirellula sp.
CCCCTGTCCCCTGTCCCCTGTTCCCTGACGCCTGCCTCCTGTCCCCTACTTCCTTCTTTTGAAAATCTACTACACCGACCATTTTGAACTTCCGCTTCCTGATGGGCATCGGTTTCCGATGTCTAAATATCGGTTGCTGCGCAAGGCGGTGGTGGACAGTGATCGGCTTCGTCGTGATGTGTTGGTTGTTCCCAAGGCGGCGTCGGATGAGGATTTGCTTCGATGTCATTCGCTTCGCTACGTGTCGGCGGTTCGTGACGGCCAGTTGACCGCCGCCGAGGTGCGTCGGATTGGGTTTCCCTGGTCGCCCAAGATGGTCGAACGTTCTCGTCGAAGTACCGGTGCAACGATGGCCGCTTCGATTGCAGCTTTGTCCGACGGTGTGTCAGTCAATTTGGCTGGTGGCACGCATCACGCCATGAAGGATGCCGGTGAAGGCTATTGCGTATTCAATGATGCGGCGGTCGCCATTCGTTCTTTGCAAGCCGCTGGGCAGATCCGTCGTGCGTGCGTGATTGATTTGGATGTCCACCAGGGAAACGGAACTGCCCAGATCTTTCAAGACGATGCGTCAGTATTCACTTTGTCGATTCACGGCGAGAAGAATTTTCCATCACGTAAAACGGACAGTGATTTGGATGTCGCGCTTCCCGACGGAACCGGCGATGAAGATTATCTATCAGCGTTGCAGGATTCGCTGGACAAGGTTTGCAAGGCCGGACCTGTGGATCTGGTGATCTATTTGGCTGGTGCTGACGCCTATTTGGGCGACCGGTTAGGCCGATTGAAGTTGACCATGGATGGTCTTCGCCAGCGCGATCAGGCGGTATTTCAATGGTGTGCTGATCAGGATCTACCCGTCGCAGTCGCCATGGCCGGTGGATATGCAGAAAATGTCAACGAAATCGTTCAGATTCACGCCGCAACCGTGGAAATGGCGAGCCTGTTTTCAAGACGAAAATTGGATTAGCAGCGAGGCAATGTGTGGGCGTTGCTAGGCAATGTCGAACCATTTTCGCCCATTCGATGCGTATGTTTGACACCGGTTTTATCTTTGGCAAAGGTTCAGCTAAGATAGGGGAACCAGAGCCACTTCTTCGGACCAACCTTTTCGACATCGCATCACTGGCGAGATTGCCATGACCTCCATTACCGAACTGCTGTCCCGCAGCGCTGAAGGGAAGTCCCGCAGCACTGAAGGGAAAAAGGGCGATGATGTGGGCAAGGATACGGACAAGCTTTTTACGTTGATGTATGACGACCTTTGTCGTTTGGCAGGCCGGTTCCTGAAAAATGAACCGATGCGCAACCGCCTAAGTTCGTCTTCGCTCGTCCACCAAGCCTACGTTCGGATGGTGGACCAGTCTCGCATCAATTGGCAAGGCAAAACGCACTTTTTCGCGATCGGTGCGACGGTGATGCGGCGGATTCTTGTTGATCACGCTAGGAAGGTACGTTCTTTGAAACGTGGGGGTGGATGGGAACGACGCCAACTCAACGACGAATTCACTTTTCAATTAAGCGACGATAACGACGTGGTCGCATTGGATGAATTGCTGGAATCGCTCACGCAGCTAAACCCAAGGCAAGCGAAGATTGTCGAGTATCGGTTCTTTGGCGGAATGACGATGCGGGAGATCGCCACCGAGATGAATCTGGGGCTGCGTACGGTCGAAAAGGAATGGGCAATGTCGCGTGCGTGGATGCGTCGTGAACTACGTCGCGAGGACAATGCGTCGGGGCAAGCCGATCAAGCAGCTGGCGATAAGTTTTCCGGTGATAAGCTTTCCGATGATAAGAATACGAGCGACCATTCATCGTCAGAGGACGCGTAAGGAGTGGATGCGGCGAGATACAATCGCATCCGCGAACTTTTCTTAGCGGTCGAAGAGCTGCCGCCGGGGCAACAGGAGGCCTTTCTACGTGTCCAGACCGCTGGACGTGAACTTGTTTGAAGAGGTCGTGTCGCTTCTGGCCGAACACGATCCACAGG
>CAYVAN010000245.1:2003-6155 GCA_964449225.1 uncultured Rhodopirellula sp.
GTCCGAAGGCGAATGTGCTCAACCGGTCAATGTTCCCGGAGTGACCGGTAACTTATCGCGTCTCCCAGGCGACGCGTCGAGCAGCGCGTTCGGGAAAAAACCAAGCGATGCCACAGACAATGTTGATCCCAGTTTGGCGACACCAAAGGTAGGCGGTTCATCAAGGGGGCAATCCTCGACTCGAACCGGACTGATCACCCAACAAGGTGCGCTGCGAACTCATGCTTCACCGCGTTACAACGATACACCACGGCCAAGTCAATCGTCATCGACGACGATGCCGATTTGGGCCGAACGAACCCGGCAAAGCAGGCGACGTACGTCGCGATGGTTTTGGTTGGCAGCGTTGTTGCCGACCGCTTTGATCGGATGGTGGACCTATCGCGGCGTTGACGCGGCGATGCAAAGCTCGATTGAAGCAACGCTTGATAACGCCGTCGAAAACTTGCAAATCACGACCGACCGATTCTTGGCCGACGAATCAAAATTGGTTGAATCTTGGGCGCGGCAGCCTTTGCTTAGCCAATCAGTCAGTGAGTTGGTGAAATTGTCGCGGAGCGATCCGACGATTGAAGTGATGCGAAACGCGGATCAGATCGATCAGATCCATGAACAGCTGCGGCGAATGTCCGGTGTTAGCGACGTCAAATTCGTCGTTTGGGATCAGTCGTTCCGGATTTTGGCCAGTTGGCAATGCGACCGCGCCGACGTGGGGAGTCCGGTTCATCCATCTGGTGCGGCAAACTTGGCACGCGTGATGGCCGGTGAAACAGTGATCTTTGGGCCTGAACGTTTTAATAATCATAGCCAAGGATTCGTACCCGAAACCGATGGCCCGGTGATGGCGGTCATCGTGCCGATGAAAGATGCCAATGGGAAAATCATCGCTGCGATGTTGGTCCGAGGTTTACGTACCTTCGAAGACTTTGACGATATTTTCCGCAGGATTTGCATTGGATCGTCGCTAGATGCGTATGCCATTAATCGTGACGGATTGATGGTCACGAACAGTCCAGTCGCCGTGGCATTGGCGACTCAATTCCGATTTGATTATGGCCCCGATCAAATTGCTGCAAACCTGCGCGTATCAGATCCGGGTGTCAAAGTTGCCAATTATAAGTTTGACCGGGATGATCCCGACGCATCGAACCCGATTGATGTTCGTCGTAGCATTTGTCCGGTCACCGTTTCGGTCGCGGGGGCGATGACCCTGTCGCCAGAAGTTCGCACGGAACCCTACGTCAATTATGCCGGTGAACAGGTCGTTGGGGCCTGGCGTTGGTTATCGGATTGGCAAGTCGGAGTCATCGTCGAACAGGATGCGGCGGTGGCGTTTGGTCCATCACGGTTGGTTCGTTTCAGTTTTTTATTGCTGGGCAGTTTATTGTCGGTCACCGCGTTCTTAGCTGCGGCTAAGTTGGCGCGAACAGCCACTGCTGAACACGCTGCGATCCACCCGCTGTCCCGCTACGAAGTATTGAGTGAATTGGGCAGCGGTGGGATGGGGGTGGTTTACCGAGGCCGACATCTGCAATTGGGACGCGACGTCGCCTTGAAGCTATTGCGCGGAGATCGCCACAGCGAGGATGATCGTAAGCGGTTTGATCGTGAGGCCAAGTTGGCTGCTTCGCTTAGTAATCCGCATAGTGTGATGATTTACGATTACGGTCACAGTCCCCAAGGCGAGGCGTTTTGCGTCATGCAGTTATTGCGGGGGCTGACGCTGCAAGAAGTGGTGGCGCGTGGTGGTCACCAACCGGTGGGCCGCGTGCTGACGATTTTGCGGCAGATTTGTGATGCCTTGGCCGAAGCACACGGAATGAACTTGATGCACCGAGACATCAAACCGCAAAACATCATGTTGTCATTGGACCCATCGGTTGGCGATTGGGTAGTGGTGTTTGATTACGGATTGGCAAAACCCTTGGAACCCGACGCCAACGTTTATCAAACGTCGGAAACGATTTGGTCGGGAACGCCGATGTACATGGCACCGGAACGTTTTCGCGAGCCAACGAAGTTGGACCCGCGTAGTGATCTGTATTCAATCGGTTGCATTGCGTATTACCTTTTGGCAGGCCGCCCTCCGTTCATTGAATCGCAGCCCGAATCGCTGTTTAGCTTGATTCTTGGTGAACAACCGATCGGAATTGCGATTCACCGTGGCGAAGAGATTGCACCCGAGGTAACAGCGATGGTGATGAAGTGTATGGCAAAGAAGGTCGAAGATCGTTACAAATCCGTTGCTGAATTGGCCCGCGACATCGACAAACTTCGGCTGGCTCACGCTTGGTCGGTTGACCAGACAAAGGTTTGGTGGAGCCACCACGGTGGCGAGTGATCGGTCCACCGCATATTCGCTGTTTCCACCATCGCTTTATCAACAGTCGTTTAATTCGCGAACAACCGCGCACCTTCGGTCGGCGGGTAACCACGAAAGAAAGCTTCGCTCGTCATCTCTTTCTTTCCCGCAGGTTGAAGCGAGACGATCTTGACCAGTCGGTCAGCCGTTGCAATCAGGACTCCGTCTTCGCCAACAACAATTTCACCGGGTGATCGTTCCGAGCCATCAATGTTGGTGATGGAGATCGAACGGATGGCCAAACGAAGCGGCGGTTTATTTTCGCGGGGCTTGTAATGAGTAAAAGCGATGGGCCAGGGACTCATGCCGCGAACGTGACAGGAAATCTCTGTTGCGGAACGACCCCAATCGATTTCCCCATCGGCCTTTTTCAATCGTGGTGCCTTGCTGACACGCGATGCGTCTTGGTCAATGCCAAGTTGCGATTTGCCATCCCATGATTCCAATTTTTCAATCGCGGCCAGCGTTGCGGTGATTCCCAGTTCTGATAGACGTTCTTCTAGTTCGCCGGAAGTCTCTGAATCCGTAATCTCAGTTTGGGCGGTTTGCATGACAGGGCCGCCGTCGAGTCGTGGTGTCATGTGGATGACCGAAACGCCGGTCACCGAATCGCCGTTTAGCAGCGCCCATTGGACCGGCGCGGCACCTCGGTATGCGGGTAAAAGCGAACCATGCAAATTGATGCCGCCAAGTTTTGAAGTTGCCAAAGCATCAGGTTTTAAGATCTGTCCATAATCGCAGACCACCAATAGATCAGGCTGCACTGACTTGACTTGATCGATCGCTTCGGGTTCATTGATCGAATCGGGGTCATACAGTGGTAATTGATGCTCGGTTGCCCAATCGCGAACGGGTGACGGCGGTGGCCCGCCCCGGCTTTTTACCGGAGGCATCGGACGGGTGACAACGAGCAGGATTTCATGGCCTGCTTGGCGTAACGCCTCGAACGACGGCACTGCAAACGGCCCGGTGCCCATTAAAACTAATTTCATCTTTGCCAGTTCCTAAGCGTATTGGTCGTACCAAGTTTGCAATGCTGCTACTAACTTAGGGTCATCATCAATTGCACCGGAATCTTGCTTTGAACGGAATACAGTTTCCAGTTCTTCCAACGGCGCTTCGATCTCTCTTCGCGATTCTTCGCTCATCCGATCAAAAAACATCATCCCATCGATATGGTCATTTTCGTGCTGAATGACTCGAGACAAAAATCCATCGAACGTTTCTTCGATCGCATTTCCCTTCAAATCAAACGCACTGACGCGAATTGACTTTGGCCTTTTGACTTGACCGTGAACTCCCGGCAAACTTAAACAGCCTTCTTGCTGAGTTTCGTTTCCTTTTGGCAATTGAATTTCGGGATTAATCATCACGTACTCTTCTCCCTCGCCCCGTTTGCCGGTCGGGTTGGCAACGAACAACCGCAGCGGCAAATTCACCTGATTGGCAGCCAGCCCCACACCTTCGTGTTCGTACATCAGTTCAAACATTTGCTCCACTAGGTTTCGCAATTGAGCGTCAACACGCCGAATCGGTTTGGACCGGATTCGCAGGGTGGGGTGAGGATAATGAATGATGCTAAGCTGCATGGTTCAAAAGCTGGTCTAAAACAGGAATGAAGAAAGAGGCCGCCTGGGCAGACATAGAATGATCGATCGAGCCCTACCAAGACAGGGGTAAGGAGGATGGCCCGGCATTTGGAGCGACCGCCATTGTCGCTCGGCTCTCCGAGCCGATAGCGCTGCCAGTTCGCAGTGCTTTCAGATCGCAGTGCTTTCAGTTCGCAGCGC
>CAYVAN010000246.1:0-6051 GCA_964449225.1 uncultured Rhodopirellula sp.
ATCGGTAAGCCAAGGCAATGACCAAGAGCAGATCGGTCAGGGCAACTCAGTTCTTGAAGAGGGGCAACTTACAATCTAGCGGAATGGCGCGAGCCATCCGGTAAATCAGGCACCGGGCGGTTCGCGCCGCTCCGCTAAAGGGCAACCCAGCTTGAAAAAGTGATTAGCCCTGAGCAGATCGGTCTACTTTGCCAATTCGGTTTCAACGACCTTGACCAAATCTTCGTCCAGGGGAATCGTTCGTGGCGAGAATCGGGCAACCGCTTGGCCTTCGCGGTCGATGACAAACTTCTCGAAATTCCAACTAATTTCGCCATCTCCGGCAGGTTCCAGTTCAGTTCCGGTCAATTTTTTATAGATCGGTGCGGCATCAGGGCCGTTGACATTCACTTTGCTCATCATCGGGAACGAAACGTCGTACTTGGTGCTGCAAAACTTCTTGATATCGGCTTCGCTACCCGGTTCTTGGCCGCCGAATTGGTTGCAGGGAAAGCCCAACACAACCAGTCCCTTTTCTTTGTATTTGCTGTACAGCTTTTCAAGGCCAGAGTATTGCCGCGTCAAACCACACTTGCTGGCGGTATTAACGATAAGGACAACCTTGCCGTCGTAATCTTCCAGGTCGACCTCGTTGCCGTCGATATCTTTCATTTTGAAGTCCAAATTACATTCGTGATCTTCGTGATCATGGCCTTCATGGGCAGAGGCGGGAGTGGTCATGAAGCAAAGGATTCCGAGGCAGATAGCGGGGCAAAAAACGCAAAGCAGAAGTGTACGCATGGGATCGAAGGTCCAGTGTTAGCGGTGTGTCGCGAGGAAAGTGAAACGTTCAAATTGAACGTCGTCCGCAAAGTATAAGGACCATGACAGTGGCGACGACCGAAACCGTCGATTAGGCTGACCTTTTGGCGAGAATAACCGCCGGTATTCTTGACGAAGGGAGAACACACTGCCAGCATTAATATGCGCTCCGCCTCTGCATCCCGCCCGCTTCCTTTTGATTGGTCCAACTATTCCATGGAAAACCGAAAAACACTTCTCGCCGCTGGCTTCCTAGCATTGATCGCGGCCGGAATTGGATTTGCCGTTCGCGGCGGACTTCTGGATGTTTGGTCAAATAAGTATGGGTTCACTATGACCGAACTGGGGCAGATAACCGGCGGCGGCTTGCTGGGGTTTGGACTGGTGATTTTGGCCGCTGGTTTGCTGGTGGATTTTGTTGGCTACAAAAAGTTGATGCTGGTAGCGTTTCTTTGCCACGTCGTATCAGCAGTGATGCTGTTCGGAGCCACTCCCATTTTTAATTCCGCTGGGAAGGAGGCCGTTTATGCGCTGCTGTTTTGGTCGATGTTCATTTTTGCAGTGGGTAACGGAATTTGCGAGGCTGTCATTAACCCGCTGACGGCGGCGTTGTTCCCTCAACAGAAAACGCACTACTTGAATATCTTGCATGCGGGTTGGCCCGCTGGTTTGGTGCTTGGTGGCTTGATCGTTTTTCTAAAGGGAATGGTCAGCTGGGAAATCCTGATGGCGACTTTCCTGATTCCATGCTTGATGTACGGCATCTTGGTGTTAAAAGAAAAATTCCCCCAGACCGACGCTCAGTCAGGTTCAATTTCGTATGCTGGAATGTTTCTAAAACTGATTGGCCCTTTCTTTATTATCCTGCTGATCGCCCACGCGTGCGTCGGCTACGTTGAATTGGGTACCGACAGCTGGATCAACAAGATCACCGGCGGAATCCTAAAGAGTGCAACTCTCGGCACCGCACTGTTTATCTACACCTCGCTTTTGATGACCGCGCTTCGGTTCTTCGCAGGGCCAATCGTCCATCGAATTTCATCACTTGGACTGCTGCTGGCCAGTGCCATCATCGGAGCCACGGGGCTGTACTTGATCAGCATCGGCGACAGTGTTCCGTTTATGTTCTTTGCCGCAACCATTTACGCGTTTGGAAAAACCTTTCTGTGGCCAACCATGCTGGGTGTCGTGGGCGAACGATTCCCACAAAGTGCAACGGTTGCAATGGCATTGATGGGTTTTGTTGGGATGACTTCCGCCGGCTATTTAGGCGGCCCTGGAATTGGATACAAGCAAGATTACTTTGCATCGCAGTACATTCAGGAAAACTCGCCTGAAACCTATCAGCGAGTGAAAGCGCCCAACGAAAACAAGTTCCTTGCGTTCCCATCGATTGTCGGAATTGACGGAGCGAAGGCCGGAATGATCGCCGACAACGGAGCCACCATTAATTCGGAAGTCGCGATTGCGGGTGACCGCATCAACGAGGAATCGTTTGCTGGCTTGCGAGAGCAAAGCCAATGGTGGGAAGCCAACAAAGAAACCGCTAGCGTCGATGCTGGCCCTGTTGCCGAGGCAACGCTGTACGGTAGCCGCATGGCAATCCGCTTAACCGCTTTGGTGCCCGCTTCGATGGCTGTTATTTATCTAATTTTGATGCTGTTTTTCAAAGCACCCAAAGATGGACACGGTGCCGCATCAGCGCTCGGCGAGAACGCACCCGCAGCTGAAATGTAAAATCCCGCGTGCAGCGAAGTATCACCACAAGCTTGCCGTAGCGATGCTCGCCAAGAGCTTCGGCATCAAGCGACGTACACACACAAAACCGCCGAAAGTCTTGGCGACGTTCGCTACCAACAATGGTGTGAAGATGGGTGGCCTTGGGCTTTGCCAAATTCAGGCAGGGAACGCGTTGCTTTAGAGTCGCACATCTCTTAACGCGGCTTGGTATTTGCGCACTTGATCGTCCCACGCTTCACGCAATTCGGCTGGAACGTCGGACGATCTTGATGGCGGCGGCAAGGGAACCGGCACAAATCGTTTCACCCTCTTTGGCGACTTTGGGAAACCGTTGCGCACACGTCGTCTTGATGGTGGGCGGAAACTTGCGGCCGATAGTTCAATGATGATCGTTGCTTGCTTGGTCTTGCCTTGTTCATCCGGCAGCGTGATCGATGGCAAGTCGACTTGGCGTACCAAGTTATCTTTTGCATCGATATAAAACCGATACTCTGATCGCGTTCTATTTTGGCGTACACCATCTTCGGGGACCAACACGCGTACGCATCGACACAACCGATCATCGATTCGTTGATCGGCCAGAAACTGAAATTGATGACCGCCTCGGAACAGCCCGGACATCGGGTCTTTGGCGAATAGCCATTCCAATTGGGGCGACGGACCGGCCATGCCTGCCCCCAAGCGACCAGCGAGAATTGGATCGGTTAGAGCCGCGTCCAGCGAGGGCCGACCGCGTCGAAGCGGCAGCGGTATGTGTAGCACCTGCGAATCCATGTCATCGCTGATCGGATCCGACACCCAGGCTTGCATGATCGATTTTTCGATCGTGATGCGAACGTCGTAGGCGACCAAATCGACATCGGTGCTTTGCATCCACATCGACATGGGGGCAATTCGTTCGATCCGTTTTCCGTTCTCGGTCGTCGTCAACCGAACGCGACCTCGATCGTGGTAGGACGTCGCTTTTCGGTATCCCGCAAAGACCATTTCCAGATACTTTTCGGCGCTGGCGGTGCGATGCGACGCGGGTTGAATTGTTCCTGCTTCATCGAACTGCCGTGCCTGAATCTCCTGAGGACGCTCGGCATATTGCGGTTTCTCGCACCCGATCACGGCAGCCAAAGTAAGCGAGATCAAAAACGGAACGAGTCCTTCGTGATTCATCGGGTCAAACGTGATTCGGGGGATCGGATCGATATCCAGCGCAGGTCACGCCAAAGATGCGTCATTACTCAATTGGTCCACGGTGTCACAATTGCAGATGCCGCGTAAACTGTCGTGAAACTTCCACCCTTGGCCGTCGTGGATCTTGTGAAAGATCCTAGCAGGCTGGGGAATGGTCCCTGTGATCCCAGGGATAACTTTTACAGGATCAACTACGCCAAACGCCCTGCTTTTCATGCGAATCCAATGAGCGAAGCCTCGAACTTGAAACCGTCATTTTCGCTCGCGTGTGACAGCGTTCTGTCATTCTCGTCGGACCGTCCCAGCATTGACCAAGTCGAATCCGAGGTTCAAGCCGCGCTGGCTAATCCAACCAACTATCCATCGATCGCCGAATCGATTGTTCCCGGTGACCACGTGGTCTTGGCGATCGACCCTGCGGTGCCTGAACTTCGACGAGTCATCGCGGGCGTGATCTTGGCGCTCGGCGAAACCGAAGCTGGCCAGATCGACGCGGTGCTTTGGGACGAAGCCAGTGACGATCAGATCGCCATGGTCAGCGAAGAAATGGGCCCGTCGTCAAGAGTCATGCGTCATTGCGGAGACCGCCGCCGCGATGTTCGATACTTAGCCGCCGATGAAAGCGCGGACCCGATCTATGTCAATCGCTTGTTAGTCGATGCCGACTTGGTGCTGCCGATCGCTAGTGGAAGATTCGGTTTCGATCACGAAACACAGGATTGCACCGGAATCTACCCGATGCTGGTGGATTCGGCTTCGCGAAAACGGTTCCTCAGCGGCGCTGCCAGCGAAGTGCCTGCGTCGCAAACGCGATGGTTACTGGGCGTCCAGATGATGTTGTCGATTGCACCAAATTGTGGCAACCAAGTTTGCCGCGTCCTGGCCGGGGCCATCGGATGGATTGACGAACAACTGTCCGAAATGGGGCAGGCTGATTTACCGTCGCTCGGGCAAGCTGATTTGGTGGTTGCCGTGCTGGAAAAGGAGACGCCACAAACTTGGCACAACGCGACGCGGGCAATTCAGGCTGCCGCCGCAATCGCTTCCGAAGACGCCACGATTGTGTTGTGGTCCAGCATCGCCGACCCGATACCTGCGGTTTCGCAGGACGTCATTGATGCCGAACAGGGTGAAGTTGATACGCAAACGGATGCTCAGATAGAGGGTGAACAACCCGAGGCCATCGAAGATGACGAAGATTTTCCGGCTTGGAACGCAGACGTGGTTGTGGCGAGAGAATTGGCCGAATTGGCGTCTCGTTTTCGCTTGCTAATTCGATCAGAATTGGAAAACGAAGTGGTGGAATTAGCGGGATTCGGTGCGATTTCAGACGCTGATCAGATCAACCGTTTGAGCCAAGGATTCGATGTCGGTTGCGTCCTCAGGCGAGCAGCCTACTTGGCTCCGGCAGCCACCGAATTGAGCAGCTTTCGGCTCGAGAAATGACAGCAAGTGCCGCGTTTTGGGGCTCCAATTTGCTGTCATGGTGATAAAAGGTTCCGCTCGTAACGATCAGGGAGTGCGGCAACGGGCGAAAATCATCTCAAACCCCTGATTTCGCTCAATTCTGCGTTGAGCCAAGGCGGGCAATGGATAGGATCGGATGCGTGGTGATTGCCAAACGCTTCCGCCACTTGCAGGATCTTCCCCAAAGCCGACCCGAGGCGAGTAACTGATGGATATGAGCGAGACTAGCCGAACTGCGATCGACGAAGTCGATTTGATGTTGGCCAATGCCCGCTTGCGCGACGAGCTCGAACCGTACCGCGACGAATCAATCGACACTTCAACCACCCGCATGAATTTGCGGACAGAGAACGAATACTTGGCATCAATGCTGGCTTGGGAACGAGCTCCGGCACTACCGATCGCCAGTTGGTTCACGCCTGTGCTGGAACTGCCTTCACCCGATTCTGTCGACGACGAAGCATTGGCTCCCTTGTTGGTTGAAACGATCGATCGCCTGTACGCCCAGAAGGTTGTCCTGCGTTGCACCGACCATCTATCCAATCGCGACTTGTATAAAATCATCTATCGCGACATTTTGCCCTGCTGCGAAAAGAAGGTTGAAATCGCAGGCAAGTTCCTGGAATGGCGATGCATCGAAGACACCGATACCTGGCTGCGGTTCTACGCAAGCCCGGTTGAGCGACGTCGTTTCCAAGAAGAGTATGACGTTGACCTTCCCGATAGCGAAGAACCAAAGTTCCGGCGCAACCTTCCCGGCTAAAGCATTTTGAGAATTGACGTAGGCCGGAACAAGCGAAGCGCAGTTCAGGCAATTCCACACACAGCAAATCAAATTCCAGAACAGCCCATCGCGTG
>CAYVAN010000247.1:0-4092 GCA_964449225.1 uncultured Rhodopirellula sp.
ACATGAGACGCGCCACTGCGGATCAATTTCCGTTCGGTGGTCGGGCATTCGGCTCTTGCAATGATTCGGATCGAATCACAAAGGTCACGAGCGGTCAATGTAATGAAGACGTTTTTCGCATCATCGGGTAAGACAGTCGCCAAGGTTCGTGCGCGAAACAAACCGACTTCGTTCAGCGTTTCGTCATCGACCGCGTTGCCTTCGAGTGCCAGAAAACCGTCCTCGATCGCTCGCTCGACACGACCTGGATCGATATCAAGCACAACCAAAGGTTGATTTTGTGCTTGCAGTTCCGACGCTAACATTTGGCCAACGCGCCCGTAGCCGCAGATGATGGTGTGGTCTTGCAGCAAGTCAACATTTTTGCAGCGTTTTCGTGTCCCAAGCATTTTTTCAATTTCTCCTTCGGCAAGCATCTGGGCGATGCCGCCAATTACATAGCAAAGCGAGGTGCATCCCGCCAAAATCAAGGCCATCGTAAAGATCTTCATCCATGGTGAATCAACCGGATGAACTTCGCCGTATCCGACTCCGAAGATCGTGATCGTGACCATGTAGATTGAATCGATCCAACTCCAACCTGCAATCTTGTATCCCGCCGTGGCGATCACGAACGTTGCCAGGAAGAAGGTGAGGCCGCGACGGAGGGTTCGGTGAGATCCTTTTTGCGACGCTTGGTTCGATAAATGCCGAGCTGCCGCCTTCGGTAATTCGCGTTCTTTTGGATCTGTCATTTTTCTACCGCCGTCGATTACGAAGTTCTCGCCGACGTAAGCCTGACATCCTTACCGCGGTCAGGCGTGAACCGTGCTGCAAAAAAACACCCCTTCTTTTTCCCCAACCCGCATCGAAAGCGTAATCGTTGGAATCGGAACACGTTTGTTCCGTCCGGCATCCATTCCGAAACCGCGTCAGCCCAACAACATCCGCGCGATATTGATGTAAATCACGATTCCCAGAATGTCCACGATGCCAGCGACAAACGGATTACTCATCATCGCTGGATCCCAGCCAATGCGTTTGAACATGATCGGTAGCGATGCACCGCACAGACAACCACAAACGATCACGGACAACAAAGTGAACGGGATCACTAAGGCGTCGGACGCATTTGGCGCTAAAAATATCGCGAATCCGTATCCAATGGAGGCTAGAAAGCCGCCCAAGATCAGCGACACGACGGCTTCACGCCGGAGAACCTGCAACCAATCGGTCAGCTTGACGTCGCCCGAAGTCATGGCGGTAATGACCAGCGTCGCAGACTGACTTCCCGAGTTCCCACCAGCACTGATGATCAGCGGAATGAAAGCAACCAGCCAAGCGTAGGTTTCGAGTTCTTGTTCATAAAGCCGAAGCGCAAATGCGGTCAACAAGGCTGCAAAAAACAGAATGATCAACCAAATGCCACGCTTGTAAGAGAGCGACAAAAGCGAGATCCGCAAAAAATCCTGTTCCAGCGGTTCGACCGCCGCAATTCGCTGGGCGTCTTCTTCTAACTCTTCGCGAACAACATCAATCACATCATCGTGAGTGATAATGCCCAGCAGTTGTCGACCGCTATCGACCACGGGGATGGCCAGCAGGTTAAAACGTTCGACCTTTTCAGCGACATTTTCCTGGTCCTCGGTCACCAGCACCGAAACCACATCGGATTCCATCATCTCGCCGAGCGTTAATGTCGGACGATTGAGCGACGAAACCAATTGGCGAGTCGATACGATGCCGCGAAGCTGATTGTTTTCGTCAACGACGTACAAGTAGTAAATCGTTTCCAATTCAGAAGCTTGGCGACCCAGTTCTTCCAGTGCTTCGCGCACGGTCAAATTCTCGGCCAACATAGCGACCTCGGTCGTCATCAACGCCCCGGCGGTCTCGTCTTCGTACGATTGCAACCGTTGGATGTCGCGACGGTCCGCAGCCGGCAACAGCTTCAGGATCTGATCAACGCGCGACGGATCGATTTGTTGAAGCAAGTCGACACGGTCATCGGAAGAAATCTCGTCTACCAATTCGGCCGCTTGGTCGACCGGATGGCTGGCCAACATTTCGACCTGCCGCTCGTGCTCGAAATATCCAAAGATTTCCGCACGCCGTGCTGGCGGTGCATACTGCAACACCTGCCATATTTCTTGGTCGTCCAAACCCTCCATGAACTCGGCGGTTCGCCCAGCATTGAGCGCATCACAAAACTCTTCCAGCTCCGCGCGATTGGCGTCGGCGAGCATCTCGCGCAGCTCAGGCAGAAAGAGTGTGTTCATTTCAGAGAGATAGCTTTTGGCGATCAGCGGTTTGCAATTAGCGAGCCAAGCAACGGCGCCAAGCAACTGCGCCAAGCAACGGCATTGATGAGTGTGGAAAAGCTAACAGCTAGGCGCTAAGAGCTAAACGCTATTTTAGGTGCTGACGCGTTCGACGTATTCGCCGGTTCGAGCGTCGACCTTAATCACGTTTCCTTCTTTGATAAATCCAGGAACGTTAAACTCCGCACCGGTTTCGACCTTTGCGGGCTTGGTTACGTTGGTCGCCGTATCGCCCTTGGTCCCAGGGCCACATTCGGTAATTTCCAATTCCACCTGGTTAGGCGGATCGACGATGATGGCGTTGCCGTTATACAGCGTCATCGTGCAAATCATTCCGTCTTTTAGATACTTCCAAATATCGCCGGCAACGTCCGCTGATACTTCGTATTGTTCGAAAGTTTCGGTGTGCATGAACACAAAATCTTCGCCCTGGCGATACAGGAACGAAACGTCGGTGGTTTCCACGTCGGCTGATTGCAGCGAATCGCCGCCCTTGTAGGTTCGGTCGACCGAGGTGCCGCGAACCAGGTTCTTCAGGCGGCACTTGTAGAAAGCGTTTCCTTTGCCCGGTTTGACGAACGTCATTTCCGTCATCAGATAGGGGTCGCCGTCAATTTCTACCTTCAATCCTTTACGGAAGTCACTTGTGTTATAAGTAGCCATGGGAATCCAACAACAGTTTTCTGAACAAAGAGTCAAGGAACAATCAGGCGAGGACCATCCGTCCCGGCCGAAGCAGATTCTAACGCCCCAACCCGACTTTGTCGGTACCGCTAAGAAGCGTTCCGTCGCAGATTTTGCGCAACACCGATCCGAAGCCGGAAAAGTCGATTGGCAAACTGCGATGAAGCGGGCAATCCGCGACGCTGGCACGCTTCGCGAGGCCGTTGGTTTGGCCGATCCGGTTGATCCGAACGCTGAAATCGCTGGCGAAAAACAATTTCCAACCTTTGTTCCAATCGAATTTCTTAACCGCATCGTGCCCGGCAACCCGGCTGACCCGTTGTTGCGGCAAGTCCTGCCTGTCCAGCAAGAAGACGACCATTCAGATGATCGGTTTGTCAGCGATCCCGTTGGCGATCAGGCTGCGGTCGTCGCCGGCGGATTACTGCATAAGTATTCGGGGCGCGCCCTGATGATCACGACGGGTGCCTGCGGCGTTCACTGCCGTTATTGTTTTCGCCGTGAATTCCCTTATTCGGAAAATCGCCCGCACGATTGGTCGTCGGCGTTGGATTACGTTCGATCCAACGCAGGTGTCGACGAAGTGATTTTAAGCGGTGGTGATCCGTTGACGCTGGTTGATCCGAAGCTATTTGAGTTGTTCAGCGAAATCGAATCCATCGAGCACGTGCGGCGATTGCGAATCCATTCGCGGATGCCGGTTGTCATTCCGCAACGGGTGACCGATGGGTTGATTGATCGACTTTCCGAGTCTCGGCTTGCCGTTTGGATGGTCATCCACGCCAATCATGCCGCCGAACTGGATCCGCTGGTTTTGGATCGGATCTCTGCGATGCTCCGCAGCGGTATCACGGTCCTCAATCAAGCCGTGTTGCTTCACGGCGTCAACGACAACGCCGATGCATTGACAGAACTATGCTTGAAGCTGATAAACGCACAGGTGATGCCGTACTATCTGCATCAACTCGACCGAGTCCGCGGGGCGGCCCACTTTGAAGTACCAAAGCAGCATGGCCTACAGTTGGTCGAAGAGCTTCGCAAACGGTTGCCTGGATACGCTGTTCCTCAATACGTCATTGAACAGGCAGGCGAACCATCGAAGTCGCCA
>CAYVAN010000247.1:4192-6016 GCA_964449225.1 uncultured Rhodopirellula sp.
AAGCCTTCGTGTTTACTTCATCGCTTTTGTTGCGACGCTATTTCATTCGCATGCGGCAGATTTGCATGCGGCAGACTTGCGAGGGGAGGAACGCCCAAATATCGTCATGCTCTTTACCGACGACCAGCGTCTTGACGGCGTTGGATTCATGGGCAACCCCGTCATCAAAACGCCACATCTGGATTCGCTGGCGAATCAGGGCGTCGTATTTGATCAGTGTTTTGTAAACACTTCGATCTGTGCCATCAGCCGCGCCAACTTGTTGCTAGGTCAATACCCAACGCAGCACGGGATCGATGACTTTTACAAAACACCAACGCCAAAACAGTTCCAAGAAAGTGTTCCAGGTCGGTTGCAACAAATTGGCTACGAAACTGCATTCTTTGGTAAGTGGGGCATCGGAGACTCGCCGAAAAGCACCCAGCTAGGCACCGCTGTTTTTGATTTCTGGGCGGGGCAGCCGATGCAAACTTGCTTTTTTCACAATCGGGATTGCAAGTATGTTCAATCAAATGGACAGGTCGCTTTGTGCGATTGCCCACCGGACGCGCGGGGCAAAGTCGGTTTTCGGGATCGAATCGGAAAGAAGGGCCTGACGAATCCGCTGCATACGGATTCGGAAGTTGTGCCGATGCATGTCGATCGATTCTTGGAAGGTCGCGATCCAGGAAAACCGTTTTGTATGTTCGTGCATTTTAAGGCCCCCCATTCGCCCTATCACGATTGGGATCCAGAATTCGCTCGCCAAACCGATGGCGTCGAAATGCCAGTCCCGCCATCGGCAACGCTGGAAAACGCGATGCGAGAACCACCGGTCATCAAGAGTTCGCTTGGTCGCCCCAGCGGCATGTCGTTGTTGAAGCATCCCGAGCGACGAAAAGCCCATATGCGAGATTACTATCGGCTGGTTTCCAGCATGGATAAAGGCGTCGGCAAAATCGTTGAAACGATGAAGCAACGCGGTTTGCACGACAACACGATTTATCTTTTTACGTCCGACAATGGTCATCACATCACCGAACACGGGTTGCTGGGCAAATGGGTGATGTATGAGCCTTCGCTTCGTATTCCTGGATTCATGTTTGACGCCAGAGCACCCAAGCTTGGCAAAAAGATCAAGCCGTTGGTCATCACTACCGACTTTTCAGTCACCATGTTGGCAGCCGCTGGCATTGAACCGCCTGCGGAAATGGCTGGCCGTGATCTGACAAAGCTCTATTCGTCCGACGCACCCGACGATGTCGATTGGCGTACCGATTTATTTTACGACCATCCCTATCGCCACGACGGTTCGATTCCCCACAGCCAGGGAGTTCGCGACGAGAGGTATTCGTACATTCGCTATGTCAGCGAAAACCCGGTGTATGAGCAACTGTTCGACTTGGAAAACGATCCCGACCAGCTGGACAATCTTGCATCCAAACCTGCATTAAAAGAAAAGCTAGATCAGATGCGTCAGCGATGGCAAGTCTTGAGAGACTCGTTGAAGTAAACGGCACTGGTCGTGCGTCCTTCGCCGAGCGTTCGCGTCATTTAACACAGCCCAAGTGTCGCTTACTTGCTCGGATCCAACACCAACGCCGTCTCTTGCAGCCCAAGGATTCGCGTGGTTTTCAAATTGCCATTGCTGATGCAGAAATGCAAAGACAACAACCGCGCGATGATGCAACAGCCCCACGTCTTTTCAATCAACGATCGATGTGCCGCCATCGACGCTTTGTTGGTTGGGTTGATCGACGCCAGGATTTCGCTTCGAACGCTGCCACTTTCATCGCTAGCTTCTTCGGCGGACGACAAAACGTATCGGAGCATTCGTCCGTAGAT
>CAYVAN010000248.1:0-6015 GCA_964449225.1 uncultured Rhodopirellula sp.
GCCGTACATCCTGCTGCTGAGCGTTACCGGCATCAATGTCGTTTCGGCATGACGTCTGGCTGGTGAAGCCGGTCCGATCGAGCACTACGCATCGGCCCGTGCGATCAACGGTCGAGCCGGGCTTTATCCGTCGCGTTACCAAAGCGATGAAGTCGACAATCCCGATGGCAAGTTGGTCCGGCAAGCCAACCGACGGCTTCGCAGTGCGGCGATGTTGGTCGCTGAAAATCTGATCAAGTGTCATCGGTACTATCGCGGTCTATCGAATACGTGGAAGCAACGCAAAGTCGATCCGCGTGATCGTCGCTGCCGGATCGCCAACCGCGCGATGCGGATGGTCTATCAGCTCGTCGGTGGTCGTCAGTTGTGGCGTGGCAAAGGCGTCGACCGTGAGTACTTGCTGGCAAAGCTTCAAACCTTTCACCAGAACCATCAAGCACCAGTTAGCCAGTCGGTGGCGGAACTTGGGGAAGCATTCGAGTGGTTGCCAAAGTCGGCACATCGCGACGAAGTCAAACCCCTTGCCGAACTGGCTCGCAAGAAACGTCGCGGCTCCCAGTCGATTGGCGACTTACTGGTACCGCTATTGATTCGTCTTGGAGTGAATGATCCCGAAACGGTAGAATCAGAGTCGTCCGAAGCTCGAAGTTCCTGCTGACTTAGCCGGTCGTCAGAAGCACAACAACGTCGTCTTGACCCCGAGGGCAGGCGTGGCTTTTCGAAGCCACAGTCAACAAGCCCGTGGCAAAAGCGTGATGCTCTGTTCGCGGTTCAAACGTCGGATGAGACAGTGTGGAGCCTTCGAGCTTCGGATATCTACCAGGGTGGCGAGACTGAACCACCAAAAGCGTCAGAGAGTGCTTCCCGGCGAGCAAGCCATTGGACAACCGAGTCCGCAAAAACTACCCTCACCGGTAGTGCGATGAACGTACGCGCCGACATCAATTTCCGAATACAGCCATGACAGTGCTTTTATCTGATGTGACAAAAAAAACCGAGGCGACTTGTTATAGTCGCCTCGGCTGGTTGTTGTTTTGGGGGAATCAATGGGGCTAAATTGGCATGCTAACTTCGGCGTCGCCGTAAGCCGGCAATGCCGACTGCAGTGGCGAGCATGGCCAACGATGAGGGCTCTGGAATTGCAATTACGTTTAGGCGAGCTCCGTTGAATGTAACTCGGCTATCGGCAGCGCCGACGGGTGAATTCTCACCAGCGAAGAGCACGCCTTCTCCGCCAAAACTAACATTGTCAACGAGGCTTTCAGTCAGGCCCGTGCCGGTAAGCGTGAATTCAAAGATCCTGCCACTGAACGGTTGGTTAAAAGGCAAGTCGGGAGCCCCTGCTGCAATGCCCTCAAATGCACCTTCGGTGAAATCCGGTTCATCGCCTGAGTCTGACAATGCTCCGAGACTTCGGAATGAAAGAGGGTTGAGCGAGATCAGCACCGCCGGGAAGGTTTGTACGCGATTTGTATCAATGTCACCAACCGCGTCGCCATTTTCCCTAGCTTCGGCTGAGAATCCACGAAGCGAAAGCGGGCCCTGGCTTGCGCTTGATCCATCAAAAAGCAGGTCCAAGTTAAAACCGCCAATGCTGGGTGAACCATCGGTCTCGAAGATGATGGCACCGGTAATGTCTTGACCGCTAACAATCGAGCGTTCGGAATCGATCACGTCGGGAGTGGAAGCATCCAGGTCGACCGTGAAAGAAACTGCGGCGTCGACGCAAGGACAAGTCCACAAGGTCAACACGGTGACAGCAAGAAGTGCTTTTTGCAGCTGCGGCTTCATGGAAAGAACTCGTAATTTGAGAATGATTTAGGAGTGCCCCGCGACTTAGCTAACTCTAGATGTTAACTGATGTACCCTAAGATTTCTGCAAATTTGATTTGGATTTCGGCCTGTTTCACTAGAAAAAACTATAAGAAACGGCTCTACAGAAGGGGTGGATGCCGGTATTCCCCACAATGAACGCCAGCTGAACAGCACTCTGAATAACAATCTGAACGACAAATACTGCGTCCGGCTACAGCGAATGTACGTACCAGCTGACTCGTTTGCTGAATTCAAAGGTGTCGCAGCCTAGGATTCTTTCGATGTCGTTGATGCGGTCTTTGCGGGGGTAATTTCTAAATGGCGGACGCGACGAAGTTTCATTAAGAAGCTGTGCAAACTTCTTTGCTTCACGCTCGCCCAGGTAGAACATCATTGCCCAGGAGACCGCGTAGGCTTTCGAGACGGTTTTTGGGTTGTCGAACAGGGTGTCACCCGAGAGCAATTCCATGACCGTGTTACTGAATTCAGCGTCGCTTCGGCCTTTGTAGGTTCGTTTGATAAATGTCAGGCTGTCACGATTGACGCGTTCTTCACGCGACGCGCCGGTTGCTGCATTGGTCATGCCAGCGGTTTCAAACATCTGGCCAATGCCTTCACTGATCCACTTGGGCGTGTCAGTCAATCGGCTGTGTACGCCACTATTAAATGCGGATTGATGTGCTGCTTCGTGACGCACCGTTGCAGCGATGAAATCTTGTCGTCCGCCATCATGAGTGATCACGCGGTTACTTTGTCCGGCATAGACACCCGCGACGCGATTCATCTGTATGCCAATGCGTTTGAATTCTCGGTACATTGCGGCTTCGTCGGGCATTACGACAGCGACCATCGGAAAGCTGCCTTGCCGAACCTTCACGCCACGTCGCCGCATGTAACTGGTGAAAGCTCGATGCGACTGTTCAAACAGGTTGGACCATTTGTTTCCTCGCCCTTTGGGTTGAACGATCAAGAAGTTCTTTGTTGACTTGATTTCAAAACGATTACCAAATTCACCACCCAATTCGGATCGCATCTGTGACACATCGATCGGCGAGTAATCACCTTCGATCGATCGCACTCGATACTCAGTGTCATCGGGATCGATTGAGTGCATCCATCCATCGCGCCCCAGAACGACGATTTCCCCAGTGACGTCAAGAAGCTTCAATCCCTGCCGCATCTTCCCAGATGCAAAGTATTCGACCATCCCCGGTGGTCCGACTGCGAACGCAGAACTCGTTGTCGCGATTGCAGTGATGCATGCAGAAAGCAAACAAACGCGACTGAGGTTTAGATTCATCATGGGGAAGAATTTTGAAATGATTGAGAGATAGCTGTCGTGATTTTCGTAGCTGATTTCACCTGGGTTCAAGCCAAGCCCAGCGTGTTCTGACCCGTGGCGGGATCAGCTTCGAGGCAGTTGGAATGCCAGTCGCACGCGGTTTAGCGTTACTGTTACGGCTTTGATTTGCGTTGCCTGCGGCTATTGGAACGGTAGGTTAGAATCAGACATCGCAACGACAACGATGGGCGGCCTGCCATCACTGATCTTCGCTGCCAAGCCCTACGATTCGGATTGAAACGATGATAACGAAAGTAATGGTATATCCCGGATTCGCTTTGGCGATCCTAAGCACGGCGTTTCTGGTCAACCCAGTTTGGTCGCAAGACGAATCGGAAACTGAAACGCCAGCGGCCGTTGAAAAGTCGGACGTTCTGGACTGGGTCGACGATCTGAACTCATCCAGTCGGGCTCGTCGTATCGAGTCCGAGAGGAAACTGATCGAAGCTGGTCCTGGCATCTTGCCGTGGCTTCCCAAATCCAACGAACGGCTTTCGATGGAAACGGTTGGGCGGCTTGTTCGCATCAAAGACAAGCTGACCAAGATGCGAACCAAGGATGAATCGAAGCTGGAACTGAGCCAAGTTCGATTGAGTCAGATATCGAATCTGGGCGAAGCGCTCGAAGCGATCAGTCGTGATAGCGGCGTTGAATTTGAACACGAAGCCAACGAATCAATCGCGGTGTCTCCCATTCCGACACCGCTTCCGTTTTGGCATGCACTGGATTTTGTTTTGGATGCGGCCAATCTGGACATCAATTTCTACGGGGGCGATCAGGACACCTTGAAACTAGAACCTCGTGCCAAGGGACGACCTTCGCGAGTGGATTCTGCTGCGTACGCGGGCGTTTACCGTATTGAACCAACTGCGGTCACGTCGCGTCGCAATTTGAGCAAACCTGATTTAAGCGGGTTAAACATTGCGGTACACATTTCATGGCAACCGACGACCACGCCGATTGGATTGATCATTCCCGTCGCTCAGTTATCGGGAAGGTTGAGTAATTCATCGCGTTTGAAACCTCAAACCAGCAGCGAGAAAATTGATGTCGCCACCAACAGCGATTTGGCGATGAGCGAGTTCTTTTTGCCGATGCAATTGCCCGCTGATCAACCCAGAAAAATAAAATCGCTTTCTGGCGTCGTGCGAGCGATGTTGCCAGGCAAACGTCAAACGTTCAACCTTGGCTTATCCGAATCGGCATCATCAAATACAATTGATGCGATGACCGTGACGGTCGAAGAGATTCGTAAGAATGGCCCACTTCACGAAATACGCGTCGGCGTCGAATTGGATAACGCGGACCGGTCATTGGAGAGCCACCGACATTGGATCTTTGAAAATGCGGTTCATGTGCAACGCAAAGACGGATCGAGGGCCGATCATCTTGGCTACGAAACTTACCGGCAAACCAGTTCAGGGGTCGGGATCGGTTACCTGTTCGATCTTGGCGATGCGGTTGGCGAAGCGACGCTAGTGTACGAGTCGCCGACGGCGGTCATTCAGGATGAAGTTTCTTTCGTCATTCAAGACATCCCAATGCCATGATCTATTTGATTCGAATCATCGCCGCAGTGACCACATTGTCCTTGGGTTCAACCTTGATGGCGGAGGAGAAGTTTGGGCCTGAAGATCCTGTCGCGGCGGTCGACGGCAAGCCAGTTTTTTTGGGCGAGTTAAACTTGATGCTGTGGCCGATGGCGAAAGGCGGGGCGATCGGTGATTTGCCGATCGATGTGCAACGCGCCGCTGCCGTAGTGCTGGTTCGACGGCATTTAGCTCTGCGAGCGCTGCGTGAAAAAGGTGGCGATGCAGTGGAGAACGTGATCGATCGTTACGTTTCGGAAAAGACACAAGGGTTGGAACGAATTGGATCGAGCGTAGGCCAAGCCGCATCGAGGCAGTCCGCAAACAAACCTTCACTTGTTAGGAGCTGGGCCTGGGAATCCGCGTGGAATCTCTACGTCAAAAGCCGATTGACTGACCAGAACCTACGTCGCTTCTATGATCAAAACGCTAGAGATGGCGACCCAAGTTTCGATGAGCTAACCGACCACTCCAAGCTGCGGCGGGACGCAACCGACGCACTGTTTGATGCTTTGGTTGCTACCCAAGATGACGTCAAGGTTCAATGGTTTATCCCAGCACTACGACCACCTGCCGATGTCCAAGTTGTGCCGTCAGGCAAAACCGGTTCGCAAGAAGAAGTGACAGAATGATGTGAACAGAATAATAGGGTTCTTGAGTCCTGATTGGACCTGTTCGTTATTCTGTTGGTGTTATTCTGCTAAATACGCCGAGCATGAATGACCGAAATCGATCTCGCTAAATTTCGACGAACGCTAGTCTGCCGGTTTCCTCGGTGATCCATTTTAATTGGACCGCGTGCGTGGCGGTGAGTTGATCCAGGGACAAACACCACGCCCAATTTCCCTTTGCCTCGCCTGGCGTATTCATCTTCGCATCATTGCCGAGACCCAATAAATCTTGGATCGGGATAATCGTTGTATCCGCAGCGGAAGACAACACGGACTTGATCAATTGCAAGTGAATGTTGTCTTCACCAACAACGACGTCGGAGATCAGTTGTTGGAAATCTGGGTCATTGATTTGGGATTCATACCAACCCATCACCGTGTCGTTATCGTGCGTTCCAGTGTAGGCGACGCAGTGCTGCGGATACGCTGATGGACGATGGTAGTCATCATCGGGGCTGCCAAAGCCAAATTGCATCACCCGCATCCCTGGGAACCCAAGTGAATCTCTGAGGGCATAGACGGCTTCGGTGATCATCCCTAGATCCTCTGCGATGATCAGCATCTCACCTAACTTGTAAGTCGCTGCTCGTAAAGGAGC
>CAYVAN010000249.1:0-5986 GCA_964449225.1 uncultured Rhodopirellula sp.
GCATTCGCTTGCAAGACTACCGCCACGCAGGGCAAATCGGTTGTTCAATTTGAAGTGCCGTCAGTAAGTAGCGATCGCCGCGTAGGCGTTCGGTTTCCATGCAATCGCCGAAGCTCTGCGCGAGCTTCGCTACGGCGATACGGTCTTCAGTTTGGAAAACTAATCTGCCCTGACAGATACGCCAGAACAATGTCGCTCGGCTCTCCGAGCCGTTAGCGGTGCTGGCTAGGATCGCTGCCTGTTAGTAGCGCTTTCGGCTCGGAGAGCCGATCGACAATGGAGAGCTTTAAAAAGCTGAATGGATTTGGCCGATGATTCGAGCTGAATCGGCTTTGCGAGCTGGGGCGTTTGGCGGAACTCGCTAGCATCCGTTTCATTGGGAAACCAAGGCAAAGCGAGAGATTGCCGTAGCGCTGCTATGCATCGGAGTTTTTAGCGTTGCTAATTGACTCGCTGCAAAATGGCGACGTCGGCCAATTTTCCATCGACCAATCCGATTTCCTTTTGCACGCCGACCAGTTCGAAGCCGTGCTTGAAATGAAGTCGCAGGCTTGGTCCGTTGCCCGCAATGATCTTGGCCGTGATGTGGTGGTAACCGAGTCGGCGGCTCAGTGCCACCAATTCGCTAAGCAAGCGATTGCCCACACCAAGACCACGAGCATCTCGCGAGACATAGGTTGATGTCTCGCAGGCAATCCGATAGCCGCCACGCGGACTGTAATGCTTGACCTTGCCCCATCCCACGACCTCGCCGTCACCGTTCTCGCAAACAATCACTACTTCTCGATCGGTGATGTGGTCAAGTTGGTGCTTGACGGTTAGCCAAGTCCACCGTTCTTCTTCCATTGTGTAAGGACCGCTACCGACGTACTGGTTGTAGATCGCTGCAATGGGTTCGCAGTCAAGCAGGTTCGCAGGTCGAACCAATAGCGACGATTCGCGAGACGCGGACGAAGCAGCGGTGGTGGTTTGCATCAGATTGCACATCGTCTATTCCTCGAGATTAAAAAGGATGAGATCTTTTCAAAGATCGTTACGTCGCAGGATCTTTTGCATGCTTGGCAATGACGAAGCCGGATTGAACCGACGGAGACTTACACGAGGATTTCCGCAGGCGCATCGAGCCGTTGCAATTCAGTTACCAATCGCGATCCAATTAGATCCCGATGCGGGTCATAAAGACCGATCGAAGATTGAATGCGGAACAACCGATCGAGCATTTGCTGGTGATGTTCGCGAGTGGTTTCAGCATCCGCCGCTACGCCCGGCAAACGACCATTGATTTGAGATTCCGGCAAACAATAGAAGACGCCACCGTCGGTCAGTTGAATTTCGTTGTTTAGCAGATCAAAGATCCGTGCATCGCCGGTCACGCCATCGACTGGATCAGCACATCCATACAGATGCAAAGACAGAAAACGCTCGTTGGTCGGATTGCCCATCTGGTGAATCAGATCATGGTTAACTGGATTGATTTGCCCAGGTTCCATCATGGTCCGTTCCTCCGTTCGCAATTGTTCATTGCGGTTTTCGTAAACCGCATGCTCGGCATGCCCAAAATGCATCACCGCGCCCCATTGCGTGTGTCCGTGATCATGGATGGCACTGAAATCGCCACTTTCCCACGACATCACCATCAGTTCAAAGTTCGGCCCGACCATCACTGGGCGACGACCGTAACTATCAAGTACGCTGTGGTCGTAATTAGCCCAAGGCATCAAATCCGAAAGACTGACGTTTGATCGTCGAAGCACTTCTGCGGCATCGGCGGGACTTTTGATGCCGTCTCTTTGAGCTGCGTTAACAATGCGTCGAAGTGATTGAGGTAGGTGACTGGTGTTCTTCACGGCTCGACTCCTGGGAGTAAATATCATGGGCAGACTTGATCAATTCGTCGTCGGAAAGTTAGACGAACGGTGATAGCTAATTCTTACGCGTTTTTTTGGCGAATCCTATTCGCATTTGGAGTCAGTACGACGTCATACTTTTGATAGAGGTGAGTGGTCTTTTGTTAGACTATCTTTCCCAGAATGGGCACCAGGATCTGTTCCGCTCGCCTTCTTTTTGACTCATCGAGCCATCATAAATCGGTTCCGGTTTATCCATCCGTAAACGCTCGGGTCGACTCGGCCAATGCACGCTAACGTCTGGCTTACTAAACATTTCGTAAGGAATTCGCGACTGATCGCGTCCTAATTGGGATACACCGTTTCGCGACCTTTCTCAACTCGAAAGCCATCCCCATGACCAAGGCAAAAATCGCCATCCTCGGCACCGTCCTATTCGCCATCGTTGGCGGCTACATTCAATTTGGTGATTCGTTGACGCTGGAAAACCTTGCAGCTCAAGAATCCGCGTTGCGAGCTTTCGGTGGCGACCATCCGTTTCTTGTTTACGTCATCGCGTTTGCTCTCTACGTCGCCGTCACGGGGCTATCATTACCTGGGGCGGCCGTGCTGACACTTGCCGTGGGTTGGTACTTTGGGTTGGTTCGAGGACTTGTACTGGTCAGCTTTGCTTCGACCACCGGCGCAACGATCGCATTCTTGCTAAGCCGTTACCTGTTGCGTGATTCAATTGAAGCGAAGTTTGGTGACAAGCTGGCATCGTTCAACGATAATCTTCGTCGCGAAGGTGCGTTTTATCTATTCACGCTGCGTTTGATCCCCGCGGTGCCGTTCTTCGTGATCAATGTGGTGATGGGATTAACGCCGATGAAAACGCGAACGTTCTGGTGGGTCAGTCAAGTCGGCATGCTCGCTGGCACTGCCGTGTTTATCTACGCCGGATCCTCATTTCCAACCTTGACTGCACTGGCCGAAAACGGTGCTGGCGGAATCATCACGCCACAGTTACTAGCCGCGTTCGTGGTTCTTGGCCTTTTCCCGATCACTGCGAAAAAGATTATTGGCATGATTCAGCAACGAAACGTTCAGCAACGAAACCATGACCCGCTGCAAACATCAGCAGATGCAGCGTTATGATCCAACGGACCTGGTAACGATTTTGGCGATCGTCACCTTTCGATTGCGTTTCATTGTCAAAGCAAACAAAACTGTCGCCCAATCTGCTAAGACGGCAACGGCAACATCCCAGGGCAAATCAGTTTTTCAAGCCAGACAATGTCGCTCGGCTCTCCGAGCCGATAGCGTTCCGAGCCGATAGCGTTTTCGGCTCGGAGAGCCGAGCGACATTGTCCAACGTGAAAAGGTGACTTGCCTTAGCAAACATCCGAACACCAGAGCAATTTCAGCTCAAAAACCTGTATCATGAACACACCACTACTCGAAACCGAAGCGATCCATATGTCGTCTACTGAAACCGTCCCCGTCGAACTTCAACCTTTTGACGCACACAACCAAGAACTCGCCGACAATGTCCATCCGCCAACGTGGACCAACCCCACACCATCGGGACGTTACAACCTGGTCGTCATCGGTGCAGGAACGGCGGGACTGGTCACCGCTGCTGGCGCGGCCGGTCTGGGTGCAAAGGTCGCGTTGATCGAACGTAACCTGATGGGTGGCGACTGCTTGAACGTTGGTTGCGTTCCGTCCAAAGCCATCATCAGCGCCGCTCGTGTCGCCGCAACTGTTCGCGATGCTGCGGAATTAGGCACCGATGTTGACGGCTACCAGGTCGACTTTCCCAAAGTCATGGAGCGGCTGCGAAAATTACGAGCTGGCATCAGTCATCACGATTCGGCGAAGCGTTTCAGCGAACTTGGCGTTGATGTTTTCATCGGTTCGGGAAACTTCACGTCCGATAGCACGGTCGAAGTGGACGGGCAGACGTTGCGATTCAAACGAGCCGTCATCGCGACCGGTGCAAGAGCCGCTAAACTGCCCATTCCCGGGATTGATGACATCAATCCCTTAACGAACGAATCGCTATTTTCGTTGACTGAATTGCCTCAGCGTTTGACGGTGATCGGTGGCGGCCCGATCGGCAGTGAAATGGCTCAGTCGTTTGCGCGTTTTGGCAGCCACGTCACGCAAATTGAACAGTCCGATCACATTCTTGCTCGCGAAGACTCCGATGCGGCTCGAATCGTCCAAGCCGCAATGGCTCGCGATGGGGTTCAATTCGTCACCAATGCGAAAGTCGTTCGTTTTGAAAAACGTGGCGACGAAAAAATCACCTTCTATGAAGTGGATGGTGTCGAACACGAAGTCGTCGGTGATGAAGTGTTAATTGGGATCGGCCGGTCGCCCAACGTCGACGGGATGGGGCTGGAGGATGTTGGTGTCGAATTTGACCGACGAGCCGGCGTGAAGGTGAACGACAAGATGCAAACAACCAACAAGATGATCTACGCTGCTGGCGACGTGGCATCAAAGTTCAAATTCACTCACGCCGCTGATTTCCTAGCACGCATTGTTATCGGCAACACGTTGTTCAAGGGACGATCCAAGGCCAGCAAGTTGGTAATCCCGTGGGCGACTTACACATCACCCGAATTGGCTCATGTCGGATTGACGGCCGATCAAGCTGCTAAAGATGGCATTGAGATCGACACGTTTCAGCAAGACTTATCGGGTGTTGATCGAGCGATCTTGGAAGGCCAAACCGAAGGGTTTGCGAAAGTCCACGTCAAACGCGGCACCGACCAAATCGTCGGCGCAACGATCGTGGCAGAGAACGCCGGCGACATGATCGGTGAAATCACGATGGCGATGACCAATGGCATCGGCCTGAAAGGCATCGGCAGCACGATCCATCCGTACCCGACTCAGGCCGAAGTGATTCGTAAGCTGGGCGACCAATTCAACAAGACCCGGCTAACGCCAACGGTTTCTAAGTTGTTCAACAAATGGCTCGCCTGGACACGGTAACCGTTCACTTGTTCGTAGCGATCGCCGCGTGGGCGTTCGGTTTTCCTGTAATTGCCGAAGCTCTGCGCGATCTTCGCGACAGAGTGTTCCCAATGGTCGCTCGGCTCTCCGAGCCGATTGCGCTTATGGCTCGGAGAGCCGAGCGACATTGGATGCTCTGAATCTAAAGAGTGGCCTGGCCCCTAAAACGGGATCGCGTCGGTTCGCTTGGTAGCAGTTCGTTGGCCAGCGCTGTGCGGTCGCTTCCGCTGAACCACCGAACGCGAAGCATTCAGTCGGACTAATTGTTCCAGGTGATAGAGAACTGCAGGACACTGGCGATCGTGACCCAGATCAGGTACGGAATTTGTCCGAAAGCGATCCAACGGTGGTGGGGCCAGATGGCTTTCATGGCCCAAAGAATCGTGAACCAGACGATCGTGATGTCGATGGCGGCGAGGGGTAGATTCCGCAAGCCGAACTGGATCGGTGTGAACGCGATGTTGGCGATCAGATTGATTGCGAACGGAATCGCGACAGGCCACGGGATCTGCTTGCGGGCGACTCGGTAGAAGACGTAAACGAAGGTGACCAGGATGATCGGGTACAGAATTTGCCAAATTGTGCCAATCGTCGACGGCTCCGGCGTCCAAGCCGGTTTATCGAGGGCGTCATACCAGTTTCGCCAAGTCATGTTAGAAATTTTGAAGAGCAAGGGTGGGGGAAGCTTGAACGTTATGGCACGTTGTGTCTGTTACGTTTTTGGACGCTGCCTTATTCTAACGAATTGTCGCCGAGTCGAATGCAGCCGATTGGCAACCAGGGATGCACTCGCGATGATGTGTCCACCGAGTGTTGCCATCTTGATGCGTGATTCTTCGAGAGCATCATGGGGGATAGGGCATTCAGTTCCCAATGGAAACCCGTTCGCCACTTTCATCACCAAATCAATTGAAAGCCATGACAGACCAGCCGACTAATGAACCCGATCCAAGCCCGACGACTTCCCAGCAGCCTGGGTGTCCGGTTTGCGGAGGCGTGATGATCGACATTCGCGGCAAGTTGCAATGCACGCGGTGCCACCGAATTTGCGAAACCTGCTGTGAAGGTGGACGCGGCTGATCGAAGGGAGGTTTGAGTGCGAGGAATGTTACCGTGCTTGTGTTTTCAAC
>CAYVAN010000250.1:0-3614 GCA_964449225.1 uncultured Rhodopirellula sp.
ACATTGCCCAGCTTGAAAAACTGATTTGCCCTGCTTTTTCATGGCCCTAGCTAGGTCTGTTGAGACCAATTCCTTAACCTGGGCGTTGGTTAGGGACGGGAAATGGCTAAAACTACGCATTGAATGAGAGAGATTGATGATCAAACGAGTGTTGTTCGTCTGTATGGGGAACATCTGTAGATCTCCGGCTGGCGAGGCAGTGATGCAGCGGTTTGCCGAGGAATTTGATGTTAATGTCGAAGTCGACTCCGCTGGGACACATGGGTACCACGTCGGCAATCCGGCGGATGCTCGAATGATGGCGGCGGCTGAGCTTCGGGGGTACGAGCTGAAGAGTTTGGGTCGCAAAGTCACCGCCACAGACCTGGATCCAGATAAGTTTGACCTCGTTTTGGCAATGGATGCCGAAAACCATGCGAACTTGGTCGACCTAGCCAGCGGGCCGACAAACCACATACGCATGTTCAGCGATTATCTGGATGACCAATGGCCTCATGATGTTCCGGATCCCTACTATGGCGAAGCCGACGGATTCGAGCAGGTTTTGGATATGCTCGAAGAGGGCTGCCCGATCATCCTGCAAACCTTGATGGGCGAAGACATTTTCGAGGGTAGTTTCGACGAGGGCATTTAGTTCAATTCACCAGCACTTAAACGGTCAGCCAATGATTTGCAGCATCTCCTCGCTAGGTCGTATGCTTATCTCGACGATTGCTTTGTTTGCGATCCATTTCACTTCCCCGATCGCGATGGCCCAGCAAACGACTTCCTCAGCTACGAAGCTGAAGACGTTGCTAGACCAAGTTTGGGAAGATGAAATTGAGCAGTCGCCGATGTTGGCGACCAACATTGGCGACCCACGTTTCCAAGATCGCTTGGCCGACGTCAGCTTGTCCGCAATCGCCGAGCAATCCGAGCGACGTCGCGGTTTCTTAAAGCAATTGCAAGCGATCCCGATTGAATCACTTGATGACCTTGTGCAGGTTGACCATGTCCTGCTGCGATCTCGGCTAGAGCAACAGATCGCGGACTACCGATTCAAGACTCACCTAATGCCGATCACCAATCGGTCTGGTTTTCACATTGAGTTTCCTGAACTCGCTGATCAGATGAATCCAAAGACCGTTTTGGACTTTGACAATTACGTCGCTCGACTAAATCAATTCGGTCGTTATACCGACCAGCACATTGACCTACTGCGCGCGGGGGTTGAAGCAGGTCTAACGCAGCCGTCCGTCATCATGCGTGATAGCGTCAAACAAGTCGAAGCTCACATCGTTGACGATCCGGCCGAATCGCTATTGTTAACCAGCGTGAAGAAAGAGGTCCGAAGCAGATTAGGTGATAAGCAGTGGCAAACCATTGAATCCAAAATAATCGACGCGATTGAAAGCAGCGTCATTCCGGCATTCGTTCGATTGAAATCGTTTCTAGAATCCGAGTATCTTCCAGGGTGTCGTGGTTCCATTGGTGCTTCGGCGGTCGCAGATGGCCGTGATTTTTACCGTGACCGAATTCGTCGGTTCACAACACTGGATGTTACGCCGGAGCAGTTGCACGAAACTGGTAAAAGAGAAAACGCAAGGATTCGCAACGAGATGAATGCGATTCGTGAAAAGGTAGGCTTCCATGAAGAGTTGCCCGCATTCTTGAACCATCTTCGCACCGATCCAAAGTTCTATCCTAAAACTGCGGATGAATTGATGAGCGCGGCTGCATTGATCTTAAAGACGGCCGACGGACGATTACCGGACGTGTTTGGCAAGCTGCCGCGAATCCCTTACGGCCTTGAAGAAATCCCTGGTCACGTCGCGCCTCAAACCACTTCGGCGTATTATCGACAACCGTCCACCGATGGTAAACGTGGCGGCATGTACTTTTTAAACACGTATAACTTGGCATCGCGACCTTTGTATCAATTGGAATCCTTGTCGCTACACGAAGCGGTACCTGGGCACCACTTGCAATTGGCGTTGCAAGCCGAACTTACGACGCTTCACCCGATTTCTCGCGAAAGCAGTGTCACAGCATTCATCGAAGGCTGGGCGCTTTACAGCGAACGCCTTGGGTTAGAGATGGGGTTTTTCACCGATCCCTACCAGGATTTTGGTCGACTTAGCATGGAAGCTTGGCGTGCGAGTCGATTGGTCGTCGACACCGGAATTCACTATTTCGGTTGGACTCGTAAGCAGGCAATTGACTACATGACGGAAAGCACAGCGCTTAGTCCTCATAACATTGTGGCCGAAGTCGATCGTTACATCGGATGGCCCGGCCAAGCGTTGGCGTACAAGGTCGGCGAGTTGGAAATTACCAGATTGCGCCGCAACGCAGAAGAAAAACTTGGCGACAAGTTCGACCTAAGAGCGTTCCATGATCAAGTTTTAGCTGTCGGTGCGATCCCACTGCCTTTGCTTGAAGAACGTATTAATCGCTGGATTGCATCTCAGTGATGGTCCCGGCCGCCTGCACGTTGATCGACGAGATTCAACCGATGTTAGCGGACGTTGCGGTGAAGGCGATCCACGACGACCTCGTCATTGCGCAAGTTCTCTTAAAACTTCGATGCCGCGGTTGAGTGTTTCGTCGGACGCAGCAAAGCTAATTCGGAAGTGGGTGTCTTGTTCACTGAAGATCTTGCCGGGGATGATTAGCAATCCCTTTTCAATCGCTCGTTCGACAAATTCAGTTCCGTTTCCGTTGGGCGCCTTGGGGAAAACGTAAAACGCGCCGCCCGGTTTTGAAATTTCATACAAGTCAGAAAGCCCGTCGCAAATTAAGTCGCGTTTACGACGATAGTCCGCGATGTGGCCATCTAAGTTCACTTCCATCGCACGAAGCGCACCCCATTGTGCTGGTTGAGGCGAACAGACGAATGAATACTGTTGCAGTTTCAGCATCGTATTGATGACTTCACTGGGGCCGTGAACGTACCCCACACGCCAACCCGTCATCGCGTGGCTCTTGCTAAACCCATCGATCACGATTGTTTTGTCGTTGTACTTCGCGGGTGATTCAAAGTCATCGTCAAAGAAAAACCGACTGTAAATTTCATCGCTTACCAGTGCGATGTTGTGTTTAGCCGCCAGTTCGGCGACTGCCTTCAATTCATCGGCTGATGCGGTCACGCCGGTAGGGTTGGCGGGGGAATTGACCAGGATCATTTTGGTCTTTGGCGTGATCGCCGCCTCAATCTTGGCTGGGTCCAGCCGGAAATCGGGATACGAGTTGACGCGTACCGAGACACCGCCGCACATTTCCAGCAACGCCGGATACATCACAAAATACGGATCTAGGTAGATCACTTCGTCGCCCGGGTTAATCATCGACAACATCGCCAACATCAAGCCACCACTGGTGCCGCTGCTGATGAATACGTCACGATCTTCGTGCGGATATTGTTTAGCGATCTCCGCCTTGAGTGTTTCGCGAAGCGGACCGATACCCTGCGTGGGTGAATAGGCATTTCGACCGGACTGAATTGCGTCGATCGCTGCTTCCTTCACTTCGTGAGGCACGTCAAAATCTGGTTGCCCGATCGAAAGATTGATGGGGTCCTTCAGTTTGGCAGCCAGGTCGAATACTTTCCGGATGCCACTGGCGTCAAAGGCAGC
>CAYVAN010000250.1:3624-5961 GCA_964449225.1 uncultured Rhodopirellula sp.
ATCCATGGGTGCATGTTGAAAAATCCGTCGGTAAGTTAGTAATCGTGGGTGCGTACGCCGTTGTGCTGGCAAAAAGTCTGCTTTCCAAGCTTAATCTGTCAGCTTTTTCCTCGAAACGAAAGTGGACATAATCCGTTGGCAAAAATTCGTTTGATCGAACCGGTGATTCGTCTGTGTGCTGTGATCACAAAATTTGACGCAGCACGCGTCTGGGCGATTAACCAAATCGAGGCAAATTGGGGACCGGTGGCGTTGATGTCCCCTGAGGTGCCTTTTCAAGCTGGCGGGTTTTATGACGCGGACATGGGCGCAGGTCTAAGCAAGATTATCGTGGCAATCGAAACCTTTGCCGACCCGGCGGGGTTGGCCGATTGGAAGCTTCAGACCAACGACTGGGAAGTCGAATACGCGAATCAGGCTGATCCGACGATCACGCAGCAGGGCGTGTCGCGACCGATCAATTTGGATGCGGGATATTTGTCCCAGGCGAAACTCGTTTTGGCAACGATTAAGGATCGCGATCACCGTATCTATCTGCTCGATGGGATCTTTGCCGAAGTGACTTTGAACTACGTTGGGAAACGTTGGATTCATCATCGTTGGTCATATCCTAGTTATCGCACCGCTGAGGTTGCCGGTTTTGCAATGCAGTGCAGAAGCCGACTTCGAGAGCACTTGATGAGTACCGGGCAAATTCGCCGAGTTGATCATCGCCAAGCAGGCGATCACCAAAATCCTAACCAAGACAAACGATCGCGATGATGAAAGCCGAATCCAACGAACCATCTTTTCCGCGATGGATGTCGATCACCCTTGCGCTGGCTGCGATTTACAATCTTCTTTGGGGTGCCTGGGTCGTGCTTCGGCCCAATGATCTTTTTGTGTTGACGGATATTGAACTACCCAATTATCCGGGCATTTGGCAGTGCGTTGGGATGATTGTCGGCGTCTACGGCATTGGCTACGCCATCGCTGCGGCGGATCCGATGCGGCATTGGCCCATTACGTTCGTTGGTTTTCTAGGCAAGGTTTTTGGCCCGATTGGTTTCCTTTACACCATTTTGGTTCTTGGCCCAGGTGATTCTGGATACCTGCCGCCTTCCTGGGGAATGACAATCATCACGAACGATCTCATTTGGTGGGTTCCATTTGCTGCGATCCTTTATCAAACTTTCAAACACCACAATGCGCCGGAGTATAACGCGGGCGAATATCAGAACGTCAAACTGAGCAGTGCTCGCTTGGGTGAAAATTCATCGGGCAGTATTGGTTGGCTGAGCGTCGGACAAGCGAACGAAGTGTTCTGCAATCAGAACGAAATTTCACTTGCCCAATTGTCGCGTCAGTCACCCCTGATGATTTTGTTTCTGCGGCATCGTGGCTGTACGTTTTGCCGCGAGGCGCTTAGCGACCTATCAATCAAGAAAGATTCCTTGATTGCAGCGGGCGTCTTGCCAGTCTTGGTGCACCAAGGGGATCCAGCAAAGGCGAGATCCGACTTTTCTAGTTACGGTCTTGGCGAAATCGATCACGTCAGCGATCCCGGTTGCCAGCTCTACCGAGCCTATGATTTACGGCGCGGCAGGTTCTTGCAGCTTTTCGGGCCGAGTGTTTGGTGGGCTGGGTTCAAAGCGGGCGTGATTTCTGGCCATGGTGTTGGAAAGTTGGATGGCGATGGTTTTCAAATGCCAGGGGCTTTCTTGGTGAAAGACAATCAGATTATCGAGGCTTATCGACACCAAACCGCCGCCGATCTGCCAGACTTATGCGAGCTTGCACTCAGGAAATCAGGTTGAATCGATAACCTTCAATCGATTGAATTGATCAGCACCAGCCGAAGTTGTGACTTTTGGGCTATGTGTTTTTACGGCTTGTATCTTGGATTGGGTTTGGAAGGGATGGTCGACCACCTCGATCAGTTGCAACTGCTCCAGGAGTGAGGTTTTCGCTCGCCCGTCGGACGCTTTTTCGGTGCGGCGTTTGAGGTGTTATCGAACAGCGCCTTCGGTAATGCCGAGTCGCTTGGCGATGGCCGCGTTGTTCTCGCCTTTGAGTCTGAGAACTTCCATGGTCACGATTTCATCCTTGGTTAGTTTCACCACGATCCTCCCCGTGCTTGGGAAAGCACAGATCAGATTCGCGTCAGGCGACGAAGGGAAACGCCCCTTCAAATCGGCTAATCCAAAAAGTCAAAGATCCTAAATCTTCGGGTTCACTAACTCACTTTTTCATCGGTTCTGTGACAGCGATCACCGCGTGCTTCCCAAGAGTGCAATCGGCAAGTGCGATAGCCCAGGACTGGTGGACTCACGAAATTAGATTTTAGACGGCTAGGGA
>CAYVAN010000251.1:0-5872 GCA_964449225.1 uncultured Rhodopirellula sp.
TAATCATCGTCGCCATCTTTATCAAAATCTATCGCTTTGATGGTTTGAAACCAGCCTATTTTAGAATTGATTGGCAATTCGTTTTTTGTGAAAACACCATTTTTATTGTTAAATAACGTTACTGGCATCCACTCGCCAACCACAATTAAATCGTTGTCACCATCCTTGTCTAAATCCACGACCAGCATTGGCAGACTGGAATACAAGTTCCAGGCAGCGTGGAATTGCCAAGGCTTAGCCCAAGGATCTGATTCAGGTTGCTCGAACCAACCTTGTCCTGTCAAAACGTCGGGGCGACCGTCACCGCTTAAGTCACCAACGGCTGTTCCGTGCCCGTTGCCCTTCGGTCCTAATTCATGAGAGACCATTTCGTAGGCTGCTTCGCCCGGCTTGGTTTTGTTTTCCTTGCCTTCGCCGGCGTTCTTTGGAACCAAACGCCATACAACCGTTGGCACGTGACTCTTCCAGCTGTTGACAATCCACTCCGGTCGCCCGTCACCGTCTAAGTCTTCAAAAAGTTGCCCTTCGTTATTTGAATTCCCGGTATCCACCAATAAGTGTGACTTCCAAAGTTTCCCAAGGCGAAGGCCTTCGGAACCGGGATTTTCAAACCAATAGACTTCCTTGGGAATGAAAGATCCGGCAATAACATCCAGCCGACCATCATCATTAACGTCGAAAAGGTAGTCGCCGTTACTTTCAACGTAACCGCTCCAGTCTTTGATGATGCGTAGCGGCCGCGGTGCCCATGGTTTGGCAAATTGATCGGCCTTGCCTTCGCCGTTTCCGTCTGAATCCTCTGCCGCCGGACTTGGGCCGGCGTACCATTGACGCCCGGCAACTAAATCGGTGACGCCATCACCATTGATGTCACCTGCGGCAATTCCTTCGTTGGAATCAAGTGCCAGTTGGCGAAAGGAGAACTTAGGAGCCTTAACTTTTGCATCGGCTGCCTCTTTTGAACTGGTCATCTTCGCGACGTCAACATTTTGCTGTCCAAAAATCGGATTTGGAAAAGCAAGTGTCAGGACTGCTAATATCAAACTACAAACAGAAAACTTGAGCATACGGATGCCTTACTTAGATGACGTGAAATGTTGAGAGCATTATGAGAATTGCTGTAGGCCAGAACAAGCGAAGCCCAGTTCAGGCAATACAACATCGGTAGGCAGTACAACCCAATTCAGGCCGTTCAACACCGTGCGATGCAATTGCCTGAACTGCGCTTCGCTTGTTCCGGCCTACATCCCCAAATCAAATTTGAAAATGCTCTAGTTCAATACAAACAGGATTGGGGAACAATTGAATTCTTGGGGACGGAAACGGTACTGCACAAAACGTTTTGCTGCGGCAATCATCTTCCCTACGCCTATGACTTCAATCGTCTAGGTCGGCGTGGAGGGAAAACCTGCGGCCACGCTACAGCCACGCTATGGCATTGGCAAAACAATTCCGTCGTTCTCTTTAAAGACGGCTTCGTTTGGCTTTCCATTAATGGAATACTTGACTCGCAATTGTTTCCGCATCCCCGGCGCGACGTCACCACCAAAGGCGGTGTTATAGGACGGCGTGCCGAGCAAAATCACGGGAGACCCAGGCAAAACATTCTTCTGCAAAACTGACGTAACGTCCTTTTCCTTTTGCTTGGCACCGTAAACGGCCTCTTCAATTTTCAAATCGATCGGCGGCAATTTAAGCTTCCGAATTTGTGCCTCTAATCCGGGAAAAGGCTTGATCTTCCCCGCAATTTTCAGAGCAGTCTTTTGCGCTTCTGCTTTTAGACCTGGCTGTTTGCTCAAGTCGACCGCGATCGCCAGCATGGTTTCGCTTGGGTAGCGTTGCGCCGCATCCAAGATCAACGTTTTCTCTGCGTCGCGAGTCGCCACCTTCAAAGCCGCGTTGACCATTCGGTGACGCTGGTCCTGGTCCATCAAGAACTGCCGAACCAATCGCATGTAGGCTCGCAATGCCCGAATGCGATAGGGGTGACGAGGTTGCTTAGCGATATTCATCAACACGTCCCCCGCATCAACGCTCATCCAGCCACCAAGTAGACGAGTGGCCGCGTCTTGCAAATTCTTATTCGAACTGTTGGCAACGTCGCCGATCACTTGAAGCGATTCAGGCCCACCCATGCCAGCAAGGGTCTTTAGCAGGACTTGCTGGACTGGTAATTCGGCGCGACGAATCGCGTTTGAAAGGAGCTTGGCGCAGGCAGCCTGATCAGGCATTCGCACGCACGCACTTCGAAGTGCCGAAAGCGCAACTTTGCTTTCTTCGGAAGCGTCACCCCTTGTGGCTCGATCGATCAATGTCGGAATCTCTTCCAACGTCGCGACGCTTCCCATCGCCTTCAATGCCGCGACTCTGGTTTCAGGGTCGCTTGAATTGACCGCAGTCAGCAGCGGTTTGACGGCCGGGATTCGTCTTGAACCAATCAAGCCGAGCATAACTCGCTGTTCGGCTCCTGTGGCTTTGGTGACTCGGTCAGTGATTGCTTGATTTAGGTTCTTATCATCGACGCTCGCGAGCGTTTCCATCGCCTGATTAGCAACAGCAGATGTTTTTGAAGTAGCTGCGGAAACGAGGGTCTCCAAACAGTCTACGCCTCCAAGTTTGCTTAGAATTTTGATTGCTTCCAGCTTCGTGGCCAATGCGTCGCCTTGATCGCCATAGGTTTCCACGATTTGCGTCAGCGTAGGAACCAACTGCTTTTGCTGGCGGTCACCCAACGCATTTAAGTACAAAGGTTGCTGAGCTTGGGGAACTTGAGCCATCGCCTTGGTAAGTGCTTCGATCGCTCCATCGCCCTGTAGCTGCCTGACGGCCTTCAACGCGATGCGTCGCAAGCGAGGATTTTCTTCCTGCATGGTGGCTAGCAATAAGCTGACACCGTCAACACCTTGCGAAAGGATCGCTCCGCGTGTCGCTTCGATTTTCCGTTGCAGAGGTAAATCAATGGCGAGCAGCGAATCGTAGAGCGAAGCAGCGGCCGCTGACTTTCCGGTTTGATGCAGCTGTTCTGCACACCGAACGAGGGCTTCGGATACCGCCGAACGTCGCGGAGGTTCGGCGTCTTGAAGTCGAGCCTGAAGCTCTGTGGTCGCGTTTTGCCCACCTGTTTTTCCCAGTGACATTGCCGCCGCACTGACCACCTGAAGATCATCGGAATCCAAGAGACCGGCCAGAGTTTTCACCGCCGCTTCACTGCGTTTGACGCCAAGCGAATTGACCACGCCAATCAACGGCAGCCCTTGCAAATCTTTGGCGGCGTTCAGGAGTGCCGCTTCCGATTGATCAGCTTCGATTGCTTCGAGCGCAATTCGAGCCCAGGAATTAAGCTCTGGATCTTTCAGCAGCGCCGCAAGTTCATCAACACATTGGGCAGACCCCACAACGGCTAACTTCTTACAGGCGAGCGCTTTTTCGGGCTTTCCAGACGTCGAATCCGTTAGGACTTTGATCAGTTTGGTTTCGGCAGAAGACTGTGCCAAGCAAATCTCCGGCGTGGAACACAAAACAAAGCCGATGACTGCAACAGCCGCCGCTCTTCTAAAACCGTGGTGATCTAAATATGGGAACATGGCATTAAATTTGTGAAAAATAGAAAACAGTTGGTGACCAACCGAGGATGGCGATACTCGCTTCGGCGACGACGAATAGACGACTAACAATGGCGAAGACCAAAAAGCCGACAATTTGAATTTACATCTGCCAGGGCTCGCGGAACGCTTCGCCTCGCAAACGATTCGCCTCTGGGTCGTCAACGAACCGGTAGTCCGTTGGATCTAGCGTTATCTTTCGGTCCAGATACAACGCGATGTTTGCCGCGTGGCAGGTGATATGGGCGTAACATGCCGCCTCGGCTCCGGTGCGAGGGATGCCGCGTGTTTTGACGCAATCCAAAAAGTCGCGAACGTGCGCGGTTGCTGGGTAGCCGCCAACTTCTTGCACTTCACGTCCCGCCAATAATTCGGGAGAGCTCAGCGCTAATCGACCGCTATCGCCCGTCTCTACCCACCCGTCGCTTCCCTCGAACCGAACTGGGCACGATCCCAACGGCAACCAGCCGTCATCGCGAATGACCAATTTCACACCGCTGGGGTAGCGTGCTTCGACTCGTCGATTTGCAGGTTTTTCAAATTCAATGGCGGGCACTGAATCAGCGTTGGCAGCCCACTGACAAAGATCAACACAGTGCGAGCCCCATTCCAGAACACCGCCACCGACCAATCCACCACCCTTTTCAAAGTTGAATCCATCGAGCAACTTTTTGTTGTACGGACGATAGGCAGCCGGTCCCAAGCATAAGTCCCAGTCAACCTTTTCGATTGGTGGTGCATCTTCAGCAGGCAACCATCCGCTCGTTTTGACATTTAAGCCAGAAGGCTTCGCATGGACGGTGTGAAGTTTTCCAAGGCGACCTGTACGGGCCAACATGCACGCAAATTCAAAGTGAGGCAGATTACGTCGTTGCGTTCCTGCTTGAAAAACAACGCCGGTGCGTTGCATGGTTTCGGCCAACTGCAAGCTCTGGATGATATTTTTTGTACAGGGTTTCTCGCAATAAATATCTTTACCAGCTCGAGCCGCGTAGGACGCCATCGCTCCGTGCCAGTTCGGCCCTGTCGCAATCAAAACTGCGTCAATGTCGTCGCGAGCTAAAAGTTCACGGAAGTCACGGATCATCTCACAATCTTTATTGCCGTGATGAGCATCAGTTTTGGCTTTGATGGCTTTCCGCTGCGATTCTTTGATGTCACAAACCGCGACAAACTGGACGTCCGGTTGATCGAAAAAGCAACCTAAGTCGTAGGTTCCCCGGTTTCCAATACCAATCCCGCCAACAACGATCCGGTCGCTTGGCGGGGTCGCGCCATTTAAGCCGAGTGTGCTTGCGGAGACGAACCGAGGAGCAGCGACAGCCGCGACTGCTGCGACCGACGATTTCAAAAATTGTCGCCGCTGTTTTACTTTTTCAGGCATTGCAATAATTCATGTCAGGTTAGAGATATGATCGCACGCAGCTTACGCGCGTGAGCAAATGACGCTTCGATTACTTCACTGTTGAAATTCAGGAAATCGCTTTGCTGCGAGTTGTCCCGAAGGCCTCAAACTTTTAGCATCGGCCATCTGGTTGCGTTGGTGTTTGTCTAAGGACCGATAAATTCTAAGTTGGCAGGTTCCCTGATTACATCATCCTGTGAAACGCAGCAACTTGCCAGCGATACTATTGGTATTGTGCGCATTTTTCAACACATGCTGATTCGTCAGTCTATTGCTTTCACTCCCACTTGCCCGTTCTTTTGATCAGTGCCAAAACGAACAGGTTCGTGCCGATAACTCATGGATCACCGGTAATGAAATCGGGAAGACGTAAATTCGCGAAGACATCGCTTAAAGCAAAGGACAACTCGAGCAAAGGACAACTCAGTTTTTCAATCCAATGCTTAGCTCGCTCAATGTTTCTGGGCAGCACTCCTTACTTACTCCTTGTTGATAAAGTCCCGGTTGCAAGATCCTGCAAGCCCGACAAACGGTGCCCGAGAACCTTAACTCGATCATTGATCCAAAGGGCCTTGGGATGTTACGAAAGACAAGGAGATTCAGTCCGAAATAGAACCGCTTGAAGCTGCTGCTTTAGTTTACAGTTTTGATGGACTTGCAATTCTGATCCAGTGGCTATGATGCGTGCCGCCAGCGATCTATGGTTCGCTAAAATCCTTAACACCAACGAAGCCAGAGCGAAACGGCATGAAGAAGCTGCTCCCCCCAAAACTACCCCCGCTAAATAGTGATGCAGCGCGGCGTCTACAAACCTTGCAAGAATCTCTGGATGATCTTTCGAAGAGTTTCCTCGGCTATCCTTGCT
>CAYVAN010000252.1:0-5833 GCA_964449225.1 uncultured Rhodopirellula sp.
CCGAAGGTTAGAGGTTCGAATCCTCTGGGGTGTACTCCTAAAGTCAGTAGCCATAACGGTTTCTGGCTTTTTTCATGCGCAGCCCGAAATCCACCGAAAGTCGATTTCACAGGATTTCACAAAAATGTTCCTTATGCACTCGAACTCGAAGAAGCCGCTTCTTGAGCAGGGAGCTTCCCTAACGCATCTGCCAGTTCGATGACTGCGCTCCATTGTTCTTGGGATCGAGCGAGGTCGAGCTTCTCGATCAGCCGATCCGAAGGCTTCTCTTGGTAGCCGTAACGGCACGCAACATCCACGGGCAGGCTACCCAGAATTCGACGGTAGGTGCGATTGCTCCTGTGCCTGAGTTCCTCATCGTCCTCGTCCGCATAGCTCGCCATCATCACCGCCGTGGTGAGGCTCGCATCACTCGCTACAAGTCGATTGAGATCTTCACCACGTCGAGCGTACTGCAAGCTTGTCTTCCGAAAAACGTGAAGGTAGGCCGATCCGTTCGGCTGGTCCTTTGACCAACGACTGACTTGGCGATACATCCAGTCGCCGAGGTTGTCTGGTGCGAAATCACTTTTGACTCGACACGCAAAAGAGCCGTCACCTCGGCTTAGGTGAAAGTCTTTCAGTTGTTGCGAATAAGCTCCAAACACAAAAGGGCTCTCTGTGCGGAGATCTTGAAGTTCAGCGAAGAGTGTCTCGGGGATTCGAAACCACTTTCTCACGCCCCACTTCCCAACCGAGTCGAAATGGTGCTCCCGACCAACTTTCCGAAAAGCGTCCCAGCGAAGCCCACTGATTTCATCCCTTCGCCCCCATGACCAAAGGCAGACCTTTAGAAACGCTGGCGCAAAACTGAGGCTAGGCCATCCATTCTCGAAGTGGTCGAGAAGTGAAAGCAGTTCTGTTTGGTCAAATCTTCGTTTCGCTTTTTCACGTCCTTCAATCCATGTGAATTGTTTCCAAGGGTTCTCGGTAAGCAATTTTTCGTTTGGAGCCACGCCCCTGACGCACTTCTTTCCCGCATCCTTGTTCGCTCTTTCGAATGCGGCTTTCAAGGCAACGGACCATCGAAGGATGGTGTTTGGGCTCAGATGCTCTACTTCGCCCCGCCGAGCACGCCGCTTTTTTGACTGGCTGTTGTCGGCGTAGCGGACCCGCCAGTCCTTTCTAAGTTTCAATGCTTCATGCTGAAACCTTTCGCAGTCCTCGGGAGTGGCGACGGAGATCGGGCGAACGCCGCTGATTGATCTGAATGCGGAAATCGCTTCCATGCACGCCACAAGTGACTTCTCTGCTCGCTTCTGAGCAGCGGCGTCTTTCTTCTTTGAGTAATGACGCTTTTGAATCTCGTCAAACTCTTTGTCCGTCAGTACCCAATCATCAACGTGACTTTTACGACTGCCGTTCTGGATCATGTCGCTCACAGCTATCTTCGCTTCATCAAGTGAAGTCTGCCCCGTGCTTTTACTTGAAATCAATCCAGGCCAATACGCATACCAGGAGCGTCTATCTCCGGTTGGCGGAAGGAGCGATACATCAATCACCTTCCCATTGATTGAAACGGCCACCTTCTGTTTTTTGAGGGGCTTTGGTTTTCTCGGCACGTTTCTTACTCCTATTCAAAACCTTTGAAGGGCTGAGTTGTTGTGGGGCCACGGGACTTGATCCAGCGGTCGATAGCGTCCCGATGAAACTTCCACGGCTTGCCATTGCCCGTCCCTTGAACAATACAATTCCATGGGATTTCTCCCGTTCGGGTCATCTCTGTAACCCAAACTGTTGTGCAACCGAGCTTTTGGGCGATGTAAGGTGTGCCAACTTTCGCTGGCGGCAACGGCGTTAGGTGATCGGCGATACGCCTGATGTTCTCGGCAATGCTCGCCCAGTGAGCGATGGCGGGATCAACCGCTGTGTTTTGAGACAATCGCCCACCGTCATTGGACTGAGGCAGATCCTCTTGCAGTTCAAGCAACTTAGATTCACACAGCGCATCTGCCTCATCAAGCAATCCCAATTGCACCAGTGCAGACTTTGCTTTCTCAATTTGCTCTTGCCTCGTTCTTCGCCTCGACCATTTCCTCTTGGTTTCTTCCAGTATGTCGGTCATTACCTCGCCTCACAGATATTTGCTTCCGCTGATCCACAGTGGACAACAGCTTTCACAAAACATCGTATGACTCATTTGGAGGTGTGTCCGTTTGCTAAACTGAAAAATCCGCTTTTCAGCTTTCGAAGAATGTGATTCGGGAGATCAACATCGGCGGCGTGTCAAAGTCTCTGTTGCCAGCGTGACGCCGGGCAATGGTTTACTTTCGGTGCTTCGTTGCTGGCGGAATAATGTGCTTCCTGAAACGATTTAGATTCGCATTTGCGTTGGCATCTCTATTGCCTTTCTTTCCTGAATCAAACCACGCTTCAATATCGTCCTCACACCCCGTCGTTTCCACTGTGCTCAATTCAGCTTGCCGCTGCTTGAGTGAGTCGAGCAGAAGCAGTGCCTCACTTGCTCGGCGAGTTGATCTAGCAATTCGTCTTCGTCCTTACCGGGAACGGTAGACGCCAACTCGCTGATCACTTCCCCGACGTTACCGCCAAACGATGACAGCCAGCGTTTGTGTGCATCTGGACGTTCATTCTTCAATCGTTGCTCCAATCGCTTTCCTTCATCGATGTGATACGCACCGTCGATTAGCTGCAAGATTGCAGAAACTTGCTGTCGCAATTCGGGGCGATCATCACGAAGGAGTGATCGAAGTTTTTCGGTGTATTCGCTTGCGTGCGATGTTCTGCGACCGCCCGATGATTGCTGTGCTGTAAGGCGGCGGCTTTGGCGGTCCTCCAAACTCGACCGATCTGATTCGTAAGCTTCGTGAACCTTGTCTATCTGATCAGCCAGTTCCATCACCGAAACGCCACCAACCGACTCATAGCGAATGAAGTCGCTCGACGTGCAAGACGCACGGAGGATCTTTTCAACTTTTGCTGCGTACATCGAAGCCTCATCTCGTTGGTCGAGCAAATTGCGATTCCACATTTGCTCGATAGGGGAGACACCAAGGATCTCACAGATCTTCCCAAGCTGTTCCCGATTTCGATCCTCAACTCGGGTGAGTCCCTGAGAGCAGACCTTACGCACCCATGGGTAGCTCAGGCCCGCTTTTTCGGCGAATTCCCGCTGCTTCAGCCCCTTGGTTCGGAGCATTTCTCGGAGGTTGTGACGGAATATTTCGGCGTTCATTCACGAATTGTCTCCGAAAGTGTCTCGCAAAACAAGCGTGTCGGCGAAAGTGTTGCCGAAAAAAGCCGTTTCTTGAAATTGGTATAGCACCCGCTTTGTCGCCGTAAAACCATTCGCCAATGTGGTGAATGGAAAGTCACACGACCCAAGCGGAGAACCGAACATGACCAAAGAGCAATATCGACTGACTAAGAGCGAGAAAGCTCGACTGGACAGCCTGCAAGCCGATAACGGCAAAGACCCGGCCAGCAAGAGAGCAGCAAAGCACGTCACGAAAAATCTATTCCACGAGCATCGAGGTGCCTATGGAATCCAAAAACGAGGCGTTCAATTCTCAGGGGAGTGCATCATTTTCGGCAACGATGGATTCACGGGTGTCCGTGTCCAAAAAGAGGTCGCCAAAGTTGTCCAACAACTTGAAGGTCTCGCAATTCAAGTCCTTGGCTTCAGTGTCGAGCCTGATGGATATTCATGGGCTATGCGTGTTGAATGCGACGACGAAGACTTGTTGCACCTCATCGTCTGGAATGCCTGGTTCGACATTACTTGCACAAAAGTGAATCCGATGAAGGAAAAACTGAACGACTACCTTGACGAATGTGGATACGCCCCTGCGTAGCCACATTCGAAGAAGATCGACGAGAGGACGATAAATGAGAAGGATCTCAGCTTCAAAGCTGAGCCTCTTCGCTTTCCATATCGATCACCGAATCCCAAAAAGGCCACTCAAAACTATTCTCGCATTTTTGAGTTACGGTCCAAAAAAAGAGTCATAGAGTGTTAGTGAGACCGTTGGCAGTCGCTAACTGCTCAATAGCCTCGATTGGCTTTACTGCCATTAGTTCGAGGTTCAATTCCGCACCGCTGCGGAGCCGCCCCCTTCGAAAAATTTCCTGTGGAAGTTCTGGTCTACCGGTATGCGCTGACACTGTGCCCCGGTTGCCGATCATCCCCGCCAAGAATGATGGCTGGCTCTGCTTGCGAACTTTTTTACTCCGCACCCGAAGAGGAAAACACCATGACAAACTGGACACTGCGTGACTACCAGCTAGACGCATTTAACGATGCTTCAGGGAACTCCCGCCTGATTATCAATATGCCGACTGGCTGGGGGAAGAGTTTTTTGCTGAGTGCTCTTGGTGCTGCGGATGTGGCTGATACTGACCGGAAATTGCTGATCTGCGTACCGCAGAAGATCATCGCCAAGGGTTTTCGGAAACGGAAACAGATCAGTTTGCCGGACGGCTCGAAGGTCACTTGGTCCGTGTTTCGAGATTTATGTGGCACTTCAACTGCGAAGGTTGATGAGCTAGTCGCCTTCTTACTGGAGAAGAAATTACGCTCACCGAATAGAAGTATTGTTATCACAACACATATGACACTTGCTTACGCCCTAAATCGAATCCCTGACGAGCAGCTACTCGATGTCGCAAAGCGATTAACACTGTGCGTGGACGAAGCTCATCACATTCTTGCTTCGGAGTTCGAGAGAAATGTCCTGGGCAACGAAGTCGCTCGGTTGCTAACACTCGATCCGAAAGGCTTCAAGCTTTGGCTCGCAACGGCTTTCTTTTTTCGAGGCGATCATTTGCCAATTATCAGTGACAGTCAGCTTGCTGAATTCACCAAAGTTCACATCCCCTTTGATGAATACTGGAAGACGCTGAAGTACATTCGCAGCTATTCCTATGACTTCGTGGCCTTCAAGGGAACTCTTTTCAAGGAACTTGAACATGTACTTCGCAAAGATACCTCTGCACCTACGATCATTTACTGTCCTCCAGAAGGGCACAAAATGCTGCTTGGAAAATCAAAAGCCAAGTTCGTCAGCCGGATTGAACGGATCACCTGCCGTTGTCTGACGGCAATTCGATGGCAGGATCATCGCAGCGTCTTGGATAGACGACCGGTTGTAATCGATTTAGTGGACACTGAAGGTCGTACCGAAAAGTTGCAATTTATTGCGGAACACGGTGATCAGGTTGCTGCAATTCTCACCGTTGGAATGTTTCGTGAGGGAGCCGATTGGGTTGAAGCACAGAGAATCGTAGATATGGTGCCAACGAATTCAGATCAGGACCGACTTCAACGATTTGGTCGGCTGGTGCGAGATAACCCCGGCAAATCACACATCAGCTATGTGAGTTTGTTTCCCTTTGTGGTTGATCTCAGCGAGGAGGACCGACGACGGCAATTCACTAAGTGTTACGCTCACTTTCATGCCTCCTTGGTTCTTGAGAATGCGATTCACCCAATCAAAGTCCAACTTCAGCCAAAACCAAAGCACAGAAATGAAAGAAGGCCAGTGGACGCAGATCGTTTGGTGGCGTGCAATCTGCTGGGGGAATTCTCTGAAGCCAAACAAGAAGCAATTATCCGAGACTGCTATGAGGGGCTTTTGAATCTTCAGCAGCAGAAGGAATCACAGAACTCCACACCAACTCCCGAAGAAGCACGGAAGGCGATTGAGGAGGTGCTCAGGAACAACGGAGTTGATAAGCATGTCGTGCCACTCGCAAAGCAAGTGCTCTTACTCATGCGTCGTAAAGCAAATGTCTCACTAAAGACAGACGATTTGGTTGATGCAGGGTTCGATAA
>CAYVAN010000253.1:0-5816 GCA_964449225.1 uncultured Rhodopirellula sp.
TCGGCTCTCCGAGCCGATTGCGCTGTCGGCTCGGAGAGCCGAGCGACATTGCCCAGCTTGAAAAACTGAGTTGCCCTGGGGTTGGGCATGGCCAAACCGGGTCGGGCATGGCCTAGCCGTTTCAGGGTGATGTGCTTTGATAATCCGACGTGGCCACGAGGAAAATGCAAGATTCAGTCGGTCAAGCTTCGGGTAACCCAAACGCGAAATCAAGCAGTCGATTGGACCTTTCTTAGCGATTCAGTAATGAAAATAGAGTTACGATCATGACAATGGCTGCGATTAAGAACGACAATCTTGTCCAGCTGATGTCTGGTGCCATCGCAAATCCTTCGCGTCGAATCTGTTCGATCAGCAATTTTCGTCCGCGGGTATGGACCTCATCCGCCGACACATCCCCTTCGCTATCGTGGGTATTGCCGGGTCCAAGATCCGCCTGTTTGTTTGCGTTTGCAAGATCGTAGGATTCGCCAAGTTCAAACATCACGCCCTGGACCGATCGAGCGTTGAAGGGGCGATCGTCAGGATTTTTGGCCAGGCATTGTCTGACGACGTCATCAAGGTCCGGCGGGCAATCGGGCACCAACGTCGCCACTTGCCGGGGCGTGACTTTGAGATGTTGTTCGAAGAGTTGAGCAAAATTTTCGCCGTCGAAAACTTTTTGGCTTGTTAGCATTTCGAAGATGCAGCAACCCAAGGCGTACAGATCCGCTTTCCCAGAGATCGCCAAATCACCTGTAATCTGCTCGGGTGCCATGTACGCGTGCGTGCCTACCGTCATTCCAGAGGACGTCAAGTCCGAGCTGTGGAGGTCACGGGCAATTCCGAAATCACCCAATTTGAGTTCACCATCACGGGTCAAGAACAAATTACTTGGCTTGAGGTCACGGTGGATCACGCCGTGGTTATGAGCGTGTTGAAGTGCCGAGCAAATCTGTCGCGACAATTCGACAACGACCGGCCATGCGAACGCTCCCTGACGTTCCAGTAAATCTTTTACCGTTCCGCCGGAGACAAGTTCCATGATGTAGAACAATTGCCCATCAAGTTGACCGCCCCCGTGGTACTCGATGATATTTGGGTGGTCTAAACGCGACAGCACCAACATTTCTCGTTCAAAACGAGCCCGTATGTTGGCGTCTTGGCTGACCGCAGGATGCAGTTTTTTGATCGCGACCTGAGCGCCGGATTCGCGATGGGTTCCCAGATAGATCGATCCAACCGTCCCAACACCGAGGACATCCCCGATGTCGTATTGGGTCAGGTCGATCGATTGCATCGCATCAGCCCCTTGGATCAGACTCCGGCGATTTTCTCGATTCGTACACGCAAGTGTTTTTGACGGTGTCCGGTTCGTCGCTTGCTATCTTTGCGACGGCGGAACTTTTGAATGTAGATCTTTTTATCTTGTTTCATGCCAAGGACCGACGCCGTTACCGACGCACCGCTGACGGTGGGACTGCCCAGTTTAAGTCCTTCGTCGCCACCGACTGCCAGAACTTTCTCGAAGGTCATGTTTTCGCCTTTGGCGATGTCGCGAAAATCGACATCCAATTCCATTCCGGGCTCAACTTTGTATTGGCGACCGCCGTCGACGATGATGGCGTACATGGGCAAATTCTCTTGGCTAGTTATTTCGACAAAATGGAACGCCGCAGATTGGGGCGTCTCGGTAGCCGCTTCTAGCGGCAATCGCGAAGCGGTTCGGTAGTCTAACGTCACCCCACAGCGGCGCACAGACCTTCTTTGAAGTCAAATCTCGACTTTCGGCTCCCTTCCCCCCGGACCGCCCAGGTTGTTTGTATTGCCACGGATCTGGGAATCTGGAAAGGTGCTGCCTCCTTGTTTACTTTCGGCCGAATCACCAAGAGATATCCTTTGTTCACCTATTTAGAGCACCGCTATCGAGGCCCGATGGTGGCGATCGCTTGCGTTATCGGCAGTTTTGCGAGTCTGTTCCAGGTTCAAACTGTCGATGCAGCGACGATTTACGCAGTCACCGGCGGCAAAGGCGGCCAAGCTCCGGCGGCTGAAAGGGATGCGGAATCCGTTCTTTATCGAATTGATCAGGATTCAGGCGTTGCCACGTTGATTGGGTCAACGGGCATCACGCAATTCACTTCGCTGGCGTTCGATCCGACTTCTGGGATGCTCTATGGCCATCAAAACATTCGCGGTTTTAATCCTTTTAACCCGGGTGGCGGTAGCGCTGGATACCTTCATCGGATTGATCCGGCGACCGGGGCGACGACGCAGGTTGCAGCAACAAATTCGGTGATCAGTGACCTTAGTTTTGATTCAGCGGGACGCCTGGTCGGCTGGATGCAGTTTACCTACGTCGATGGACGCACCAGTGATGTCGATCAGCTTTTGCGAATCGATAAGTCCGATGGCGGTGGGATAACTGAGTTCTTGGGTGGTTTCGGTTCCAATCAAACGGGCTTGGCTTTCACACCCAATGGAAACTTATTCATAAAATCAGGTGATTATGCAGGCCAGACCAATGCCAACATCGGCGGAGTGCATCAAATCGATCCGCTAACAGGCTTACCGCTGGGGCCAGCCATCGATACTCTGCTGGGCCCTCTAAGCACCTTGTCAGCCTTGTCGGATCGCAGCGCATTGACGGTTGTTCGTGATGCAAGTGACATCACCAATGTTCGATCGGCACTCGGAACCATTGACCTGGAAACAGGAGCGTTTACGCAAGGCAGCGAGATTGTCACGGAAAATGGTGATTCTTTGGTCATCACGGCTTTAGCGGTTTCAGTTAGCGTGCCCGAACCCAGTGCGGTTCTGTTAACAGCTTTGGGGTCCGCTACACTGCTGGCTCGTCGTCGTCGCTTAACCCACCCATAGAAACAATGCCATTCGCCGTGATGCTTCCTAACGATCGACGACAACACCTTGGCGGAATGCTATTTCTGATCTCGCTGTTGGTGTTTTTCATCAGCAGTTTGTTGTTGTATGCGATCTACGCGATATCCCGTCGCGACGATCCGCAGACTTTGGCGACGCTGCCCAGCGGTTTTTTGATCAGCACTTTTTTTCTGATTCTGATCAGCGGTATGGTTCACGCCGCAACGAAGACTGTTCGTCGTGACCGAAGTGCAGGTACGGGCGTGCTGTTGGCCGTCAGTGCGGTCATGGCATCGATCTTTATGGGCATGCAGTTCTATTCGATGACCGAATTGCTTGGAGGCGAAGCACTGCAAGGCGGTACCGGCAAAGGCGTCGCGGGAATGATCGTCGTGCTGGCAGTCCTGCACGCGTTGCATGTTGCTGGCGGAGTCATTTCACTGGGAATCGTCTCGGTTCGATCCCTGATGGGCCGATACGATCACGAACGACATTGGCCCGTCGATTTTGCGGCGCAGTATTGGCACTTCCTGGACGTCGTTTGGCTTTGCATGCTGGCCGCGTTCTGGTTCACGACCGGTGGCTTCGAGATCTAATAGGGGCGGGCAATTGTCCCAATGGTCTTTAAAACCAACATCGACAGTCAAAAACCAACATCGACAGTCATTTCGGACAATTGATCTACACTGAAACCGAAGTTCCGCTGTGGGGGTAAAATAGCTAGGATGCGGGAAGATCAGCGGCGGACACTGCTGCTTGATTGATCTCCACAGGATTCTAAACGACCCCTCCAGCTAGAAAGCTTCCAAAGCGGTGGCATCAAAATCAAAATCAAACGCTTCAGAGATCGGCTCTGCCAATCATGCCACCCAAAGCTCGGATACTCAAACGCCCGAACAACGTCGAGCACAAGAATGGCGTATCGCGGCAGGACGCGAAACGATTGAGGCGTTCGTTGTCGCGTTCATCCTAGCGTTGCTCTTTCGTGCCTTCTTAGCGGAAGCCTTTGTCATTCCCACTGGATCGATGGCACCGACGTTGATGGGGGCTCACAAAGATATTTTCTGTGACGCCTGCAATTACAACTTCCGCGTCGGAGCGAGCCGCGAAAATAGCAAGAACGGCGAAGGGGTGACGGTGGTCGGTGGTGTCTGCCCGAACTGCCGCCGCGTTAATTCATTGGACTTGGCCGGCGATGCCAACGATGCCACTTTCAACGGTGACCGAATCTTGGTCAGCAAGTTCAGTTATGTTTTGAGCGAACCGGAAAGGTGGGATACGATCGTGTTCAAGTATCCCGGCAATCCGAAGCAGAACTACATTAAGCGTCTCGTTGGACTGCCTGGCGAAACGTTGACGCTTCGTCACGGCGATGTTTACGTTCGCCCCACTGGATCGGATCAACAACCGACGATTGTTCGCAAACCCTACAGCACGCTGATGGCGATGAGCCATCTGGTACACGACACCGACTACATTCCTCAAGCACTCGCCAAGGCTGGGTTCCCCAGTCGTTGGCAACCGTGGACCGAGGGTGCCGAAAAACCGCCGACAGATTCCTGGCAAGTTAGCCGTGACGATGGACAATTCACCGCAACGGTGGACGCTGCTGATTCAACGCGGTGGCTTCGTTATTTCCATCACATACCAACGGACCGGCATTGGCAAGTTGCAAACAACGGCGGATCGCTTTCAGAGGTTGATCCGTATCAATCCAAAGCGATCACGGACTTTTACGGATTCGATTCGTACATCTTTGTTCCCTCGGGTGCGGTGTACGCCTACAAACCATTCGGTCTGCGGCAAAAACTGCTGGGTGAAACAAGCGGCGTGACCTTCAACCCGACTTATCAAAGCGGTAAAAGCTTGGACCAGTTTGGGCAAATGGCCGTTTGGGGAGGTCAAGATGCGAATCGAGAAAAGCTTGGTCGCGACGGCATGCATTGGGTCGGCGACTTGATCCTGCAAACCAGCATTGAAACAGATTCCGATGCAAAGGAAATTGTTTTGGAGTTAATCGAGGCCGGTGTCCAGTATCGCTGTACGATCGACTTGGCATCGGGCGATGCCACCCTTGGGATCATTGGCGAAGAAGCCTACCGCTTTGATGCGGCCGAAGGCGAAAGCACGATCAACCTTTCGCCCACTGCCGCGACACCGATCCGTGCCGGGCAATCGCACCAAATCAGTTTCATTAATTGCGATGACCAGCTGCTGTTGCTAGTCGATGACAATCCGATCACGTTCAGCACGCCGACAACCTTCAACAGCCGGACCTATCGCGGAAACTCTGCCAATCGTCCGCGTTACACCCTGGCAAACCCAATGGACGCAGCGCCAGCGGGTGTGGGCGTGACCGGCGGTAAGGCGACAATTCAAAGCCTGCAATTACGCCGCGACAAATACTATATCTCCACCAACACAGGAAAGTACGGCGGGATATGTGACTATGACATGAATCGCTATCGCAATCAGACTGGACGACGCGGGGCGTTTAAGCGGATTCAAAATTCACTGGCATCGCCAAGTCAATGGGATGAATTTGTTGGCTGGCATCTTCGCCGCGAAACGACTTTTGAACTTCAGGAAGATCAGTTCTTTCAGATGGGCGCCAACAGCCCTGAAACTTTGGATGCCATAAAAAGTAGTAGAAGCATAGCAGCAGCTTTACTGCCTATGCTGCTGCTGCTGCTGTTGAAAGGGATGTATGTATATGGAGTGTGAGAGGTTTTTCAGGGTACATAGAGTTTTTTGGTGCATATTTTAATAATATCTGAGGATTTGTTGTATTTCATTTAAGAGATAAAATTTTTTCAGGTATTGGGTTATATAGCATATTTGTTTGGCTTTGAAGGCTCATGTTTTAAGACAAATAAAGTTTCCAGAAAAAAAAAACTTATGTGTCAAAAGAATTTCCTTTTAAACGGGACCTTAGTAAATTTCAGAGTTCGCTCGAC
>CAYVAN010000254.1:0-5808 GCA_964449225.1 uncultured Rhodopirellula sp.
TCTCAATCATGCCCAACGCACCCTGAACTGCGCTTCGCTTGTTCCGGCCTACATTTGCTAACAGCTCAAAAAAGCCACCATGTTCCGATGGCTAGCCACATGGGAATTGTGATGATGGCGGCGATGGAGGTGCTGACGAGGACTTCGATCGCGGTTCGGGTGTCGTGATCGTATAGCTTCACTAGGACGATCGGGAACACTGCCGCTGGCATGGCGGCTTGTAGCATCATCACTTCTAGCATGTGGGTACCGGCTAGGATTGAATCATCACTGCCGTCGACTAAAAAGCGAGTGATGCCAAGCATCAAGATTGGCATCAACACTTGGCGGAATGTGATGGCAGAAACGATCACTTTGATTGATGAACGTGATAGTGGTGTTTTTAAAAATTCGCCAACGTAGTCAACAATGATGGCTCCGCTTAACATCAGGCCGATTGGGATTGCCGAACCTGCGATGGCGTTGATTGCAAACGTTGCCGGTGAAGGGATCCACTGGTCGACCCCTGTTGCTCGCAGCGAGCTGGCGACGATGACGGCAATCAATGGCCCGCTAAACAAGATTCGTTTCCATGCGGGAACGCTCGTGGGCGTGGGTGATGACTGGTCCGGCGCAGCCTGTCCGCCGGAAATGATCATGATCCCGATGCTCCATAACGCCAATTCGACACCGACGTTGTGAAGGATTAGATCGACCATCGCATCGGGATAAAAACGCTGGGCCAACGGATACGGAATGTAGCCGTAGTTACAGATCCCAACGCAAATCGCGAACGCTCGCTGCGATGAATCTGAAACGATGCCAAGGTGCGGTCCGATTCGACGAGCGAGAAAGTATGCGATCGCGAACCCGCCCGCAGTCGCTGCGAATCCAAACGCGGGCGGGATGAACAGCAAGAACGACGAGGGATCCTGATCGGGGTTGCCGATGCTGTTCAAGCCATCGCCGGGGACTCCTTCGCCGGTGACTCCGATGCCTAGAATTTTGTCGACAAAGTACAACGGCAATAGGACGCGAGTGGTCAGGTTGGTCAGTGAACGATCAGCTTCGCGTGTTAACCAATTCCGATGACGGCACACTGCACCGGTCGCGATAATGAAAAAAACACCCAGAACGCTAGCAATAATAGGGAGCATGGTATCTGAGCTTGGCAATTTAGAATGAATTGGCCCGGTGTTTGCAAACTAAGGTACGGCGTTTGCAAACACGCAGTAAACGCATCGCGACGACAGAAATGTAGCGTGAGCGGATCGCGGTGGAAGCACTGCCGAATGCTAGCAACAGTGGTGGCTGGTGGTTTACCTGCTCAATGAGCAGCGATTAGGGGGTTTGATGATAACTTTTGAAAAAAACCGCTTGTTTGAAGCTTTGTAATTGTTAGCCTGGAGTTAACGAATTTTGATTTTTAGTTGCCTTGGGATCAGTGAGATGAGCCGTTCGACATTGGGTCTGGTTTGTGCCTCCGTCATTTTTGTTCATGGCGTGACAGCCGTTGTAGCTGATGCTGCCACCTGGGCTGATTCAGCGTTCCCGATTAAGACGCATGATTTTGGCACGGTCGCTGTTGCGGCAAAGACAGAATTCTCGTTTCCGGTGATCAATCACTCTCAATCACCGATGCACTTATCGTCGGTGCGAGCTTCGTGTGGGTGTACGACTCCGACGATTCAAACTCATTATCTTCAGCCCGGCCAAACGGGATACATTAAGACAAAGTTCAACACTGACACGTTCCGTGGCAAGAAGGGTGCGACGGTCACGGTGGTGATTGATCAACCGCAGTATGCCGAAGTCCAGTTGAAAGTGGACGGCTACATCCGCAGCGATATGGTTTTTCATCCTGGGGCACTTGAATTTGGCAAGGTACCGCAGGGGGAAGCTAAAACGAAGTCCGCGAAGGTTTTGTACGCCGGGCGATCGGATTGGCAAATCCTGGACGTAAAAACGAATAAGCCGTGGTTGCTTCCGCAGGTAAAAGAAACCGTTCGCAACGGTGGCACGATCAACTACGAAATCGCGATCAAGGTTTTAGAGGATGCGCCCAATGGTTATTTCCAGGACGAAGTCGTCGTCGTGACCAATGATCGAAACAAGCCTAATGTCCCGCTGCGAATTAGCGGCCAGGTGGAGAGTGTTTTGACGTTGTCGCCACAATCGATTGCGCTGGGCAGTTTAAAGCCAGGCGAAACGGTGACCAGTAAGTTGGTTTTGATCGGCAAGCAGCCTTTCCGGATCGAATCCATGGCAGCGGAGGGCTGGGAGGTTGATTTTGATCGCACAAGCGAATCGAAAAAAATGCATGTGGTGAGACCTCGATTAACGTTCGTGAGCGATCAATCGGGGCCATCGAAGGTTTTGTTGGAAATCCAAACCAACGGTCAACGATCCGTGACCGCCAAGTGCATGATCCACGCCGACATTCGCGGCGAATAATGCTGCCGAAGGTAGCATAGGCGTCCAGCCTGTCTGATCGAATCTTGACATGCACCCAGGTTGGAAACGTATGCATCGGTTGCCTTTGCGATTGATCGATGATCTCGGTTGGGCGAATCGATTGGAGTCGGTTACTGAAATGCCGGCTGGGTTCAGTGGTGCGAATGTCTTTCGTATTGAATTGGATTCGGGCGAACGATTCGCTGCGAAACAATTGCCGCCGGGCGTGACCGCAGATCGGTTAAACGAGGTTCATCATGGTTGGCAATCGTTGGGGAAGGCTGGCTTTACGGAGCTGCCAAAGTTGGTTCCTTTTGCCAAGGGAGCGACCTTTCGGGCGATCGATTCGCGTTATTGGGAAGTGTCTTCTTGGGTGCCGGGTAATGCTTTGCCGACTGATGCGGCGGCAAACCAGATCGCCTGCGGAGCGGCGTTGATCGGACGGGCGCACGCGGCGTCGCGTCAAGTTGTTGTACGGCATCAGCGTTCGCCGTCGCTTCATCAACGGTGGTGTCGACTGCGATCAATTTCTGAAAACGCGTTTCCAGTACAGAGGGCTTCCAAGATCGCGCGAGCATATTGCAACGATGATGCGGCGTTTATGGCGACCTATTCGCGTGCCGTGATGTTGTTAAACGTCGGTTGGCCATCGCTTTCGGAACACTTGCTGCGTTCAGTTCAGCGAATGGCTGACCAAACGCAGGATTGCATCTACGTTTTTCGAGACGTTCATCGCGAGCATGTTTTGTTTGACGAGGGCCGAACGAGTGTGATTGATCTTGACGCCATGCGTATCGATTCGCCGATGTTGGATTTGGCACGTTGGGTTGGAAGCTTTGATCTGGTGAGCTCTTTGCAGGCAAAGACCGTTTGGGAGTCCTCTTTGGCGGCCTACCATCGCGAAAATTCATTGGTGGATGTCGGACCGTATGACTCGTTGATTGCTCTGCATCTCGCAACATCCTGGGCTTCCCTGGCGAACTGGGTTGACTGGGTCACAGAGGGCCGGTCGTTTGCGGCTGGGATCGAGGTAATCCAGAACCGAATCGATCGAATCGCCGATTCAGTTGCAATGACGATCGGTGAAGTGTTTTAGGACAGAGCGATTCAGCCTGTAGATCGTAGGCTCGTAACTCGTAGTAACTCGTAGGGTGGGTCAAGGAGCCTTGGCGACGCTGACCCACCATCGTTACATGTGATGGTGGGTCGGCGTCGCCAAGGCTCCTTGACCCTACGCTATGCCGCGCAACCCTCCGCAATGCAGTTTTTCGCTTCCGATCGCGATATTGGCCAGCTTGAAAAAGTGATTTGACCTGTGGCGTGGGAACGTTGACGGCAGTGCGACCTGACACGTAAACTTCGGGATTCGCCTTGAGTCCCGGATAGGCCCCGAATTCCTATTAATCGTAGATGACGTTTCGTAAAAGGATTTTCATGCTCAATCGAGGTCTTCTGTTGCACAAGTATTTGACGTTTGTCGCCGCTGTTTTGACGGTGATGGTAATTTCACTTGGCACGATTCCGCAGGTTTCAGCGCAGATTGGCGGTGGGTTTGGATCCAGCCGTTTGCCAGGCGGTGGAATGCAAGGTTTTGGCCGTGGTGGACCGGATGACCGGAACCCATCGCAATGGGAGGCTCGTTACTTTACGACCGAAGACCCCGGAATCGGTGTATTGGAGGTTGAGGCTTTCTTGGCTGATCAGTGGTACGTCTACAGCGTTACTCAACCGCCCGGCGGACCATTGCGAACCGCTATGGAAGTCATTTCGCCGAATTCTGTTTCGTTGGCGAGCGATTTTAAACCTGATGAAGAACCCAAAGTAACGACCGAAGAGGTCTATCAGGGCATCCCGATTGAAAAGCATCAGTACGGCGTCGTGTGGACCGCCGCGATTCGATTGCCAGAGAACCTTCAAGAAGACCTGAAGGTTGATATTCTCGCTCTGGTCTGCAAGCCCGATGGTGGTTGCGTCCCGTTCGAACAAGCAATTCCCGCAAAGTTTGCTGGAACTTATTCGGGCGACAATAAGCCAACGGAAATCCAGCCAGCAAACGCGGCATCGATAGCGGGAACGCAGGATGACGTGACATCCAACGTGGGTGCCGTCGTCAGTAACCCAAGTAACAGTAACCCAGGTCAGGGCGAATTCAGTGACGCTTGGGCGGCCGCGATTTCTGAATCGGAACCAGACAATGGTCAACCAAGATTTGCCGAAGCTGCGACCGAAGTGGTACCGCAAGCGAATCTTTCATCGGAAACGGTGGAGGCGACTGAAGGCGCGACCAGTTTTCCGTTGGTATTGTTGTTCGCTTTCCTGGGCGGTTTCGTGCTGAACTTTATGCCCTGCGTTTTGCCCGTGATTGGGCTAAAGATGATGAGTTTTGTCGGGCAGGCTGGTGAAGATCGCAAGCGAGTTTTTGCGTTGAACTTGGCGTATGTTGCTGGGATCTGCGTCGTGTTCGCGCTGCTGGCTTTCTTTGCGATTGCGTTTAGCTTTAGCTGGGGTCAGCAATTCCAATTCTTTAGCGTTCGCCTGGGCGTGACCGTGGGACTGTTCGCGTTTGCGTTGAGCTATTTCAACGTTTGGGAGATTCCGGTTCCGGGATTGGCAGCGGGCAAGACTTCGCAGGACTTGCAAAGCAAAGAAGGATTTTCGGGCGCGTTTAGCAAAGGCATCTTTACGACCTTGCTTGCGACGCCGTGCAGCGGTCCGTTGTTGGGCGGCGTTTTTGGTGCAACGTTGGGAATGTCATCGCCGCAAATTGCGTTGGTCTTTTCCATGTTAGCACTTGGTATGTCGTCACCTTATTTGGCGATCGGCATTCGTCCCGGCTTGATGAAGTTCTTACCAAAGCCCGGTCCGTGGATGGAAACCTTCAAGCAATTGATGGCGTTCCTGTTCATCGCTGCGGTGTGTTATTTCTTTTACCAATTTTCGGACGACAACAAGTTCCCGGTCTTTGTCACGTTGATGGGCGTTTGGTTTGGGTGTTGGATCATCGGTCGGGTACCCAACTGGGCTGCGATTAAAAAGCGTTTGATCGCTTGGGCAGCCGGTGTGGGCGTTGCGACGGCGATTGGGGTGATGGCATTCACGACGCTGAAGGCACCGCCGGTTTTGAATTGGATTGATTACGACGAGCAGAAATTGGCGGCGTATCAAGCCGAAGGCAAAACGGTGATGGTGGACTTTTCAGCCAAGTGGTGTGTCAATTGTCTGGTGAACTTGGCGACCGCGATCGACACCGAAAAGACTCGGCGTATCGTTGACCAGAATAATGTCGTCACGATGTACGCCGATTGGACGGACCGTGATCCGGCGATGAAAGTTAAGTTCCAAGAATTGGGCAGCAATTCAATTCCATTATTGGCG
>CAYVAN010000255.1:0-5752 GCA_964449225.1 uncultured Rhodopirellula sp.
GACCGGAACCCGGCACCCGTGCTGATTTTGATTCAGCAAACAATGGCTCAGCCGCAGGCTGCTCTGATGACTGAGGCGGTGCTGGTGCGACTGCTGAATCTTTTTTTTCCTTCGGCGAATTGTCTGCCAAACCTGGCAGCACTTCGATGGCGGATCGCCAGTTCGGCCAACCGTCCCGCCACAACAATGCCGTCGCAGCAACACGCCCCTCCGCGATCCAGCTGCGTAGCATATCACCATCGGCTGGCCCGTATTGCCCACCGCTCGGTGGGCGAATGTACCAAGTCGCATCGGGATCGCTGCTAAGCACATCGATTTCAACCTCGGGCTTAGCGGCAGGTGCGTCAACCTCGGCTGGCTTTTCGACTTTAGCGGTAGACACCTTCGCGGTCGCTTGCCCGCTCGACGATGCAGCTGCTTGAATCCCTTCTTCAATTGGCAAGCTTCGCTCGGCACTCTGCTCTGGAATGCGAAACCTTGACGAACAAGCCGGACAAATCCCTCGCTTCCCAGCAAGGTCTTCCTTGATGTTCAGTTGTTTCGCACAAACGTGACATGCAAAGCGAATGCCCATCAAAAACCCAAAGTTGAAAACCATGCAACGTGACACGGCTGCGGAAAAGTAGAAAAGAAACGCTCCCCTTCAGGATAGTCCATCCAGCCGCTGATCGCAGCATGTTGTGGCAAACCTTACCGTTTACAACGGCCATGGCATGCAAAGACCTTTTTCCGCGTCTTACTTACGTCAGCGTGCCGATGGAACTTATGGTTGCCTGGATAGGCGATCCTTTTTTTGAAGACTGCCGTCGAATCTGGCAGACTTCTCGGGCCATGGAACGGGCCGAAACAGAAGACACCCGTTTCACTCTTTCGCCCGAGGCACTCTATCGATGAATGTTGATGCGATGCACGCAGCTCTAGGTTTAAGCTTTACATTCATTTGGTTGCTAGTCGGCCAAATCATCGTCGGCAGCCGCTAAGAAATCACGATCCGATTCTACGCCAACATCTTGCGATAGGTCTGCACAAGATCGTTTAAATCAAACGCGCAAAATGGATGCTCGCGACTCGCCAAAATCGCTTCGTCTGCTTCGACTTTCTCCGCATGCATTAATTGCAAACGCAAGTCATCGCGAACGGATTCTAGCTCCAACGATAACTTCGCATTGATCTCAGTCACCCGATCATGCCAAGCCTTCTTTGACACTTGCTCTGAAACGTTTTCCCCGCGAACGGTCTTCTTCGGAACGACTTTCTTCGGAAGCGATTTCTCCGCAGCATTGGCGAGCAACCTTTGCTTTTCGGCAATCAACAACGCTCGCGGTGATGCACCTTCCCCTAACGAATCGATTCCCGCTTCTGGTTGAAAGAATCGCTCGGGTTGGTAATAGGTGTCTCGAATTTTTCGCTTCAATTCGCCAATCTTGTTGAGCTTGCGTTCCGCTCTCGCCTCCGGCAACAAAATCGTCGCTGAAATGACCATGAACTCCGGCGACTTCACGCCGTAAAAATCTTCGATGATTCGATCACCAAGCTGGTCATACTTCCCACCGCCGATTCCATGAATAAACAGGTCGCTCAGGATCAATCTGGCGTACATGGTCGTGATTAACGCACGCGGCCGAAGCTTAAAATTAGGATCCACCAAGTTGGCCAACTGTTCGGCTGCCAGCTTTCGATGGCTAACGTTAATTGTAATGCTTCGCCCATCCAGCGAGGCAGCCGAACCAGGCGAATCGCTTAATACCAATTCATCACCGGACCGCTTGACCCACACCGGCTTACGCGTGGGCGAGTCATTGCCGTAGACCCAAAGCGGTGACTCAAGCCACTGTCCAGAACCCTCTTCTTGCGATTCTAAATGTGGGACCGGGTGCGCCGAACTTCGGATCCCATGCGCAGCCCGGTAGAAGTCCGTCTGGTTGTTATAACTCTTTTGAAACCGTGGCAGATCCGTCAATATGGTCAGCAAAAATTCAGCAAAAGCACTGCCGCGACATAAAACGCCAAGCGGCATCTCAAGCGTTCGCAACCCCACGTCGGCTTCCAGGCCATGACGAGCCTGCGCCAACGCACACCCAGCAACACCGCAGCGTGCCACCGCCTCGCGGGCATGTTTCCAAAGCGCAGTAATGCAAGGGTCATGACCAATGCCACCCATTGCATCAACGACCGAAGCATCAAAATCATTGAACGTGTCTAAGTCTTCAATCGTCGTCTGCTCAAACGGCACGCCGCCACCGGCGCGGTCATACGCGACGATCGCCCGCCGAATCTCCCCTGATGCAACATCGACACTTGGCACGCGGATCGAACTGCTGCTTGCTACGTCGTTATCAATCACCAAGTTGATTGGCAACGCACCATGCACCGCGCCCAAATGACTTAAGGCAAAGTTCTTGAACCATACCCCCGGATGAAAGATCGTCGGTTGATGACCGGCCATCAACACGGTCGGAATCGCTTGCCCCATGGACGCGATCCGCCCTTTCGCCCATTCGACATCCCGGTACGCCGAAGTGTAGCGAATTGCATCTTCAATCATTTGCTGGCGTGCCCGTGGACGCAGCGCAGCAAACATCGCATCATCGCCTGGATGATCGTGTTGACGAAACCGACGCCGGTTCGCGGCAATCAATCCGCCCGCGGTGTCCATTGGCGGCTCGATCATGACATCACCGTGACGTCGCGAAGCTCGATATTGCTTGAATTCGTTTGTCACCATTCGGACTGTTTGTTAACCCGTTTGCCCGATCTGTAACGCTTCTTCGCGAGCCGGAAATTCACAGCCTTCCACCGACACCTTCGCGATCGCCTCATCAAGAACTTGGTGGTAATAACGGAGACGAGTTTCGGCATGATCCAAAGAACCGCCAAAGGATCGCTCGAGATCTAAGTAGATGAGCGGAACCGGTACCTCGATCACTTTCAATCCAGCGGCAGCCGCCTCGGCCCACACCTGTAGCGGCATCGCATAACCGGGGTCCGTGATCTGCATTCGCTTTAGCGCATCGGTTCGGTAAGCCTTGAAACCGCAAAATGCATCGGTCAGTTCAAAACCCAACCGACTGTTCAATTCGGCAGTGACTTGGCGGTTGATAAACATCCGCTCCGGTGGCGGTGCATCATCGCCTGCGTACTGTTTCAAGTAACGACTGCCCGAAACAATGTCCGCCCGATCCGCTGCATCGATGAACCGAGGGATTCGCTTGGGCTGGTGCTGCCCATCACAATCCAGCGTCACGACACCGTCAAAACTCTGTTCGATCGTGTAGTCAAACGCCGTCACCAGTGCCGCACCGTACCCACGATTCTCTGCGTGACGAATCACGTGAACATCGCTTCGACGCGAAAGCACATCGGCCGTTCCATCGGTCGACCCGTCGTCAACGACCAGCACTCGATCGGCGTATTTCAGCACTTCGTCCAAAATCTTGTCAACGAATTTGACCTCGTTGAAGACCGGCAATGCTGCGAGCCATCGTTTTTGCTGAGTCACTAATTTCCCCTTCCGATATGAAACTTCTTCAATTGAAGCAAACCGCCCATGATGTGCCTATTTGGCCGCCAGACTGTATCAAGGCAGCAACTCGCGTGCCGCAAGCAGCAGGAACCCGCAGGCAGAACCGCATCTATTCTACTTCATGCTGCGAAAAACGATCGACCCCGTGCGTATCGTAGCAAAAGACGATCAGGCCATGCCCAATGGGTCAATCCGTTCGCGAAAATGTAGGCGGTGCTGCATCAACCTCGACGGCGTTAACAACGCAAATCCAAAGCGACAGAAGAAAGGCATTCAAACGCAGCCATTCAAATGAAGCTTACAGCTGCATCTGAATTGGGTCAGATTCAACCTTGCTGGCCCAAACTTCGATCGTGTCGATTTCGTCCGCTAATTGCTTCGCCAGACGCTCCATCGCAAAACGCTCTGATGAGTAATGTCCCAGCAACCCGAGCCCCATTCCAAGACTTCGTGCTTCCAAGCAAGTGTGAAAAGTTGCTTCGCCGGTCAGCAGCATGTTGCACCCCTGCCGCTTGGCCGCAGCCAGAAAACTGCCGCCGCTACCGCATCCAATCGCGACCTTAGAGACCGGCAAATCAGGTGCCCCCACAATCCGAGCATTCCGCTGGCCCACAGCTTCGGCTGCCTGCTTTACGATCTCGCCCAATGATCGCGGCGATGGCAATCGGCCCATCCGTCCGGCTCCCTCAACCTGACCTTTGGTGTTTTGCCCCGCACTTTCATCGCTGACAATAAGCGGCAGCGGGTTGTCGATGCCAATCAGCTTGGCCCACTCGCCGTTGATCCCACCCGCCGCAGAATCAAATGCAGTATGAGCGCTGTAAACAGCAATTTCATGCCTGACCAATTCCAACAGCATCGTCCCAGCGACGGTGTCATTCGTCAGCTTTACCAGCGGTTTGAACGGCAACGGATGATGAGCGATCACCAAGCCAACCTTCGACTCAACCGCCTCTTCCACCACGTCGGGCGTAATGGTCAAGCACGTCATTGCTCGCGAAACATCATTGCCACGATCGCCAACCAATAAGCCGACGTTATCCCAGTCTTCGGCCAATCGAAGCGGAGCAATCTGAGCAAGGACCGAGCAAATGCGTCCGAGCGATTCACCCGGCGTCACGCCACCACAAACCATGGAAATGCCTTCTAGCGAATAGCGGTTCACTTTTAGCTCGTTCAGTTCTTAACTAGCGTGCAAGAGCTAGTTGGTAACGGCTAAAAGCGAAAAGCTCATTTAGGTGCAATCATTGCGATCATACGACGACCATGCTGCTGAGGCGTCGTTTCCACCTTGCCGTACTCGCTAAGCATTTCAATCGCCTGCTGCATGACCTTACGGCCTTCTTCGATATGCGCCATTTCGCGACCGCGGAACAAAACGCTCACTTGCACCTTGTCCTTATGCTCCAAGAACTTTTGAGCTTGGCGGATCTTTGTTCGCACGTCCTCGTCACCCGTTTTGGGACGCAGGCGAATTTCCTTGGTCTTGGTGTGGGCCTGACCAGAGTTCTTCTTCTTGTTTTTCTCGTACTTGAACTTGCCGTAATCCATGATTCGGCAAACAGGTGGACGTTCACCAGGCGCGACCTCGACAAGGTCCAATCCAGCATCGCGAGCCCTTTGCAATGCATCTTCGGTTGGGATGATTCCTAGCTGCTCGCCTTCTTCACTAACGACTCGAATCGGAGTGATTCGGATGTTGTTATTAATGCGAGTGCTGTCACGGGTGTCGGGCATCTGGTTTCTTCGAGCTAAAGCCACTCTGTAGGTTTCTTCTCCGGCAGACGACTCGCCCGCACAATTTGAAAGGGAATTTAATTACTAGCAGGGCCGCATCGATTCCTTCGATGAGCTTTTCTTCTCACGAAAGGTCTCTGCGGGCACAAACCACACAAAAGTATCCGACGCTAAAGGGGCAAGCGTCAACAGCGAATTGCAGGAATTAGCCAGAATTAAGGGATCAGGGAGGATATCCGCCCAAAAAACGCGTCCGAAGCCCCAAGCCGCCCGCACTAACGACTTGACGATCCAGCAAACCCGGCACAAACTGTGCCCCCGAAGGAAGTCCGATCGTTTGGCCAAAGTTCGCTCCAGAAGCACCCAAGGCCGACCCGATACGATTCTTTCCAGGCGGCCCCATCGGTTCCGCCAAACCGATTAGATGATCACATCATTCTAATTCGGGCGATTAGCTCAGTTGGTTAGAGCGCTACGTTGACATCGTAGAGG
>CAYVAN010000256.1:0-5738 GCA_964449225.1 uncultured Rhodopirellula sp.
GGGCGGCATTTCGGAATCACTGGTGATGTCATAGGCCAGGTGCCCATCGAGTCGGCAGATCCGCCAAGATTTGTAGCTGTTTGAATACGATAGCGCCGGACTTCGCTCGCTCTTTCCATCAGCCCGATCCCAGGCCATCTTGCCGTTCCAGTAACCGAGGCTGGAAATGGTTCCCGATTCGGATTTGGTCGGCGGTGCGGTTGAGGGGACGAACAGCCCGTCCACTTCTGTAAGCCCGGATCCCGAGACTTCTATATAGAAAGTGTTTGGAGGCGGTGTGCTGATTTGGTTCATACTTAAATCGATTTTCGGTTGAGCTGCGCGCGTGGATGGGCTGGGATGTATCGTCGCTCGGTTCTCCGAACCGATTGCGTTCGGATTCTAGCCGTATCCACGCTAACAGCTTGGAAAGCTGTGCGAACTTAGTTCTCACTCCGGCCTAACAAACGCAATTTGCCGTGTTTTAGTAAATTTCATTGGGGTTTGCGGGCAAATAGACACCGCAAACCGCGTGATTTACGTGTTTTGCTAAATTTCGGAATCACGCTAGGCTCGGTTATCGGTTTTATTTACTCTGGAAGATCATGATACGCCGTCTATTTGCAGTCTTTCCTCACTCTGAAACCGATCACAGACCTATCGCATGCTAAAAGCACTCGAGCTGGCCGGTTTCAAAAGCTTTGCGGATCGCACCCGATTCGACTTTCCCGATGGCATCACGGTCGTCGTCGGCCCCAATGGTTCCGGTAAGTCCAACATCGTCGACGCGATGAAGTGGGTGTTGGGATCCCAGAGTGCCAAGAGTCTTCGCGGCAAAGACATGTCGGATGTGATCTTCAAGGGATCACAGACCCGCGGGCCTGCGGGCTCGGCTGAAGTCACCATCATCTTTGATAATTCCGGCGGCGAACTTCCGGTCGACGCCCCCGAAGTCCATGTGACTCGCCGAGTCTACCGCAGCGGCGAAGGTGAATACTTAATCAACAATCAAGCCGTGCGGTTGAAGGATCTGAAAAACCTGATCCGCGGCACCGGCATTGGTATCGATGCTTACAGCCTGATTGAACAGGGCAAGGTCGATAAGATGCTGAACGCCAGCGCCAAAGATCGACGAGCGATCTTTGAGGAAGCGGCGGGTATCAGCCGGTTTAAGGCTAAGAAAATCGAAGCCGAACGGCGGCTTGCCCGCGTTCAGTCAAACCTGACACGGCTGGGCGATATTGTTGACGAAGTTGCATCGCGACTGAAAAGTCTTCGCAGCCAAGCCAGCAAGGCCGAGCGATATCGTCAAGCAAGCGAACGGATGAAAGAGCTGCGGTTGCAGATTGCTTGGACCGATTGGCGATCTTTTTCAACAGAACTAGAGAAATCTGAGTCCGAACTTTCCGCTGCACTGAAAAATCAAACGGAGCTGGAAACGCTTCGTGCCGAAATGACTGAAAAGCGTCAGGCTGCTGATGCACAATTGCAACAGATTGCTGATCAAGCACGCTCGATTGAAGAGACTCGCAGCGGTTACCTCAGTCAAATTGCAAGCCTGGAAGGACGCCGCGATGCTGACGAAGCTTCCATCGTGGACTTGCGAAAGAGTGTTGCTTCGTCGCTTCGGCGAATGCGATTGCTGCAAACCCAAGCTGGATCAGCGGCCGCCGAATTGCGAGGTGCGAACGAAAGATTAGAGTCTTATGAGGCCGAATTGAAGGCGGTTCGAGGAAGAAGCGAAGAAGCGGAATCGAATCGAGATAAGATTCAAGCCGAGGCGAGTGAAGTTCGGCGACTGCGTGACGAATTGGGCCAGAAGCACTTGGCCGGTGTACGCCGAGTTGCTGATGCAGAAGCGAAACGGCAGCGGACCGAACAGCGACTTGCCGAAGCCGCTCGGGCGATGGCGAATTTATCGCGTCGAATCGCAACCGCGCAGGATTTGTTGGCATCGGCGACCGCAGAAGCTGAAACGGCTAGAGGCAAGGTCATCGACCTTGACGATTCGATCGCGGCCGCTGCCAAAGAAGTGGAACTGGCAGATGCCAATCTGGCTGGTAGTCGCAGGACTTTGGCGCGTCGCCGTGAAGAAGTGTCCGCACTAAAGATACGATTGCAGGGTGTTACCGAGCGGCAAAAAGTGCTCGATGATTTGCAGCGACGCCAGGATGGCATCTCGGGTGGCGTTCAAGCGATCCTGAAACAGATTAACCAACCTGGGTCTATCGTTTCCAAGCACGTTCAGGGGATCGTTGCCGATTGTTTCGATGTCGACGTTGATGTCGCACCATTGATTGATGCGGCTTTGGGCGAAAAAAGTCAGTATTTAATTGTCGCTGGCGGCGAGGTCCAATCCGCGATCGTTGGCGGCTCACTAAAACTAAGTCATCGCGTCGGACTGATCCGCATTGATGAACTACCCGCCCGCCGGCCTGGTGATCGCATTCGCTTAGACGGGCTTCGTGGTGTCATCGGACGCGGTGATCGCATGGTCAAGTGTGACGAGAAGTTTGAGCCGCTGGTTCGACACTTGCTCAGTAACACATGGTTGGTTGATTCGCTGGAAACGGCGCTCGGACTTCGGAAACTTAGCGGTGCGGGTTTGCGGTTCGTTAGTTCCGCATGCGAGCTGCTGGAAAACGATGGATCAACCGTCGTTGGCCCCGCTGCGGCGGCAACCGGTTTGGTCAGTCGTCGAAGCGAATTACTGGCCGCCGGGGATGAAATCAAACACTATCAGTACCAATTGCAAGAAGCCGAAGCGGAAACGGAGCGGCTGAGTCTTCGCGTTGATGAAGAAGCCGCGATGCTTGGGCGAGCCGAACAGAATCACCGTGGATTGATCACCGACAGGGCGGCTGCCGAAGCCGAGCGTCGTCACTGCGACCAGCGTTTGCAATCCCAAGCCGCTGCATGCGATGAAATCAATGCCGAGATCGTGGCGTCAACGGGCCTTCGCGAATCGGCGACCGCTGAAAACAATCAACTAGCGTCAACGATTCATTCTGGAAAACAAGAAGTCGAACGGTTGGAATTGGAAACCGCCGAAGCTGATGAAATGCTCTCTGAGACTCAGGATGCGTTGCAAACGGCGACCGCTGGCGTGATGTCGATTAGCGTCGAACTTGCGCGAGCGGAGCAGAAGTTTGAAGCGTTATCGACAGCCATGCAGCAACAACGCCGTGATCAAAGTCAGCGGGAAGCGGCAGTCGCCGAAGTTCGCGAGCAAGCCGATCACGGACGGTCGCGAATCGCTGATTTAAATACCCGCATGTTGGACGCGTCAAATCGATTGGCTTCCCTGTGTTGGGATGCCCAGCAGTGTGAACGATCACTTGGCGAATTGGCTCAGTCGGCCGCCGACGTGCGTCGTAGCAACCGCGATATTTTGAAAGCGAGCGAGCGGGCAATTAAAGAAGCAGCCGCAGCCAGCGAAGCGGTTCACGCAATCACCGCTCGGCACGACAACGCCAAACTTCGCCGCGAAACTTTAGTAACGCGGCTGATGGAAGATTACGAAATTGATCTGCAATCATCCGAGCCGCCCGAAGGTTTCCAAGAACCCGAAAGCCGAGACGAGATTGAAGTTGAAATCAATCAATTGCGGACTCAATTGCAGCGAACCACCAGCGTCAACATGGAAGCGTTGGAAGAATTGGAAGAGCTACAATCTCGTTACGACGAACTTCACGGTCAGTATCAAGATTTGACGGCTGCGAAGGATTCATTGCAGCGGATCATCGGCCGAATCAATGCTGATAGCCGACGATTGTTCATGGATACGCTGGAAGCAATTCGTGTTAATTTTCAACAGCTCTATCGTAAATCGTTCGGTGGGGGCCACGCCGATTTGGTGTTGGAAGAGTCCGATGACCCGTTAGAAGCTGGTGTCGAAATTGTTGCAACGCCGCCAGGCAAACCAAGTTTCAATAATTCACTGCTGTCCGGTGGTGAAAAAGCGCTGACCGCCGTTGCTCTGCTGATGTCGATCTTCAAGTATCGCCCCAGCCCTTTCTGTGTGTTGGACGAAGTGGACGCGCCTTTTGACGAAGCCAACATTGGCCGGTTCGTCACGGTGCTAAATGAATTCTTGGACCACAGCAAGTTTGTCGTTGTGACGCACAGCAAGAAAACGATGACCGCCGCAACGACCCTATACGGCGTAACGATGCAAGAGTCTGGCGTCAGCAAACGCGTTTCCATCCGCTTTGAAGATGTCAGCGACGACGGCGAAATCAGCGACGGTGAAGCGGCTTGATGCCCGAAGTTAAATTTTGGGGTACTTGTTTTTGTTAAAGCAAGGTAGGCCCAATGGAGCCAAGGCGACATCCGGCATGTGCTCCAAATCGTATTGCCCGATGTCGCTTTGGCTCCATTCGGCGTACGCATTCGAGCCAGCCCGGCTCTAAACGAGTTCCCAGCGTCCGATTTTGCTGTCATCCAGATCGACGTAGTATAAAAATCCATCCGGTCCTTCGGCGATCGCGACAACGACGTTGGCACCGGTGGTAAAGACGTTAACGTCACCAACAGTGCCGTCTGGATTGATGCTGGCGTGTCGCACGATTCCTTGGCCCAGATCGTTAAAGAACACGTCGCCTTGGTACTCGCTGCCGTAAGCGGATCCGCGATAGGCGTCTCCCATTACGATTGCGTTAATTCCATCCGCCTGATGTGACAGAGCGTAGATCGAAGGTGTGATGAATTCGTTTCTCTGAAGCCAAGCTTGGCCCTCTGATGTTTCCAGATACCCTGATTGTTCTTCCAATTCGCCACTACGTCCTTCGTAGAAAGGCCAGCCAAAGTTTGCACCAGGCCCCGCTGCATTGACCTCTTCCCATCGGCTCCACCCAACGTCACCGACGTAGAGTTGCCCGGTTACGTTATCAACTGAAATGCGAAACGGGTTTCTCAGGCCGGATTGATAGACTTTGCTGCGGTTGGCGTTTGCGTTTCCATTGTAAAACGGATTGTCAGCTAGCCCGTCGCCGGTGATGGGGTCGATTCGCAGCACTTTGCCGGAAAGGCTATCGATATCTTGCACGCGATCGGCTCGGACATCGACGCGATTGTACGAAGCACCATCGCCGATCGAAACGAATAGTTCGCCATTGATTCCGAACGCCAATCCGCCAACTGTGTGAGATTCGCTATCGCTGGGAATGAAGTCTTCCAGGTAGGTGCCGTCCGCATTTTCACCGGCTGGCGGCTCGTCAAAGTCCACTGTGCTGTTCACAAATCCATTGAAGTTTTCCCAAGTACTGTTTTCGCCCAGCAGCACAACTTCGCTTCCGTCAACGGCGGTCTTAAAGTCGTTACCAGCGTCAGCTGTGACGCGTATTAAACGTCCGGCACGGTTGCCGTTGCCATCGGGTCCAGCAAGAGTGCCTGCGGTTTGTTCAAATACTTCCGGTGGATCGTAGGTGAATAATAAGTACACGTATGGGTTGTTTTCAAAGTCTGGATGAACAGCGATATCAAGCAGCCCACGATCGCGTGTGTCGTTGACAATTTCCGAGATGTCAATGAAAGGCGAACTACCGGTTTGTCCATCGGACGCCGTTTGCACGACGCCTGACTTCTGTGCAATCAACATCGTTCCGTCGGGCAGCCAGTCGATTGCGGTTGGTTGGGCGACGCCTGTGACCACGTCGATCGCCACCACCGTGTCACCGGCTTCTGTTGGTGGGTCCGCCGGTGGAGTCTGTTGGTTCATGCTCCACTGATGAAGCAGAGTTTGATTGGTCAGTCCGCCG
>CAYVAN010000257.1:0-5400 GCA_964449225.1 uncultured Rhodopirellula sp.
GCAATTAGTGGGAGCCACCGAGGTCGAACGACCCACTGCTTTTCAAACGCACCCCGGATCCAACTCAATCTGTGTGTATTACAAAAGGCAGGTGCCTCAACCATAAGGGTGTTACTCAACATCAGCGTGTTCAAGCTCAGGTGGTAGAACTCCTTCATCGGGAAGCCCTTCGCCGTGGTAGCGGCAACAAAATGGGATCTCTGCTCCCTCTTTGCCGTAAGCCATCAGGTGATCGAGATCCAGCACTTGGCCACTTGGTCCATAGTGCCGATCATCCTCGGGATAGTCGCTCAGATACTCGTCCTCAACGATGATCAAGTGCCCAAACTGTTCGTTCTCAGCCAACTCATCGATTGCGTCTGACATGCTGTTCGCTTCGACGATCAGGAATAGCGGTGTGTAGCTGCCCCCAATTTCGATCAGCCACGTTTTGCCAAACCAGTCACCGGGGTTCAGGACCGGGATGTCGGAAAGTTCATGACCATGCAGGTTGCCTGATGCTTTGATTTCGCTCATCGCTTGCTCCGTTACAAAAGTTGGATTGCTGTTGATGCGGAACAAGCGGGTGTTAGAGAGGGATCACGTCGTATTCGACGGACTCACCTTCAGAGAGTTGGTCGATGGCTGAGAATGCCGCAATCTCTCGTTCGGTCGTCATCCGGCAAAGGCTGTTCAGCTTGCTGACAAAGGCAAGCGATACCGGATGATTGTTAAGATCGTCGCCACCAAGTTCTGTTTGTCGAAGTGCGAGTAAGTGACGATGAAAGCACCCGACAACTGCAATTAAGTTGACCGCATCCTGAACGGCATTGGCATCTTGAGCGGCTGATTTGACGGATTCGCTGCTGCCGTCAGCAATGGAAGTGACCTGGTTCATCTTGATCTCCAGAGAGGAATTGATTTGCTCTGGAGATCAAGCGGGTGTTAGCCAAGTGGCAAATAGTTGCCGCTGGAATCAGTTGGTCGTGCGTGCAAATACCTTCCGGTTGTAGCAATTGAACTGTGACCCAATGTCGCTTGAACCAAGTGGATCGGTGCGCCTCTATCGAGCGCATGTGAACCGTGGCAATGCCGAAACCAGTGGCACGAAACATCCTTTGGAATGCCCGCACGCTTGGTTGCCTTTTTCACGACCCGCCAAACGGCTGACTCACAAAGATGGCCTTTCTTTCGACTCCTGAAGACCGGTGCGTCCACTGGAGCATCACCACGCAGCGATGCGAGCGCTTCCCAAACGGATTTCGGCATCAAAACGGATCTTGTCTTGTCACGCTTGGCGAACACTGTGATTTGCCCAGTCGAATCTCGTTCTTGCAAGTGTCGCCATTTCATTGCACATATTTCAGAAACTCGAAATCCACCGGCGTAGAACGTCAGCAGGATTGCTCGGTTTCGTGGGTTGGGTTCCAAAGCGATGATTCGCAGAACTTCCGTTTCGCTTATGATCCGCTCGGACAATTCGTCCCTGAATCCTTGGAGCTTCAACGCTTGGCCGACATCAAATTGCAGGTAGGCAAGTCTGTGCCCAAATGTGAGCAAGCTTTTCACTGCGCTGATGGCACGATGCACCGATGACGGCTTCAATGACTGCCCTAGCTGGTCAGCAAACGCTTGAAGATCAATCAACTTCACCGAACGGACTGGCTTGTTCACCGAGTCACGGAAGCGATCCACTTCTTTGCGGTAGCCCCGTTGGGTGTTCTTGGGCCGACCGTGGAGCCACAGGTCGATCAATTGGTCATCGTTATCGGCTTGTTCGATGATCCGTCCCGTCGTTGAATCAGGCGAACGCAAGATAATAGGAGTTGTCGTGCTTAATTCCGAACACTTTTCGGACTGGTTATCGTTCATCTTTCGCACACCTTTCGTGAGTAAATCGAACAGTTCTCGAACACACTTCCGCCAAAAAGCTTGTGGAAGTTGACGGACATCACACGGACATCGTTGGTGTCCGATACAGAAAAAGGGCGTCCCCAGGACATGAATCAACCAACTCCCGAACGCTTTAGGTGGCGGAAAATTGTGCGAAGCAGGTCGTTTTCGTCTTCGCCGCTCGTCCCTTTCGGATAGCAGGACTCGACTGCTTCGTTGACTTGCTTGGTCGTCAGGCCGCTGAGCCCGAGGGCTTGCAGGCTATCTATCAACTCCGTGTGATCTGCTTTGGAGGCGGGTGTCACCTTGGATTTCAAGGGCGTTTCAGATCGTTCGTAGAACAGGACGTATTCGCCGTTGACGCCGATCCCAAGCTCTCTTGCCTTGAGGTTGTCCTCGACTTGGGAAGCATTGAAATAGGGTCGGCCATTGGACAGGCGAAGGGGTGAATGGAACGTGCCCCGTTTCACATGCCAGTAGAACTGGCTGCGTGACATCTCCAGAAGTGAACACATCTTGCTCACAGTGATGGCAGCTTTCGGTTGGTTCTCAATCATGGTCGTTACAGTCATCGTTCGGTTGCCTTGCAGAAATCAGACACTTTGTTTGAAGCGACACTAGCCGTTGCAGGCTTTCAGATGCTCGTGTCCAGCGGGTGTTAAGCAGCGTCCCTTTTCGTTTTTCACGATGAGGCCCAGGCGAATGAAGTCTTGCTCAAACATCTCGATGGACTGACGAGGCAAGCCAAGGTGGGTGGCCAGTACGTTGAGCCTGATCGGTCCTTGATGTTGCTTCAGCAGTTGCAGATAGCTTTGCTCGACAGGATCGAAGCCAAGTGGGTCAATGCCTTCCATCTCCAGCATTTCGGCAACATGCCTGGGTTCGATGTTGTCACATCCGTTCGCAGAACAACTTCGCTTGGATGCCTCAAGTAACCGAACAGCGAGCCGGGGAACGCCACGACTACGCTTCGCCAACTCGTGGACGGATCGTTGATCAATTGCCCAGCCGATTCGCTTCGCTCGCTGATCAATCAGCACAGTCATTTCTTCGGTGCCGTAGTGTGTCAATCGAATCAAAATCTTGAAGCGATCTTTCGCACTGGTGGTCAACATGTATTCGTGGGTTGTGGCACCGATTAAGGTGAACGGCGGCAACGTCACCGGTTTCTTGTTACCACCAAGAAACAGCTTCCGCTCTTCTAACGCCCGATAAAGACAGACCTGTACCGATTCGTTGAGTTGATGGATCTCATCCAGAAACAAGATTTGGCCGGGTTCGTCGAGCATCATCAACAGCCCTTGCATTTGGTTGATGTTGCTGATGTTCTGGGCGAGTTCGACGTGAACTTCAGTGCAAAGCTCACGAGCAACAAGTTCGCTCAGCATCGTCTTGCCGGTCCCGCCCGGACCAACCATCAGTAAGTGCGGGAACGAGACGTTCGCTTCACCGTTCTTGCTGCGTTCGTGCCAGTAAGCATCGAGTGCTGTTTGAAGCACACACACGGCACGGGCTTGCCCCACAACTTGGCGAAGACTGGTGATGATCGGTTCGGTCTCGTTCATTTCGTTGCTCCGGTTTGTTTGGTTTGGTTGCCAAGCGGGTGTTGCTTGCCGCTTGGCGTGATCTGCAAAATGACAAAAGGTTCAATCGCAATCAGTTTTTCAACTTCTTCTGGTTGGACCTCATCCGCACGAAAGGGAAGCTTCAGCAGTCGCCCCTCTTTCATTTCGCAGAGCAACAGCAACATGTATTGGCTGGCGATTTCGTGCGGCATTGGCCATCGAAAGTGGAAGTAGGAACTAGCGATTGCCGTTGCCCAAACCCACGTCAATTGCCACGCATCACCTTTTGGTCGAACACCGTAACGCCACAGTCTTGAGCGAACTTCTTTGACCAAACGGCGGCTTGGCCCGCCATGCAAATGTCTGTCATCAGCCATGATTTGTGATTTTGGAAACTTGGAAATTTGAAAAGACCAAACGGAAACACCGAGGATGGATCATCAATGACTTCAGGGCTTCGCAGTTAGCAGCAGAACTCCATCGCTCACTGGCCAGAGATTTTGCGATGGCTCACGCCGTCTATTGAAGTGCCGAAGCTGAGTCGCCTTGCGATCATTCTCGGTGTCCCGTTTGGCTGTCCCGATCAGGACGATGAACAAGCGGGTGTTAGAGAGAAATGGCAGGTGGAATCGAATTCCACCTGCCATTACAAAAGTTGGATCAAGCGGTCGCTTCCGCTGGTTCAAGCGTTCGCACAAACGACAACAAGTAGTCATTCGCTTTGCTAGCCTGCGAACAAGCTCGGAAGATCGCCCGATTGTCATTTTTCAGAGCCTTGAGCCAGCCTTTTAGATAGGCCCCGGAGTTCTCCATTCGATGACTGTTAGGAATTCCAAGCTCGGCGGCCAGGTAGCAAGAAGAGATTTCGGCGATCAGTTCGCCAGCAGCGTATCCTTCGCCTTTTCGATCCCAATCCAATCGATGGCTGGGCTCCGTCCAGTGCGTCAATTCGTGGAATGCAGTCTCATAGTATTCCGGTGCAGAGTGAAACGATTCCTTCGTTGGCATCACTATGTAGTCACCAGAAGGAACGTAACAAGCTTGATTGCCGGTTCTGATTTCAGCTCCAGTGGCGGCGATCAGTTCATCACCAGCCTCGAAGTTCTCAAAGAGTTTTTTCGGCTCGGCTTCCGTTGAACGAAGATGATCGAACGGCCCTTCAACTTGGTCCAAGTTGAAAACGGTGAAGCTCTTCAGAATCCAAAATTTGTCTTCCTTGTCGGTTCCATCTTTGGCACGCTTCTTTTTCGTGACAGGAGCCGTGAAGCAAATGGTGGTTCCCCACTTTCCCGGCTCTACGTCATCGGGACGGCGTTTCACCCGGCCACAAGCCTGCTTCCATTGGTTGAAGGTCGCCCAAATTGAAGAGGTGAATCCATGTCGCTGCGAAGCCAACTCCAGGATCAGCGGATTCACACCGGAATACGGTTTGTTCGAGACCTTGTTTCGATGAGCACCGCTGTTTGTCGTGTTCCATGGCTTCCGCCACGGGGGAAGATTGCCCGATTCAAGGGCCTGAATGATTTGAGTCGTGATCTCTTGTCGTAACTGTTCGGTCTTGCTTGCCATCGTCGTTCTCCATTGAAGTGAGTTAACGACTGGCAAGCGGGTGTTAGCCTTTGTTAGCTGAGTGTTCGGGAGATGAGTTACACGATAAAACTACCTTGAAAAAGCGGGAGTAAGCATCGATTATGACGGGGATGCATCCCTTCATCACATTTTGGAACCGGGGCCGATGATCCTTCGACTTTCCCAAAAGCTGAACACGAAGATCAAAGCGGGCAAGTTGATCGAGATGCCACTGGACGAAAATCCCTACGCCGATTGGTCGAGCCACCTCTTCTACGCTGATCGCACTCAATACATCATCCTGATGAACACGGCTTCGCTGTATTCGTGCGTTATGTACGGACGAGGGGTCACAGACGACAGCAATTTTATTGCCCGAGCGTTGGATACGATT
>CAYVAN010000257.1:5410-5711 GCA_964449225.1 uncultured Rhodopirellula sp.
GCGGATGACGGTAAGCAGTTCATTTATCGCAAGTTCATTGCTCCATCGAGCGAAACGGTCTGTTTTGCCAAGGCGTTGAACCGCTCCGTCACTGGGTCAATGAATGACCACATTCATACCGCCAAGTTCATGCTCGAAGACGACATGGCACCGAGCGATATCGGGTATCGTTTGAATGAGACGCCGATGTCCGCACTGGTCGGCCCAGACGGTCGCAAATACGGTTATCCCAAAGACGTGTTTGCGAATCTCGTGGATCAGATGGGCGATGAATGACATGGAACCCGGCTGTTCATTGAAC
>CAYVAN010000258.1:0-5710 GCA_964449225.1 uncultured Rhodopirellula sp.
GTTCCTCTCTACTCTTCTCCCGACGCGCCGCTTTTCAAAGTGATGGCTGAAGGGATTCCCCAACGCCGAAAGAAAGATGGTTCCCCTGAGGATCCGACAAAGCCAGAAATCGACATGACCGTCAACCAAGACGATGTGCTAGCCGAACGTCGTCGTTGGCTCAGTTTCGTACGGCGACTCAACGCCGATCGCATCCATTCGATGCAAAACGGCGGAGTACCCCCGAAGGGATTCGAACCGTTGCCGTTTTCCGAGGCTTTCGCGGACCATTTCGGCATTCCCGAAGCGAAAGGCGAAGCGATTTGCAACGATGCCGCTCTACGCGACATCGTGCAGGCTTGGTCCACTCTAGGCAAGCCAGTGCAGCATGCAATTCTTCTATTGGTCAAAAGCGATCAAATTCTCCGAGCTAAAAATTGATTTTGAACTTCGACTCGATATCTTCATCAGGAGGTCGCCCGTCGTAAGCGAGTATTTCTTTTGGGATCTCGTTGAGGAAGTACGAGCCTTCGCCATCCAAATTCGAGTGCGTCCAACCTCGAGTACTGCGAGTTAAGTACAGTTCATTGGCTGCCCGTGTCATCGCAACATATAGCACTCGGCGTTCTTCCTCGACCTCCTTCTCAGTGGCACCGCGTCGCGGAAATTCCCCTGGTGCTACATCAATTATGAAACAGCGTGATGCTTCAAGCCCTTTCGCAGAATGCACCGTAATAATCCGGACTTTGTCTTTTTTGTTTGCACGCTCTTTATCTCGCTCGTAAATCGGATTAAGTAAGTAAGTGTCGACAAATTCAGACATCGTCTTATGCCTGTCTGCCAGTTGACGCACATACTCGAAGTCGCGTTTCCGAGTATCCCAATGGTCGTTTTGGAAGATCGTCGAAAGCAAAGACTCCAAAGATGAGAACGCAGAATCAACTAATTTGGCAGGCACGTTCGTTGTTTCCAAAACCTTTAACAACGGCCCTGTCCATCCAAATTCATCATGGGCCGCTGCCTTTTGTACTTTCACTAGGAGTTCTTCTTTGCCTCCTGAGAGAGACTTGTTCTCGCCCAAGACAAAAGATCTAAAAATTCGTTCGGCCGTAATTTCGCCAAGCCCTCTCCACAGTTGCAGATACCGCGTCCACGCAAGCTCGTCATGTCTGTTTGTGTAAATTCGCAGAAGCGACATCACATCCTTGACGTGCCTAGCGCCAAACAGGCTTTGCCCGCCGATTAAAATGTGTGGAATTTTCAGCTCAAGAAATTTTGATTCGACGGCACGTGCTCCGAATCCAGTTCGCGTCAGCACCATGTTATTCGCCCATTTCTCCTCGACTGTGTAAGAGTCAAGAATCTTGTGAGCAATGAAGTCTGCTTCGTCCCAACGGTCTTCTGCATCAAAAAGTACTGGCGTAGCAGCACCTTCCCCTCTAGCTGAGACTAGTTCCTTGTCATACTTGAGTGGAGATTGACGTAAAAGCCAATTGCTTACATCGAGAATTTTTTGCGTTGATCGAAAATTCTCCTTCAATTTCAGAATACATGCATCTGGATACTGATTTTTGAACGCGTGGATGCTCTCAAAATCGGCCCCCCGAAATCCGTAGATTGATTGAGCATCATCGCCAACACAAAACAAGTTTGTGTGCGGAGCTATTGCATTGACAATATCGTACTGAAGCGGGTTAGTGTCTTGCATCTCGTCAATCATGACATGAGCGAACCTCTCTCCCACGGCTTCTGCTAAATCCTGTTCCTTGAGTCGGTCGGCTAGGCAGACCAGGATGTCGTCATAGTCGATGTAGTTTCTGGACTTTTTGTAGTTCCGATAATAATCGGAGGCCCGTTCATAAATCTCGATGTCAGACGTCGCAATCCGTCTGAGATCAGCCGCGTCCTCTGGGGTTCCACGAATATTGATCATTAGGGAATGGAAGTCTGAAAGTTCACTCGCCTTTGGCGGATTGCCTGATTTTTGCTCTCGTCGAAACTTACGAAACAGTGTCAAAATATCATCGCGGTCGATGAGCGTTGGAGAATCTAATGGGAACACCGCGGGGTTTTTACGAATTAGATTCATCGCCCATGAGTGAAAAGTGGTCGCGGTGACACGGGTTCGCCTTCGATCTTTTGATTTCAGCCGAAGGCGTATTTCGCTTGCGGCTCGTCTGGTGAATGTAATCAGCAAAATCGCTTCTTCTGACACGCCTGAAGCAAGCAGACGATTGCATCGACCAATAATGGTTGTTGTCTTGCCTGTGCCAGCACCCGCGAGTACCAAAATGTGCTTTGCCTTTGCGTGTATCGCAGCAAACTGTTCGAGATTGTAGGTTCTCTTGGCCATGGTCGCCTATTCGTACTTTTGTGACGGTCTTAAAAGGTGATTGTGAGCAGGTGAGCTAGAAAACCAATTTAGTCCACTGAATTTACCCTTGATGAGAGTCTACCAAATCGTTTTGATGAGAACGGTTTGGTTTATCTTGACGACCGTGTCACCTGACCATCAGAGGTGGGTGATGCGACTGAACCCGACGGCGTAGTGCATGTTACCGAAGGAGAAAAGGTATCCACGCCGTCGAAACCTGGGCTGACACTCCAACTTGCATCGCGGAAACATTTGACCGAAACGATTGACCGTTTGAAGTTCGTTTGTTTTCCCAACTCTGGCGGAGCGAAGCGACCGCCCGAGCCAAGCCGGGGAGCGATAGCGACCAGGCGCAAGCGAGCCTACGCTGGCAGCTGCCGGCAGGCACGCCGACCACGGACGGTCGGCGAAGAATGGGCGGTCGGGGCATGGATGCAGCCGGAACGCAGGCCAAGGATGGCCGGAGTGGAGGCCGAGCGCAGCGAGCCGATCGCCCGTGCCCGAGGGAATCGCGATCTGGCAGGGAAGCGACCGAACGAAGCGATTGATTTGGCACTGTGTATGAAGTCTCCAACCCGTTTGTAGGTTGCACACCAATAGACGGAGCGTTGCCGGATCGGGACGGCGACGTTTGCAGCGGTTTGCCCGTCAACCGAAGCGATTGCAGTTTGACCCCGATGCAGTCTCCAACACGGACGGAGTCGCCGCCGAGGGCATCAGGGCAGGATGCCCGCAAGGAAAAAGACGAAGGCAGGATGCCGTAGATCCGCTCGTGAAAGTCGGACGCACGTTGTAGCGTGAACGCCAGCCGACCGAAGCAATTGACGTTTAAAGCTCGCTTGCGGTCCGCCTGAACCGGGCTCTCAAGCCCGGCCCGGACGGACGACGCTCCAAGGCGTCGTCACGATGGATTGCGGAGCCGACGCGAGACGTGTCCGCAGTGAGGAACGAACGTAGGCCACGTGCCGCGGCGGCGGAGCAGGAACGAAGCCTTGGAGGGATCGACGTTCCGCAAACGATCGTCGAAGCCACTCGAAGAATGAACAAAGCTCGACGATGGGTTGCGGTACGTCGCGACCGGAGTCTCCAACGGCGTGATAAATGCTCCAACGCGAAAACGGCTGCACGATGCGGCTCCCAAGCCGCATGACCGCTCTGCACCTACTCCACCTGGGAAACACTCAAACACTCCGGTCGAGCGTCGCTTTCGTCGGAGCCGGGTCATTGCCGCTCATAAGCGAAGCGGCGGCGATGGTCCGAGCGACAGAGGAAGCGTAAGCGGTCGCTTTTGTTGGAGAGGGTTTGCAGCCCGTGAAGTGCAAGTGGCGGATTAGTGATGTCTGTCCGTCATGCGGTCAAGCTGGTCGGCATAGGCTTCCGAGCAACCAGACAAGAAGTCGATGATTTCCTTGGATGTGTCTACCAATTGTTTAAGGTCGACATTGGTCTCGTCAGTAAGTATTGGCTTTCCATTTCTGTCGGCAGGAAACCGAAAGCCAACTGCTTCAGGATCAATTGCGTCCAGTGCTTTTAAGGTTGCCTCTACCTCGGATAACGCTTCTGACCTATCAGAGGTCCATGTGCGTTTCAAGAGAGGCTTTAGTTTCTTCCATATCGGACAAATTCTGTGATTTGTGAATTTCGTTTCTGGTTCGCAGTGAGCCCGTTCAGCGATGTTTAGAGTGTGTTTGATCGCAAGCTCAATAGCGTGGCGGCATTGGTACACAACCGGGAAGACAATTAAATTCCTACTATGCCACGCGCAATTTTTGACAGCGAGTTCTGCAGAAAGCATGTAACCACCGCTCATTATCATCCAGTCGAGACGATTCCGTACAACGCTCGCCACACAACGTCGGCCTTCACCTTCGCCGATCATTTTGTCGCAGTTTTCAGGCCAGAGAATTCTTGATTTCATATCGATTCCTTGTTGGTTGTGCCCCTCAAGTTGTGAGAGGGTGATAGTTGTTTGGTGCTGCGACGCAGCGAGTCTCGCTGCGTTCATCGGGTTAATGAGAGTCCAGGACGGGGCTTCTCGTCGTTCTATTGCCTTCTCGGTTGTCAGGATGTGTCTCGGTGAGTGACTCGCGGTTTATCCACTAGCATGTTTTGCCACCGCGGCTACGCAGCTCGCGAAACTCGCTTACGGTAATGAACACGCTCAGAATCGCGATCGCAGCGCTGGCACCAGCAATGCCGAGCCACATCGCGTTTGGGCTACGCTACATCAACCCAATCGAACTGATCAAAGGAGATTTGGACGTCAAGAATGTCTGCGGCAAAGTGGTAGAGAAGTGTTAACACGAGCGATGAAAACGCGTTCGCCATTGTCGTCTGTTCGAGCATCGACTCATCAAGTTCAAACTGCATGCATCCATGCACGGCATCATTCTTGACGCTGAACCTCCATTGTTTCTTGCGATGAGATATCACTTTTCCGCAAGATGTGTCTTCGAGCATCCAAGCCTTCATTGATTTGGATTCAACCTTCTCGATGATCCCGCTAAGCAGTTCGCTTGACTCTGCGCATGTACGTACAGTGAGCATTGATTTTTCTTTCTAAGAAATGGGACTGGAGCAATTCGCAGAAAGCAAATTGATTTGAAATGGGGAGCTGTAATTACAAGCTGAATCCCCGGCGATCGCTGAGCAGGGAGGGTGGTCACCTGGCCCTGTAGCGGCATTATTTGAATAGACCAAATTTGAGACGCGGCATCAAGCCTCAAGCGAAAATTTCCTGTTCCACTAGTGCTTCTAGCGGCTTTCTTTGGCATTTACAGAGGTTTTGGAACGGTCGTCGCAAAAAACTATCCACAAATCGTTGAATCACTACTTTGCTGACGATCGTTTTCGACGTTGTGTTGGCGTTCGTGGCCGCTGTGATTATGACCTGCGAGGTCGGCGTTGGCTCGTTGGGTAGCCTCCGATGCGACCGCAACTCCATTTGCATAGCACCCGAAAGATTAAGAAAAGCCACGGAAGTACGATCGCGGCTCCAACACCAACAATGCATAGCCACTTACCGATCAGCCACCAAGCGAATTGAGACTTGGCTTTGTCGATGTGGTCTCTGATCGGGCCGCGTTCCCAACGATTTGGATTGCTCCAGGGGTTCAGGTCGTCATCGGTTCGGTCGGCGTCGTCGGGCTGGGTTTCGCTGTTGGTGAATCCCCAGCGGTCGAGAAACGCTCGCAAGCGGTCGCCGCGAAGCAGGCCGCTCGATGTGTCTTCGAGTTTGCCATCGACGAAGACCATCATCGTTGGCGTGGTGCGGACGTTGTAGCCCTTGGCGTTTACCTTTCCGATGTCGATGGTTTCGTATCGAACATCGTCGGGCATCGAACGCTTTTGCAGTTC
>CAYVAN010000259.1:0-5699 GCA_964449225.1 uncultured Rhodopirellula sp.
GAATACACCGATCTGACCCCTCCCCGAAACCGTCCAAGGAATAACAACAACAATAACAACGTGCCAAGGGACGACATGGCTCGTATGTTAAAGAAGGCACCCAAGCGACCCGTGCCGAAACTGTGAATACCTAGATCTGACTTGTTTTTTCCAAGTTCAACTAGGCTCCTCTTCAACCATGCTCAACCGAAGTCCCCAGCGATCTGAGACCGCTCGTTGCTGAGGATCAACGATTCAGATCTTTTGGTCTGGGTTTGAGTTGGCAGAACAACGCCTTTTTCTGATTAGGCAAAGCGAATTCGAAGCCACAGGTTTTCAGGAAATCTTCCGAGGAACTGATCGCCATCACTTCCATGATTCCCAATTCACGAGCGCGTTCAACACAGGCGGTCACCAGCGCCTTGCCGACGCCGGTTCCCTGGTACTGTTGATGGACTGCTAGGCATTGCAGTTCGGATAGTTTTGGACTGTAAATCTCAACCGCCGAAAAACCGATGATTTGTTGCTGGCTATTTTCGGCTGAAATTTCAGCAACGAAACCATGACGCGTCAACTCAATGATCTCGGTTTCGGTTCTAGCCAGCAGTAAACTTTGCATCACGTAGGGACGCAACAATGCATGAATCACACCCGCATCGGACGCGACAGCCTGACGAATACTTAGACCCGCGGGCGGTAGTTTTGGTGACGTCTGGGACAAGTCGAATTACCTACTTCAGTTGAACAGGGTTGGTCGCTTCCTTAATTGTCTTACGCATCAAATTGCTGGGACCCTCTTTACCGGTAAACAATTTGTACTGGTAAGCGGCTTGTCGAACAAACATGTCGATCCCGGTGATGATTCGACAATCTGCTTTTTTCGCGTGCTTGATCAGTAGCGTGTTCTCTGGATTGTAAACGGTATCGAACACTGCAACGAACTGGTTCAAGGCATCGGCGTCAAAAGGACTGTGGTCAACGTCGGGATGCATGCCGACGGGTGTACCGTTAACCAACAAGTTGATTCGTTGATCGTGTCGCTGATCCCACTCGATCGCGCGACATCCTATTTCCGCAGCAAGTATCTGAGAGCGTTCAAGCGTTCGTGACGCAATCAACACTTCGCATTGTCGTTGTTTCAGCCCCCATGCGATCGCTCGTGAAACGCCGCCTGCACCCAATACCAATGCCGTCATGCCTTGCATTGGCCGCTCGGTGCCTTTTTTGATCTTGAAAAGCTCTTCGATGCAATCCATCGCTGCCCGGTAATCGGTGTTGTATCCGTAGACGTCTTCGTCTTGAAACACCATCGTGTTGACCGCACCAATTCCGGTCGCACTCGATTCGGCTCGATTGCAATGCTGCAACGCACCCTCTTTGTGCGGAATTGTGACACTTAGCCCCTCAATCCCAAGTTCCTTGCAATGGATTAGGAAGGTTCGCAGATCGCTTTTGGGAACTCGGAATGGCAAGTATCTGGCATTGATTCCCTGATCTTGAAACGCGCGATTATGAATCATTGGGCTGTAACTATGTGCGACCGGGTCCGCGATGACTCCGAACAAAGCGGTTTCATCGTTGATCTCGTTGTAACGGTACAGCGATTGCATTTCCTTCCATTCCAGCAATCCCGGCGCGATCTTTTTGTCTTTGCTAAATGTTGCGTAGGTGAACGGTGATCCTAGCTTTGCAGACAGGATTCGGGTGATCATTCCCATTTCGCCCATGCAGATTCCGATGGTAGGAATCTTTGCATTCTTAACCAAATCCATCATTCGCAAATTGTCGTCAAACGCATTGGCCATGGTCGCAATTTTGATGATGTCTGCATCTTCTTCTGCCATCGCAGCATGCAGTTCTTCTAGATTCTCCGGCGTTTCATCAAAATTGTGGTAGCTAATGATGCGTTTGGTGGACCCGTAGCGAGGAATCTGGGCGGCAACATCGGCTTCTATATCGACGTATTCCACACCGGCTGCGATCGCACTGCGCAGCAGTGTCATCCGCTCAACCTCGCTTTTAAGCCAACGGCCGCCATCTTCGCGTCGGCGAGCAGTCACAACCACGGGGGTTGGTCGATTGTCCAATAATCGTTTTAGGCTGACCGCACGGCCGATGTAATCAGTCCTCAACTCCACAAGCTCGGCCCCCTGCTCGGCAAGCTCCTTGTGCTCGTTGATCATTCTGGTGTGGCGGGCGCGGCCAAGAGTAACGCAAATCATGAAAAATGATGAATGGTGAAATAGTAAACAAAGGCGAATCGACCACCATGTTAGACACCAGGATCTCAGGGTGGAGGGGTGGAGAGTGGTTTTCCATTGACCTTGTCTGGGCGGGCAATAAAACTCCCCAATGACGCTCTTTTTTGCAGCAAACGCCGCGAGTTTGGCATTTCGACGATTCGTGCTGAAGCTTGAAGTGGCGAAAGGTTTGACTCCAAAGCCAATCCCCTCAGGTAAAGCAGCAGATCCGAGTAGAATTGAGCGACGGCGATGCGTATTCGGTCGCGCAGCAGCTTGCACCTAAGAAACGTGAATTTCAGAAATGTGGACCCTGTGATGCTTTTAAGACTCCTTTGGATTCAGCCTCCTGCAATGGCCGTAGTCGCAAGCTGCTTTGCATTGGTCATCAGTTGGTCAAGCGATGACTGCTTGGCTGAAACGGTGCCAAAACAGATAGTGCCAGAACAACTGACTTTGCTTTGGCAATACGATTCAGGCGAAGCCATCGAAGCCGCACCGGCGGTTTCTAACGGGCGAGTTTTTGTTGCTGACGTGATGGGCAAAGTCACTGCGATTGATCAGCAGAATGGCACTAAGATTTGGAGCAAAGATTTTGGCACGGGGTTTACCGCTTCCCCCGCATTGAAAGGGGATCATTTGGTCATCGGCGACTTCGACGGCAACGTCTATGCGCTTCATGATGTTAGCGGGACGTTGCGGTGGCAAAAAAAGACCGATGGAGAAATCTATGGCGCGGTGACCTTCTACAAAAATCTTGTTTTGGTCGCCAGCCAAGATGGCAATTTATACTGTTACAAGTTGGACGATGGGACGTTGGAATGGACCTACCAAACGGGCGATCAAATTCGATGCAGTCCGACCGTCGCCGGCAATCGAACCTTTCTTGGCGGCTGCGATGCGAAGCTACACATTGTCGATTTGGACACCGGCCAGGCCGCGTCTGAACCACTACCGCTCGGTGGTCCCACGGGCAGCACACCCGCTGTCCAAGGTGACCAAGTGTTTGTTCCAATCATGGACGGAACGGTGTATGCATTTAATTGGAAAACGCAAAAGCAAACATGGATGCACGAAGACGAAGAAACACAACAAGAATATCGCAACAGTCCCGCAGCAACCGACGAAGTCGTTATCCTAAGCAGCGCACGAAAGCAGGTAGACGCATTGTCCACCAAAACTGGCAAACCTCTGTGGCGCTATACTTTGAAACGTCGATCGGATGCGTCGCCGGTCATCGCCGGTAACGATGCTTTCATCGCGGGAACCGATGGTCGACTCGTTCGCTTAAACACAAACGACGGATCGGTAAGCAAATGGAGTTTTGAGATTCGAGGCTCGTTTGTCGCTGGTCCCACGATCGTAAACCAACACTTGTTCATTGCCGATGATAAAGGGATGGTTCGTTGTTTCGGACCCGATCCAGCGACGAAAGAATAAAAAAGCGGCACAGGCTTCCAAGTTTTGATCGGTAGAAACACAGGCATAGAAGCCTATGCCACTCCCTCACCAACGCACCCTCCCACCCACTTCAAACGATGCCATCTTCAACGCCACCAAGCAAAACAGACAAAACGGAAGTTGGCAGCTATTTTATTTCCAACTACCCGCCCTACAGTCAGTGGAATAAAGACCAGCTGCCAGCGGTGGAAAGCTCCTTGAACTCGCCCGCGATTGAGAAGACGCCGTTGGGTCTGTATCTGCATATTCCGTTTTGCCGCAAGCGTTGCAAGTTTTGTTATTTCAAGGTCTTCACCGATGTGAACGCTGCCGAAGTTACCCGATACGTTGATGCACTTTGCAACGAGATATCGATGGTCAGTGAATTGGAAGTCATGAGTGACCGTCCGTTTCGCTTTGTTTACTTCGGCGGTGGAACTCCAAGCTTTCTTTCACCTAAGCAATTAACAAAGCTTGCTGACCGACTTCGCCAACACATTACCTGGGACGGTGCCGAAGAAGTCACTTTTGAATGCGAGCCTGGAACGTTAAGTGAAACCAAAATCAAAACGCTGCGTGACGTTTTGGGCGTTACCCGAGTCAGCTTGGGCATCGAGAATTTCTCCGACAAGATACTCGAAGAAAATGGACGCGCTCACCTTTCCAAACAAGTCTTTAACGCTTGGGAATGGATCACGGACGCCGATTTCCCTAACGTCAATATCGACTTAATTTCGGGGATGGTAGGCGAAACCTGGGACAACTGGAAAACAAACGTCGAGAAAACCATCGAATTGTCACCCGAGAGTGTGACGATCTATCAGATGGAATTGCCGTTTAATACCGTCTACAGCAAAGATATTCTGGGCAATAAAACGGAAAGTCCAGTCGCTGATTGGCGAACCAAACGCGACTGGGTTCAATTTGCTTTTGAAGAGTTTCAAAAAGTCGGCTACAGCGTTAGCAGTGCTTACACCGTCGTTAAGGATCCAGCCAAAGTAAACTTCAGTTATCGTGACAACCTATGGCGGGGTGCGGATCTATTGGCGACAGGCATCGCTAGCTTTGGACACGCCAGCGGTGTGCATTATCAGAATGTCGCTGACTTAGAAAAATATCTTTCTACCGTTGAATCAGGTCGCTTGCCGCTTGGCCGTGGGTTCACGCCCACAGAACATCAGAAGCTCGTTCGCGAAATGATCTTGTTGCTCAAACGAGGTTTCTTGGACACAAGCTATTTTCAAGACAAGTTTAAGATCAATGTCTTGCAGCATTGGAAAGTCATTTGGGATGACTATGCAGATCAAAACCTTGTCAGGATCGGTCGTGATCGAATCGAGTTGACCACCGAAGGTTTGCTTCGAGTCGATTCGCTGCTGCCCGCGTTCTTTGAACCCGAACACCAAGGAGTTCGCTATACGTGAGCAGTAATGTTGAGGGCCTGAACGAAGGCCAGGTCTTTGAGTTCTCGATGGGCGAACACCACGCTCAATTCCCCTGCGACCGTCTCTATGTCACGAATCACATGTGGGCAATGAACACCGAGGGCAACTCGTATCGTTTTGGATTGACCGCTTACGCGGTGCGGTTGCTGCAAGACGTCTATTTCTTGGATTGGCTTGTTGAACCAGAAACTCGAGTCAAATTGCGGGGACACATCGGTTCGATTGAAAGCAAGAAAGCCGAGAGCGATTTGTATTCTCCCGTGGCAGGAGTCATCAGCGCCATCAACGAAGCCGCGCTGGATGATCCTTCGCTCATTAACTCAGAGACCTACGGAGATGGCTGGTTGATCGAAATGAATGCGGATCCAAATCAGTCAGATTTGCTCCTTGCACCAGTTCAATATGCCGAACACTTGGTCAACGCATGGGATGTCGCCCAAAAGACCATCAAGGGACAAGCGAATGTTTAACGCTTAGGAATTGAGGGTCTGTTACGAATCCCGCCAGGGTTCATTCAATCACGGATTCCGACCCGTGTCCGGTTCGGCTGCGGAACGCGATGACTAAGCCAGGGCAGGTTGGTCGGTGTAGAGTT
>CAYVAN010000260.1:0-5419 GCA_964449225.1 uncultured Rhodopirellula sp.
GCTGGCTTGGGTGACGTCATCGTTTGCAGCGTCAAAAGTGTGATCCCTGGCAGCGAAGTGAAGAAGAAGGCGATCGTGCGTGCCGTGATCGTGCGGACCAAACAGCCGACTCGTCGCAGCGATGGAAGCTACATCAAGTTCGATTCCAACGCAGTTGTGTTGATCGACAAGGACAAGGGACCACGCGGCACTCGGATCTTCGGTGCGGTTGCACGCGAACTTCGGGATCGCAGCTTTATGAAGATCGTTTCACTGGCCAACGAAGTAGTTTAGAAGAGAGCGATTAGCTTTTAGCGATCAGCTATTAGCTCTTCCAGGTAAAGACACGCAGACCGAACTCAAAAAGCTAAACGCTAAAAGCTAAAAGCTAATTCCCATGAAATTTCGCATTGATGATGAAGTCCAGGTAATTTCCGGTGCCGACAAGGGGCACAAAGGTAAGATCCTGAAGATTGACCGCGAGGCAAATAAAATTGTCGTTGAAGGTGCTGGACGCGTGTGGAAGCACGTCAAACGCAGTCAAAAGAATCCGCAAGGCGGACGGTTGAACAAAGAGATGCCGATCAGTGCCAGCAATGTGATGTTGATCGACCCGACGACTGGCAAGCCGACTCGCATCGGCTTCCGATTCCTCGACGATGGAAGCAAGGAGCGTTTCGCAAAGGCAAGCGGAGCGACGATTGGCAAGATTGCACCCAAAAGATCCGGCACGAAGTAGACCGGATACCCGACGCCTTGAAGTAACAAACCAAAAGCTAATTGCTAATTGCTAACCGCTAAAAGCTGAAGAAACATGTCTGATAAACCCCGAATGCAAGTCCGATACGAGGACACCATCCGCCAAGCGATGCTTGAGAAGTTCGGATACGATAACCCGCACCAAATTCCTCGTGTTGAGAAGATCACGATGAACATGGGCGTCGGTCAAGCGATTGGCGACAAGAAGATTTTGGACTTGGCCGTGGATGCGATGACATCGATTTCAGGGCAAAAGCCCGTGTTGACGATTGCTCGCAAATCCATCGCGAATTTCCGTCTTCGCGAAGGCATGCCGATTGGCTGCATGACAACCCTTCGACGTCAAAGAATGTATGAATTCATGGATCGCCTGATTTCGATTGTGCTTCCTCGAGTTCGTGACTTTCGCGGTATCAATCCAAAAGCGTTTGATGGGCGAGGAAATTACACACTTGGTTTGACCGAGCTGTTGGTGTTCCCTGAATTGAACCCCGACAAGTTCACCAAGCCACAAGGCATGAATATCTCGATCGTTACGTCAGCAAAGAACAATGACGAAGCTCGTGAATTGCTTCGCATGTTCGGAATGCCGTTTCGCGAATTGAAGACCAAGAAGAAAGAGGAAGCAGCGGCGTCTTGAGGGCGCAGCCAAGCACCGTAGTGGATCTTGTTAGAGATCCTTTATTGATTGGATCTGAATCAGGTCCAATCCATCAGAACCCCCTATTGTCCTTTACCTGAGTCACTCGTGGCAAGCAAATCAAAAATCGCCAAGGCAAAGCGAACCCCCAAGTTCAGCTCTCGCAAAGAAAACCGTTGCAATTTTTGCGGACGGCCTCGTAGCGTTTACCGCAAGTTTGGTTTGTGCCGGATTTGTTTCCGCGAAATGGCCAATGCGGGCAAGATTCCCGGCGTGCGTAAGGCTAGCTGGTAACCGATCACTAAAGTTTTTGAACTGCAATTTTAAACCGCAATTTTTGATTGCCTAATTCTCATCGACCCGAGAAGTTTTTCTAAGTCTAGCTGCGACGCATCACTGATTTGCGACACGCTCCCTGGAAACTGGAATGACGAAAGAGCACCCACCATTATGATGACCGACCCAATCGCCGACATGCTCACCCGAATCCGCAACGCGGTGAGTGTAGAGAAACCGTTTGTTGACATCCCTAGCAGCCGCTTCAAGCGTGGCATTGCGGATGTTCTCAAGCGAGAGGGTTTCATCTGGGACTGGAAAGAAGAAACAGAAGAGTCAAGCCCTTCGGCTATTTTGCGTTTGGAATTGAAGTATGGTCCCAATGGCGAACGTGTGATCCAATCGATCAAGCGTGTCAGCAGTCCCGGCCGGCGTGTTTATTCACGCGGTAAAGAACTGAAGCCAATTCTTGGCGGGCTCGGAATCCAGATCATTAGCACCTCCAAAGGCGTGCTTAGCGACCGTGAAGCGAGACGCGACAACACCGGCGGCGAAGTCCTCTGCGAAGTCGCGTAGTCATCGCCCATTGGGTCTGCCCCAGCGGCGACCATCGATATTAACAAACGAACCGTAACAAATTTTTTTAGAAGCAAGTCACCATGAGCCGTATTGGAAATAAGCCGGTTCCCATCGAGGGCGGAGCGAAACTAACGCTCGACGGCCAAACGATCAACGCGGAAGGCCCGAAGGGTAAGCTGTCGTTTCAGTTTCGTCCCGAAATCGTTGTCAACATTAACGATGCAGGCGATGAAGCCGTTGTGACTCGTACTGGCGACAACCGTACCGCACGTGAACTGCATGGATTAACCCGTGCAGTGATCGCCAACATGGTCGAAGGCGTCACGAAGGGTTACGAAAAGAAGCTAGAAGTCGTTGGCGTCGGTTACTTGGCTGCGATTTCTGGTGACACGCTTCAATTGAGAGTTGGTTACGCAAACGAACTCCACAAAAAGATTCCAGCAGATTTGAATGTGACCTGTCCCGACCAGACACACGTCGTGGTGCAGGGTTGTGATAAGCAGCGAGTTGGTCAATTTGCTGCCGAGGTCCGATCACTTCGCAAGCCAGAACCTTACAAGGGCAAGGGCATTCGCTATCAGGGTGAATACGTCAAGATCAAGCCAGGTAAGTCGGCAACGAAGTAAACCGTTAAATTCGTAGCTGGGCTCGTCCGAGTTCAGACCAAGCAAACCCCGAAGTCTGGTGACTCCGGCTACAAAAAGATCAAACAAGAAGAACGATGGACAAAAACAAGCAACTCAACAAACGACGCGTCCGCCGACGAAACCACGTCCGCGCCCGATTGCGTGGCACTGCGGATCATCCTCGGATGTGCATCCAACGCTCGCTGAAGCATTTTAGCGTGCAATTGGTCGACGATTTGGCGGGCAAGACATTGGCCAGTGCCAGTACCCGTGACCAGTCAGTTGTCGGCAACGTCAAGAATGGTGGCAACTGTGATGCAGCGGCAATCGTTGGTAAGCTGATTGCCGAACGAGCAAGCTCCGCTGGCATTACCAATGTCAAATTGGATCGTGGTCACAACAAGTATCACGGCCGTGTCAAAGCATTTGCTGACGCAGCTCGTGAAGCTGGTTTGCAACTTTAATATCGATATACAACACTTAAGATCCCCCAAAAGACCTCATTTGCGAGGACAGTCCCATTAGCAACGCACCGAGAAGCGGTGGCCGAAAGCCACGACAGAAAAAAGAAGAAACAGGCTTGGCCGACGGTCTGGTCGATCGCGTCGTCAAGATCAAACGCTGTGCCGCTGTGGTTAAGGGTGGTCGTCGATTCAGCTTTGCTGCGATGGTCGTCGTTGGTGACGCAAGCGGAAAAGTGGGTTGGGGCTACGGAAAAGCCAACGAAGTGCCGCCAAGCGTTCAAAAGGCTCAAAAGCAAGCTAGTCGTGCGATGATCAAGGTTCCCTTGGTCGATGGTACGATTCCTCACCAAGTCAAAGGCCACTTCGGGGCCGCCAAGGTGGTTTTGGTTCCCGCAGGTGCGGGTACTGGTATCATCGCTGGCCAAGCGGTGCGTGCCGTTTGTGAAGCAACGGGCATCCACGACATTCTGACGAAGTCGCACGGAACCAATAACCCAGTCACTCTGGTCAAGGCGACCGTTGACGCCCTGTCGAAGCTGCGTACGGCTGAACAAGTCGCCGCCCTTCGCGGACTCGATCCAGCCGAAATGACCTCCTAAGAAGCGAATTCAACATGAACTTGAACGACGTCCATCGCGGTATCCAAAAGAAACGCCCTCGCAAACGCATTGGGCGCGGTACGGGTAGTGGCCACGGTAAAACATCCGGCCGCGGACACAAGGGTCACAAAAGTCGTAGCGGTTACAGCCGCAAACCGACATTCCAGGGCGGTGCCATGCCCATGATTCGTCGAATCCCCAAGCGTGGTTTTACCAACCGCTGGGCTGCCGATGTATTCGCTGTCAATGTTGGTCGCTTGAACGATTGCTTCAATGAAGGCGAAGAAGTTACGTTGGAATTGCTTTCCGAGCGGCACTTGGCGAAGGGCACATTCGACGAAGTCAAGATTCTTGGCGATGGAGAATTGACCAAGAAGTTAACCGTATCAGCGCATCGGTTCAGTAAGTCAGCCGAAGAAAAGATCACCGCTGCTGGCGGAACGATCAACAAGCTAGTTGCAAAGCGTACACCCGCTGAACGCGTTGAGGCTCTGAAGACTTCGTAATCGACGTATCGTCGGTTAAATCGTTGGCCGTAATGAGTAAAATTGGCTACGGCAGTGAGCGCGTGACCAGTTTCACTCATTACGGCCAATGCAATTGTTTGCGACCGCAATAACGCTCTCGCACCTTTGCGGTGCAATCGCTAAACTCTACCAAGTGCTCGCTATTTCGAGCGAATAGCACTTTATCTCTTATTCACTCACGTCCTGTGGCCGCTTTTAGTGGACTCAGAAATTTTGACGGATCAGATGCATGTTTGAAAAGCTGCGAATCGTTTTTTCGATTCCTGAACTTCGCACCAAGATTTTGCTGACCATTGGTTTGTTGGCGATCTATCGGATCGGGTTCCACATCCCACTTCCAATGATCGCCACCAATTTGGCGGAATCGGGTGGAACAGCCAACGAATTCTTCGAGAAGATGACCGTTTTTGCGGCTAGTGATCTACGTCAAGCGACGATTTTTGGTCTAGGGATCATGCCGTACATCTCAGCATCGATCATTTTCCAGTTGTTGGGCAGCGTTTATGCGCCCCTGGAAGAATTGAAGAAAGAGGGCGAAGCAGGTCGCAAGAAGTTAAACGAGTACACGCGTTACCTAACGGTTTTGATTTGTGTTGTTCAAAGCTACATGTACTTAAAGTTTATGTTGATGTCAGGCGGTCCATCGGGCGGCGGCAACATAAATCCAAACTTTACAACCGCCGATGGGTCGTTGTTTTGGGGCTGGCAAATCGTTGCCGTTTTAGTGATGACGTGCGGAACAGTGTTCCTGATGTGGTTGGGGGAACAGATTGACGAACACGGGATCGGCAACGGGATCAGTTTGTTGATCATGGCGGGCATTTTGGCTCAAATGCCACAAGCGTTCTATGAATTGATCCGAAACATGAAGACGGAATTGACCGGACTGAGTCGCGGTCAAATCGGGATTGAAACACTCGTGTTGCTGTTGGTGTTGTTTGTGGGCGTCGTATTTGGGGTAGTATTCATT
>CAYVAN010000260.1:5429-5649 GCA_964449225.1 uncultured Rhodopirellula sp.
CGAAAGATTCCAACGCAATCCGCTAAGTTTACTCGCGGTCGCCGCGTCTACGGCGGAACCCGCCAACACCTGCCACTGCGGATCAATCAGGCAGGAGTGATGCCGATTATTTTTGCGAGCAGCCTGTTGATTATCCCTGGACTACTGTTTGGTGCATTGGCTGGAATGTTTGAATCCGGCGGACCGTTGTTCAGAGCTTTCAATTACGCTGGCATGACGC
>CAYVAN010000261.1:0-5644 GCA_964449225.1 uncultured Rhodopirellula sp.
TCGCTTGTTCCGGCCTACGTTGATTCTCAAAATGATCTTTTGGTGGTGTCCGTGTTGGCAACCGCTTGCGCCACAATGGCTAAGGATTTTTTTCAAAACGCTTTCGTCTAAAGTTCAAGCGGCGCTGTCCCGCTAATTGCGTCGGCCTTTCTCGATCAGTTCCTCACTGTCCTGCACGTCGGGATCAGCCAGAGCTTCTTCGGTGCTTTGCGGATCTATTTTTCGGCACGCTTCGGTTAATTTGTTGGCCAATTCATCGAGCGGATCTTCCCAGGTTTCGACGGTGGATTCCAATGGAGGAATGTTTGCCATTTCGTCCAGCAACATGATCATTCTTAGGCAATGGCGAAACAGAATGCCTTCTTCTTTTTGAAGTTTTCTAGCCGTCACGTATTTGTTGAAATCGAACCCGAACTCGGCCAGCTCGCCCACGATCCAAACCGGTGTGATTGAAACATCATGAACTCGAGGGAATTCGTGCTTGAACATTCGCAGCACCTTCTCGCCAATCGTCAACGGCCAGACCCTAGGTTCCTCGAACATCACCCTGCCAAAGCCGCGGTCTTTAACCTCATCATCTTCGTCCGACTTTGCTCCCAATTCTTCCGACGTTGCCAAACCTAGTTGTAACAGCTGAGGATCCAGCCGCATGGTTGCCAGGTCTCCGGCTGGCATGTCGTCCAGCGATGGCATCCGGCAATACTTGGCAACACTACCGGGAACTTGCAAAACGCTTTCCAACACTGCGATCCGTTCATTCGGATCTGCTGCTGCCAATTGATCAGCGATATAAACACCCAGCAACGGATGGATACTTCGTAAATGAACTAGTCGCGACAAGCTCTCCGTCGGTGTGGCGGTTTCGGGACGGTAATCATCGACTTCATAGCCACGGCTCTGGATGAGATCAGGGTCCGCGTTTTCTTCTAAATCCGATTCTTCTTTTTCGGGTTGGTCATCCGTTTTCATCTGATCAAGAATCGCTCCAAAGAGTCCGCCGGTGGCTTCTTTCTTTTCTGAAAACTCTCCCTTTTTTGGTGGCCCTTTTTTGGCAGCGGCAGCACGAGGTTTCGGTTCCAGTTCGATGTAACCGGCGGTCCAAAATGTGATCAGCATTCGGTTGAGGTCTCGCTGTGCCTCTTCGATTCCCTTGGGCGGTAACAAGCGACGGCCGACCAGATCGCGAATTGGTTGGACGTTTGGATCGCGTCCGAACAGGTACGCCAACAATCGCCAAGGCAATCGACCTCGGCTTTCCAGATTCGCCGATTCGGCCGTTTGCAATTGTTCGAATTGTCCCAGGGTCCAATACGTTTCACCGGATCGACGTTTAGGCATCTTCTTTTTCAGCTGCTTCCTTGCCTTCATCAATCCAGGATCCTTTGTGTCCTCCGGGATTGAATCGTATTTTTCTCGCCACTTGTTGAGCTTGACGTCGTCTTCATGAGCGAGTGCAAAGACGTAACCTTGATCGTCGAATTGTGGTCGGCCGGCGCGGCCAAAGATTTGTTGGGCCGATGCAATCTCGCAGAGTTTCTTTTTGTCTCGTGGTCCTTTTAGCAAGCTAGGCAGCACAACGCTGCGGGCGGGCAGGTTAATCCCGGCCGCCAACGTTTCTGTGCAAACACAGAACGCGAGCAGCTTTTTGCAGAACAGGTCTTCGACGATTCGGCGATAGCGAGGCAGCACACCGGCGTGGTGAACCCCGACCCCTCGCATCAAGATTGCTTTTAATTTTGGGCCCGCACCTTCGGACATGTCGATGTCGGCCAGATAATCAACGATGGTCTTTTGACGTGCCTTGTCGATCACGCTTTTGCCTTTAAGCAATTCAGCAGTCGTCCAGCATTGGGCGCGCGAAAAACAGAACATCAGCGCCGGTGTCTGACGCATCTGTTCGTCACCCGCCGCGATGCGTTCCGCGAAGTCCGGCAGGATTTCGTCGTCAATCCAAGAGTACGACAGAGGAACTTTCCGCTCGGTTCCAACGACAAGTTGCAGTTTTCTATCATGCGCACGCGATAACCAGGACGTGAATTCCATCGCATTTCCGACCGTCGCTGACAACAGCATGGTTCGGACATGAGCAGGCAGTAGACCGAGTGTTAATTCCCACACGACGCCCCGTTCGCGATCATTGAATGAATGAAATTCGTCCATGACAACGGAGGTAACGTTGCTGAAATCGAAAGCTTCTGGATTCAACAATCGATTCAATAGAATTTCTGCAACGACGACCAACACGGGCGCATCTGGGTTGACGCTGCGATTACCGGTCACCAAACCGACACTTTCAGCGGGGAATCCCCAACGCACTGCCGACTGACGCAGCTCATCAAGTTTCTGATCAGTCAATGCGATTAACGGCGTCGTGTAATACATCTGTTTTCCCGTACGCAGCGCTTCATAGACGGCGGCTTCGGCAATCAGCGTTTTGCCGGTTCCGGTGGGTGCGCAGACGAGAACGCCTTGGTCACCGCGATCCGGGTCACCAGCAAAGTGAGCCAATAGGGCTTCTTCTTGAACGGGATACGGATCAAACGCCAGCAGATCAAAATACTCGGCAGCCAGGTCGTCACGGGTCGGATTGTCGTTGGATACAGTCATGCAAAGAGGATAGTGCAAGCGATGGGGCCAATGATAGACTTGGCTAAATGAGAACTGCAAAAGACGATGTAATTCAGATTTGGAATGCGGGGGTTGCCGCCGTCATGGCAAGGCCGCTGGTGATTCGCGAAGTCGTTGTCAGCGAAGAGACCGATGAATTGTGGATCAGTGGACGCAATTTTGATGGTGGCAAGTTTGATCGTGTCATCATTGTGGGAGCTGGCAAAGCTGCGTCCGCGATGGCCGATGGTTTGGTCACCCAGATCGGCGATTGGCGGCCGGTCAGCGGTTGGGTAAATGTTCCCGAGGGAACTGAACAGGATATTGCGGGCGTGTTCACTCATCCGGCCCGGCCAGCATCGGTGAATGAGCCGACCGAGGCCGGGATTGCTGGAACCGAGCGAATCATGGAGATCGTCGGCGCAGCCGGTCCACGCGACTTAGTCTTGGCAGTGATTTGTGGCGGCGGCAGCGCCTTGCTGCCTTTGCCGATCGACGGAATTTCCCTTGGCGACAAGCTTTCTGTTATTCGGCATCTAAGCGGATCGGGAGCCACGATTGATGAACTCAATACCGTTCGCAAGCATCTCAGTAAAGTCAAAGGAGGTGGGCTGCTGCGTGCTTGCCGTGGCGGTCATCTAATAACGGTGATGCTGTCGGATGTGCTGGGGGATCCATTGGACTTGATTGCGTCGGGCCCGACCGTTGCGGATCCATCGACAACCGCCGATGCGCTGGCTGTGTTGTCTAAGTTTGATCCTGATCGATCATTACCCGACGCGATTTATCAATGCCTTCACGGCGAGCCCGAATCCGCTACTGAGATCATCGGTGATACCCAACCCATCGAATCCACCGTGGTGATGTTGGGTAATAATGCCTTAGCAGTGGATGAGGCTGGCATCGTCGCGGAATCGCTTGGCTATAACCACGTGATGCAGTCGGCGACGTCAAGCGAAGGGCCAGCCGAAGATATCGGACGACACCTGGCGAACATGGTCGTGCAGATGTTGAGAGCAGATCCAAACGCTCATCGAACGGATTGTTTGATCACCGGCGGCGAGCCAACGGTCAAACTTGCGCCAAGGAATGTGCGAGGCAAAGGTGGGCGAAATCAACAACTGGTCCTGGCCGCTTACCAACAATTGTTAACCCATGATTTGACAGATCAAGAATGGGATCGCATCGCCATTTTGTCGGGTGGCACCGACGGCGAAGATGGTCCGACCGATGCGGCCGGGGCATTCATCGACGCTAGCGTTCACCGTTTAGCGACGGTGCAGGCTTTGAGCATCGCTGATTATTTGCAAACCAACAATGCTTACGAATTCTTTCACGCGACCGGTGGTCTATTCATCACAGGGCCAACGGGAACCAACGTTTGTGACGTTCGCGTTGGTCTGATCAAGTAACGAACCGATCGGCTGGCAATGTCTATCTAGTGAACGTAGACAGGGACGTAGATTGTCCGACGTGAATAGTGGCTGTTCATCGTGGGAACGCCGCTCCATCGTGGCCTAGAAGGTGTGTATCCCATCCACAGATTGTGTTCATGGCGAAGCATCCGCTGGCGCGACCGATACAAGGCGCGGTCCTGCCGAATCTCGCTTGCGCTGCGTCTTTCAGTTTTCGATGGCAGCGACCGACCACTGTTCCCGTTATCTTCTAGGGAATCAAACAGCTGGATTCGATCAATTGCATCCGAGCGAGTCTTCGTAGCCGATTTTTGGGCCGATTCTTGGGCCGATGCTGATGTGACGGTGGCCGTTGAGGTTACCGCCGCGACCAACGCCAGCAGCAGATGGCTGGATACAAATGAGCGTAGTGAGATATTCATGGCGACTGAAATTCCGAAGTCGGTCGTTGTGTGGACCGCTCGCCAACCCCAGGTTCGCAGGTGAAACAGCCCTTTTCGTTTTGATCGGTGAAAGCGATGGCGGAATCAACAGCCTGGTAAACTTTGCGGGCAGCCTTATGTGTTTCACAGCAGGAAGTTCGGGTTGCGCGGACCTGGGGGGCGCTCGATGGAATCGGCAGCGACTTTGGATGCAATCCGCTGTTGCAATTTTGTCGATCAGGCTAAACTAACCGGGACGTTCCCATGAATTACTGATCCAGGAGAATTTTAGCCGTGAAAACTGCTTTCCGTTTTGTCTCAATTACTGCTGCCGCCTTGGCGTTGACCTTCACGCTGGGATGTGCACCACCTGCACCACCGGAAGTCGATACATCGACTGAAATGGCGGAACCTAGCAGCAACACCACCGCTTCAGCCGAAATGCCAATGACCGAAGAACCGGCTGCTGAATAAGCGGATTAGGCCACGGTGCGAGTAACACAAGCCGCCCGGTAACGATGGTTGCCAGGCGGCTTTTCTTCTAGGGCTACGGAATCAACGCTCAAGATTTTCAAGCTAGTGGCAAGTGATTGATCGACGCTCGAATGATTTCAATTCAAAGCGCGTGAGGCGTTTTTGATCAGCCTAGTTTGACGATCTGTCGAGTCTTGGCACTTTCGTAGATGGCACGAATGACCTCGACGCTTCGGCGACCCTCGTGGCCGTTGATGGTGGTTGGCCGATTCTCGTTAACCGCTGCGACTAATTCTTCAAACAATTTAGTGTGACCGTGGTGGCCAATCGCCGCTGGATCAGCCGCGCCACCGCCGCTTGAATTCTGCCCTGACATTCGCTCGCGAACTGCTTCGTCTTCGGCCGTCTCTTCGGTGAATGACCATTGAATGATGTCTTCTTCTTCCAGGATAGCCGTACCGTGGCTGCCGCTGATTTCGACTCGCTTCAAGGATCCTGGGAACGCGGTCGTCGTTGCCTCAATCACCCCAAGGGCACCATTTTTGAATTTCAAATTTGCCACGGCGACATCTTCTACTTCGATTCGTTCGTGGGTCGAAGTGGCGGTCATCGCACTGACCTCCATGACGGGCCCCATTAACCAAATCAGCAGATCTACCGAATGGATCGCTTGATTCATCAGGGCTCCGCCTCCATCGATGTCCCATGTGCCGCGCCATGCACCAC
>CAYVAN010000262.1:0-5615 GCA_964449225.1 uncultured Rhodopirellula sp.
AGATTACATCGATCCAACCCGGCAAATCGATTACCGGGACTCGGACCCTGCGCGCCGACGAGGAACATTTACTTGACCATTTCCCACGTTTTCCCGTCATGCCCGGGGTCATGATGTTGGAAGCGTTGCATCAAGCCGCAATTTGGCTAGTCCGATCGGGCGATAATTTCCAGACACCTTTGGTCCTGCTTCGCGAAGTGCGAAGTGTTAAGTTTGGCGAGTTTCTGGCACCAGGCGAAACGCTGGACATCACGGCAGACGTGGTCAAGACCGACGGCAACTTTACGACGATCAAGGCGTCAGCCAAAAAAGGCGACAAAGTAACCGTTTCTGCTCGATTGATTATCGAAAAATGCAAGTCAGGCGATTGCGACCGCATTGGCACCGACGAAGAGGTGAGACGATGCACCGAAGAACAATTCCATGAACTCTTCGGCGACGAGGCTGCGAAAATGCTCAGGGATGCTTTGCAACCCACCTAAATGCAGCTATCCAAGACTTCTGATAACCAAATACTGTGCAAAAGACACGCGGCGAAATCGGTCACTCCACTCCACTCGATTAACACGGCTTCGATTAAGACAGTCATTCCAACATTTCACTCGATCACTTTCCAACCAATCCATTAAGGAATTCACTCACGATGGCGTTATCAGCAGACGAAATTTACGCAAAGGTCCAAGAAGCTCTCGAAGACGCACTTGGCGTTGACAATGACGAAGTGACAAAAGAAGCCACTTTGGTGGGCGACTTGGGCGCCGAGTCGATCGACTTTTTGGACATCGTTTTCAAACTTGAAAAGATGTTTGACATCACGATTCCACGCGAAGAACTTTCACCCGAGGACATTCTGACCAACGCTCAATACGTGCAAGACGGATCGGTAACCGGCGAAGGCATGGCCGAACTGAAACGACGTATGCCTTGGGCTGACCTCAGCGAGTTCGAGAAAAGTCCTCGCGTTCAAGACTTTGGAAACTTGCTGACCGTTGGCGATCTTTGCAACTATGTCGAATCAAAGGTTGGCTAATCCCAATGCGATGGTTTTGGGTTGATCGGTTCACCGAGTTTGTTAGCGGCTCTCATGTCTGCGGGATTAAGAATATCGCGCTGGCCGAAGAGGCCGTCGATAAGTACTGCCCCGGCTTCCCGATGCTGCCTCCGACCCTAATCATCGAGGGAATGGCGCAGCTTGGTGGCATTATGGTTGCCGAGCATTTTGGTTTTGAAAAACGTGTCGTGCTTGCCAAAGTTGGCAACGCAAAGTTCCACACGCCCGCTCGCACCGGCGATCAATTGCATTACCGCGTTGATGTTGATGCGATCGGGGATCAAGGTGCAACTGTGACTTGCGTCAGCCACTGCGATGAAAAATTGCAAGCCGAGGTTCAGATGATGTTTGCGTTCCTGGAACCCGGTGATGATCGGTTTACCGATGGACCACTGTTCGAACCAGGCGATCTTGAATCGATGCTTCGAATGATGAATTTCTTCCATGTCGCCGTCGACGCCGACGGTGAACCTGTACCCATTTACGAAAATCTCTAACATCGGTTCTCCCCACATGCGTCGCCGCGTTGTTGTCACTGGTATTGGCATGATCAACCCCATGGGGCACGATGCCGAAACCGTCTGGTCTGGACTGAAGGAAGGCAATAGCGGTGTCGCAAAGACGACACTGTTTGATGCCAGTGGCTTTCCCACCAAAATCAGCGCCGAGGTAAAGGGCTGGGACATCACCGACGCGGGTGAGCCCGCTGAAAAATGGCAGAACCGCGGACGTCACACCAAGTTCGCCATCGGCGCGGGCAAGCAAGCCGTTCTTGACAGCGGCGTTGTCGACAGCCTTACAGACCCCACTCGCTTCGGTGTCTACCTGGGCAGCGGCGAAGGCAACCAAGACTTTGCCACCTTCAGCAAGATGATGGCGGCGGCGCTGGCCAGCGGCGAATTCGACGCATCAAGATTCATCGCCTCAGGTTTGGAATTGCTCGATCCTGCCAAGGAACTTGAACAGGAACCCAACATGCCCGCCGCCCACTTGGCGACCATGTTCAACGCGCAGGGGCCCAACCTAAACTGCTTGACCGCGTGCGCCGCTAGCAGCCAAGCGATCGGCGAAGCCACCGAAATTATCCGCCGCAGCGATGCCGACGTCATGCTGGCCGGTGGAACACACAGCATGATCCACCCCTTTGGTGTGACTGGTTTCAACTTGCTAACCGCTCTTAGCGAAAGCAACGATGAACCTACCAAGGCATCACGTCCGTTTGACCGACTTCGCAACGGCTTTGTCCTAGGCGAAGGATCCGCGATGGTCATTCTGGAAGAATTGGAATCGGCCAAGGCTCGTGGTGCCAAAATCTACGGCGAGATCGCTGGCTACGGAACGACCGCCGACGCCTACCGTATCACGGACATTCCACCGGATGGACACGGCGGGATCGCAGCGATGCGAATGTCGATCGCCGACGCTGGACTTAGCCCTTCCGACATTGACTACGTCAACGCGCACGGAACCAGCACCACGGTGAACGACAAAGTGGAATCTTTGGCGTGTCGAGAAGTTTTTGGCGAAGATGCTGCCAAGACTCCGGTCAGCAGCACGAAAAGCATGATGGGACACTTAATCGCAGCCGCTGGCGTCACTGAAATGATTGTCTGCTTGATGGCGATGCGGGATTCGGTGTTGCCACCGACGATCAATTACGAAAACCCCGACCCGCTCTGCGACCTCGATTATGTCCCCAACGTGGCTCGTGACGCTTCGATCAAGTACGCACTCAATAACAGCTTTGGCTTCGGCGGACAAAACGTCACCCTATGCCTATCGCGATTCGAGTGAACACGGTCACGATAACGACCAACCGTAGCTGATCCCGCCATTATTCAGACCAGCACTCACGAACCACCAACGGAACCGTGGCCGGTTAGTTACGAATTCACCGAATGAAGGCTCGATTGCATGTCCAATTTCACCGACGCGGAAATCGCCGCCTTCTTAGACGAAGCTCTGGAACCTGCTCGCAGTGCCAAATTTGAATCAGCACTTCGCGACGACGAAGACCTCCGCCAACGCTTGATTACGGTGCGTGGACGCGAAACCGCAGGACTGCACACGGTCGGTGCTATTTGGCGACGACGCCGATTATCGTGCCCTGATCGAACACAACTCGGACAGTTCGTGCTCGGCACAATCGATGAAGACCACGCCGACTACATTCAATTTCATATCAAAGACATTGGTTGTCGCTACTGCGAGGCCAATCTCGCTGACCTGCAAGCCGCCAGTCAGAAAACACGGCAATCAACCCAGCGGCGTCAACGCTACTTCCAAACCAGTGCCGGTTATCTGAAACGCTGATCGTCATGCAATGAATTGACGGCCACGCAAACTAACCTTTGCGACAATGTAGAAATCCGACCTGATAGCTGGCGACAACTTGGCCGAGTTCGTCTTGGTAATGTGAGTCATAGTCTTCGATCAACGACGAAATTTCGCTGCGAGTCAGTGGGTACTGCGATCGCGAAACACTCCCGCCGGTCAACCCCTGTTGGTGAATCGCAACTAATAACTCGCGAGCCGATGCGTGCTGAACCTGGAAGACAGACTGGGACTGATGCAGGGTTTCCCAACCCAAACGTTGCGATGCGCTGATCAAGTCGTCCATCATGGGCAATCGCGATTGCGGTGGCTTGTGCGGGGCGACTCGTAACCGAGCATCGTGTAGCTCGCCAAGCGTGTCGTGCAACATGATCGCCAACACGATCCGACCGCCGGACTCGACCGATCGGTCGATCACCTGCAACGCACGATCAATCGGAGTGACCCAGTGCAGCGATGAACTGCTTACGACTAAAGGAAACAACTGATCCGTTGCAAAGTCGCAAACATCTGACACGATCCAATCGACATCTAAACCTGCATCGAGACAAGTTTTGGCCTGATCAATCATCGACTCGGAAAGATCAACGGCAGTGATCGTCGTAGCCGGGAATCGCTTGCATAGTTTCTTTGTAAGCCGACCGGTACCACAACCGAGTTCCAAGACACGGGCAACGTTGACGCGGGCAACATCGACACGGGCAACGCCAACGCGATCACCATCGATAAGGTCATCATTTGGTCGATCATCGATCAAATCCATCACACGACCTGCAACCCGGTCCTGGATCTTGGCGTGGCGATCGTAGGTAGACGAGGAAGCCGTAAATCGCGAACGAATCGATCGGTCCGGTATCGCTTTATCAGGCATTGCTGCGAGCCAAACTGGTTTTCCAGAAGTCAACAATTTTGTTGGCAACCCAGCCGGGTTCACGAATCGGCAAATCGTGTCCTACTCGATCAAGCGTTAACAATTTTGAATCGGATAACAAACGTGACAAATCTTCCGAAGCTGCTGGTGAAATCACTTGATCCGCACTACCGTGCAGAATCAGTGTTGGGACTTGCAGATCAGCTGCGACTTGCCGCAGATCACGATCCCCCAGATAGCTTAATCCATCAAGTAGAGATTTGTTGTCATTTGCCAAAGTCATCTCTTGATCAATAACGGCATTGGGGAGTGCAGATTGGTTGCAGAAGTTCGCAACAGTCTTCTCGGGCTGTCTTCGCAGCGAGATCGACAATGACCGCAACTGAGCTGGCGGCACACCGTGCGATATGTCATCGCCATTGATCGACGGGCCCGAGCAAAACTTTCCAGTGCTGCCAATTAAAACAAGCATTGATCCCAACGCAAGATTCTTTGCGACCTCCAACGCCAACATGCCGCCTAAAGACCAACCGACCAATACGCATGGCTGACCGGCGGGCAACATCTGCGAAAACTTTCCGGGTGAAAGTAATTCCTCGGCGGCAAATCGAGTCACTTCAAACTCCGGCTCAAACTCTGCCGCTAAGCGAGCAAGAGCGTCACGACCAAATGCCCATCCACTCACTAATAACAGTTTTGTTCTCATTCCCTCATTTTGCAGCATCGAAGCCAAGTGGCATAGGCTTCTGGAATGTGTTTTTTAATGCCCATCATTAGATGCCATTCCATTGGCCTTCTAAGCAGCGCGGTGCAACATTCGCTCTAGTCGATCCAGCGTGTTGACCATTTCGTTCCACTGCGAGACGACTTCAATCGTGGGTGTAACGATGGAATCGGTGCGATCAAACCCCTGTTCACTAACGCTCAACTTGGCTGCCAAAACAGCCGCTGGCTTGTCTTCAAAGACTGCCGAATCGCCATCGATTGGAAAGACCTGCTGCATCGCTTGGTGGACTGCCCAGATCGCAGCCTTGCCAGCAGATTCTGCTGAGACGATTGTTCGAAGAGTGCCAGATTGAACGTAATACTTTGCCATCACTAAATTCCTACAGCTTGCTGAATTGAAATCGAAGTTTACCGGTCTTCCCCGGATACTCATTCCATCGCAGATCGCTGGACACGTTCGGTCAATCAAGCTTTTTCAGCCGCCAGCCTGCTAAACTATTAGGGTGCTGCCGAAGGAATGATTTGGCTGTTCTGTTCCGCTGCCACTGCAGTGCTCTGCTCTGCTCTGCTCTGCTCTGCACTGCACTGCACTGCTCTGCTCTGTCCTGTCCTGTCCTGTCCTGTCCTGTCCTG
>CAYVAN010000263.1:0-5546 GCA_964449225.1 uncultured Rhodopirellula sp.
CGTTCCACGCTAGCGATTCGCTGATGGGCGACCGGCGACTTCAGTATTGAATTTATCCAAGTACTGCATCACGCCCTTGGTCATGTCGAGCGAATCGTCGTGATAGACGATATTCTTCATGACGCCGCGAATAACTGATTCGCCTTTTTCCAAGTCCATGTCTTCGCTGTTGTAGCGGAGCACCAAGTTGACTTTGTAGTGGTTCGCCAAGAACTTGACGCCTTCGGCGATACGCTGATAGTTCTCGTAGTAGATTTGAGCTTCCGCGTCAGCGAGTTCTTTTCGCTTGCGAGCCATGTCGAGGCGAAGCTTTGATTCAAGGCTTGCGACTTGCTCTTCTTGTGCGGCGTACTGAGGCGTGCCGACCTTAAAAGTCTTCAGCTGTTCAGCCGAACTCTTTAATTCGTTTCGCTTGCCTTTCAGCGTCGTTTCGTAAGCCTTCAAGTCGTTTTCGACTTTCGAGACTTGCGACTTAATGCCAGCGTGATTCTTGAAAATGTAAGCGACGTCCACGACCGCAACTCGGTGTCCCGCCGAATCTTGAGCCGATGCACGGGCTGGTGTCATGACCGAACCGGTCATCGCACAGGTCAACATCAGGGCTGTTACAACAGCCGATTGTCCAATCTTTCGCACGTCCGCTACTCCTTGCGTGTGTGGTGCGTCTATTCGTTGATAACCCGCAAGCCGACGACGATCCGTGCCGCCAGCCCATTTTGCTTGTCATCAGGTTCTTGATCCGTCCGCGATTGTGTCACCACCGTGCGTGGGAAACAAGACGAATTTGGTCCCAATCAGACCGGTCTCAAAGTTTTTTTTGTGAACACGTCTTCTTCAATCTCGTTCAGCCAAATTCACGGGAATCACAAGGATTTCTCCGTTGCGAAGGACACGTAAATCTAGTTTTTCGCCTGGTTTCTTTCCTCGCATTGACGACAAAACTTCTCCCGATCGTTGGACACGATCCTGTCCGATCTGGATCAATTGGTCGCCTTGGCGAATTCCTGCTTTCATCGCGGGTCCGTTTGGTTTTAATCCCGAAACAAACACCGATGGAGTTCCCCTTTCATTTTGAGTATCCGAAAGCGAAACACCCAAAACGGCTGTCTTTTGCCAGCGCATTTTGAACTTTTTTTCCGTTTCGACATACCTTGGACGATCAGGGCTGATCGCGATCAAGCGACATGACTCACTAATGATATCGGTTATCCGGGTCAGTCCACCAAAATCGATTTTGACGAAATCATCAGATGGACGATGATAATCGTTATGCAACCCCGTAAAGTAGAAGAGTACCGGGACCCCCGCTTCGTAGAACGATTGATGGTCGCTGGGTCCATAGCCTGTTGGCACTTTGAAAAGATTGAAAGTGCCGCCTCGATCAGCCAAGCTCGCATTCGCTCGGTCCACGATGCCGTCCATCGTGTCCGCTGATCCAGTGCCGTACACGGTCAATTCGTTGTCGCGCAAACGGCCGACCATGTCCATGTTGATCATGGCGACGGTGCTTTCCATTGGAAATCGTGAATGGCGCACGTAGTGCTTGCTTCCTAGCAATCCGCGTTCTTCCCCAGTAAAGGCGATGAAAACGACTCGGCGGTGATTGGCAGCGCTTGCCAATTGGGTTTTGATTTGCGCTGCGGCAGACAACAGCGCCGCCGTGCCCGATGCGTTGTCGTCGGCACCGTTGTGGATTGCGATGGTGCCCGGCGCGAGCGACCCGACGCCTCCCATGCCAACATGATCGTAATGGGCGCCCACAATCACCGTTTCATTTGCAAGTTCACCACGTCCTTTCAACACTCCGATCACGTTATTACTGGTGCGACTTGATGGCTCAATCGAAACACTCAAACTAACAGTCACGCCCTCTAAAACTTTGCTTTGTGGTAAGAGCGTTGAATCGATCTTGGATTCAATTTCAACCAGTGATTTCCCAAGTTCCGGTTTCGATGCTGGACCATCGCCAGCTTCACGAAGTAATTTGCTAATGAGGTTTCGTGAAACTGAGATCGCGGGAATGTTGTTGCCCTTTGCAGGGGGGCCAGCGGTGGCGACCGTCATGACCCCGCTTTGCACCGCCAAACGTTTGGTTTTCATGCCAGCAACGATCGAGTCGATGGTCGCAATTTTTTCTTCAAGCGCCGATCGAGTATTGATCGCCTCGGTTGGTAGAACTTGCAATTGATTGTTCAAGCGTTTCTTTCGAGACAACTCGCCATCGATTCGAGTTTGAATCTGCTGAACCTCTCGCTTAGTACTCTCTGCATCACTGACAAAAATCACGGCAACTGCTCCGTGGTTCATCGCCTGTTTCATTTTCGTTGCAAAAAAAGCATGGCGGGTAAATTTGACGCCATCAAACCGACCGTCTGGGTCCGGCGCTTGAGGTTCTTTTCGCAGCACGATCACGACGTGACCATTCACGTCGATCCCTGCATAGTCGTCGTACTGATATTTCGGAGCACTGATGCCGTATCCGACAAACGCGAGCGGTGCTTGCACGTAACCGGTTGCTGACCCGATCGACATCGGCATCATGTCCCGATCCAATTCCGCAGTCATGACGTTTTCGTCTGCAATTTTGCCATCGAAACCATCGACAAATTCGAATCTGGCGTAGTTGTTTGCCGCCTGGCCCGCCTGAACATCAATCGGAATCGACACCGGTTGATATGCCGATCCGTCGATCATGCTCACGTCCAACCCGATTCCAGCCATGCGTCCAGAAATGTAGTCAGCGGCAACATCAATCGTGTCGTCGGTAACACTTCGACCACGTAACTCTTCACTGGCTAAATACTGAACATCAGTTCGCAAGGAAGCTTCAACGGCCGACACCACTGGATCGGACTCGTTACGAGGTGTCTCCGGCGTAGCGGGTATCTGGGCACGGGAAACGCCGATTTGTAACAACAGAGCAATCAAAAGACTTCGCGTGAATAGTTTCATGACCGTGATTCTAGGTTGATGCGATCATTTTGAGCAGTCCGAATCCACCCTGTTTTGTGACAAGCTTGTCAGAGTATTTTCAGTCGTGCGTTGTTGGTGGAAATACGAGGATGTGATTGAGTTAGCGGTGCATGCAATCGAGGCGAGTGTTTATAGTGAGCTTCGATCCCCAGATGCTCCTACGAGAAAATCAATGAAACTGGCTGACTTTGTTCACTCGAACAAATTAAAGAAAAGTGAATTCAACGCGCGGCTTCCTGGCCTGCGCGCGGAACTCCTGGAAGCTCAAAACTCGCTTCGCCAAGCCGACTTTCCCGTGATCCTTTTGTTTGCGGGCGTCGATGGAGCCGGGAAGAGCGAGGTGGTCAATCTTCTTAACGAATGGATGGATCCTCGTTGGCTGATCAATCGCGCCTACGGTCGGCCATCGCTTTCTGACTTGGGAACTGAACGTCCCGATTTTCGCCAGTATTGGCACGACCTGCCGCCACGTGGACGGATCGGCTTGTTTTTGAGTGCGTGGTATTCGCAGGTGCTTCTTGGAACCGTTGCACAACGCGTTCAACCCGATGCGTTTGAAAGTCAGGTACAACAGATCCGTCGCTTCGAAAGAACCCATGCGACCGATGGTGCTCTGATCCTTAAGTTCTGGATGCACCTTGATAAACGACACCAACGGAAACAACTCAAACGTCTCGAGGAAAATCCGGCGACTGCATGGCGGGTAACCCATTCCGACTGGGCTCATTGGGCAATGTACAACCGGTTCGTTCAAGCTGGCGACCAAATCATCGAAGCCACCGATACTGAATTGGCACCCTGGCGAGTCATCGATGGTGCCGACCATCGTTACCGTTCCATTACGATCGCAGAACACCTGTTAAGTGCCATTAAAAATCGTTTAGCGGAATCAAAAACAAAATCGTTGCCAACGCCAGCTTCGATTCCCAAGCCGACCCCCGAACCAACACCAACCTCGAAGGATTTCAAACCCAGTCACGTCAACTGGTTGTCCGGCGTTGACTTTGAACAGTCTCTCACGCAAAAAGACTACAAGCGTCGACTTGCACAATCGCAGGGCGAATTGAATCGGTTGTTTCGGCAAGCCAAACAGCAACGTATTTCTAGCTTGTTGGCATTCGAGGGTTGGGACGCTGCGGGTAAAGGGGGATCGATTCGCCGCATCCTGCAAGCACTGGACCCACGCAACTATCAAGTCGTTCCAACAGCAGCACCGACCGCCGAAGAACATGCCCATCATTACCTATGGCGATTTTGGCGACACCTGCCCAACGGTGGCGATATCACCATCTTTGATCGGTCATGGTACGGGCGAGTATTGGTGGAACGGGTTGAAGGTTTTGCGCGAGCGGACGAGTGGCAACGAGCCTACAAAGAGATCAACGAATTCGAACAGCAACTTGTCGAAAGCGGCATCATGGTTTGCAAATACTGGTTGCACATTACCAAGGATGAACAACTAAAACGTTTCGAAGAACGACAATCGACGCCACATAAACGCTGGAAGCTGACCGACGAAGATTGGCGAAATCGCGAAAAGTGGGACGAGTACGAATCAGCGGTCAACGACATGATCCAACTGACCAACAATCAACATGCCCCTTGGATCATCGTTCCAGCCAACGACAAATACACCGCTCGGATTCATGTCCTCGACACCGTCTGCGACCAACTCCGCAAAACGCTCAGCCAAGCCGCTTCTGCAAAAAAGTAACGACCTAAATCGATTCTCAAAATGCTCTAAGGGACGTTGGCCCTTTGACGACTTTGTTATCACTCGGCGTATTCATTCGGATAGCCAGTTCAATCAAGCATTGAGTTTCGCTACTGCTCCGCCGGCTCGAGATAGATGTTTCGAAACTCCAACGGTGCGCCTTCACTTTGCAGGCCGATTTTTCCAGCAGCCGGTACGCATCCCGTCGCCTTGTTGGCCAGCTTTCCGTTGACCGTCAAGGTAACAGTATCGCCCATGCAAACGATGTCGTAAGAGTTCCACTGGCCGACCGGTTTTTCCTCGACGCCGCGCATACGCTTCATGACGCGGAACTTCTTGTTCGTGCCCTTGGCTTTTCGCTGCTTATTGGTTTGCTGATTGGTCTGTAGAACTTCTGTGCATGTCGAGTCAGCCGCAAAAACAAAGAAGCCAGCATTGTTCGCCCTCAACTGGGCCTCAATTAGGTTGGGCCAGATTTTGTCCTCGCCCGTCATGTGCAACAACACACCGCTGTTGCGTTTCTTCCCCGGCGCGGGCGGCGCATCCACGTATCGCCACTCAAGATGAAGCTTGTAATCCTTGTAGGCGTTCTCTGTCCGGAGATACCCAAACGGCATGCCGGCCACCTTGATGACGCCCTCGCTTGCGGTAAAGACTCCCGTTTCCGGAGTTTCGAGTGTTGCCTTCCAGCCCGCCAAGTCCTGCCCGTTAAAGAGTTGCACTTTGCTGGTCGGAGCAATCGGTTCATCAGCCGAGCCAATCGGAGCTAGATTCTTTTTGAGAAACTTATCGATTGCCTCGACAAACTGGGGCATGAACTGGGGTGAATTCCATTGAGCATGCTTGGCTCCTTCGACAA
>CAYVAN010000264.1:0-5498 GCA_964449225.1 uncultured Rhodopirellula sp.
ATGCCCAACGCACCCTGAACTGCGCTTCGCTTGTTCCGGCCTACATCAATTCTCAGAATGCTCTGACCATTCGATGCCTGGGCTTTTAATTAGCAGCGGTAGCCGTTCCCCCCTAACAGCCGGATTCCCGCGTTGATAAGCAGCTTTAAATAAGGTTAGCGGGAAATTAATCGGGTTAGATTCGGCCTCGTTGTGGCTATTCTTTGGTTATCAAGTCTTTTCACCTAACTTCTGTTTTTCGTGGCGGATGCAATGGCTCGTAGTTTTCTTGAAGTCTTATTCTCGAGCCAAACACGAAGATCGAAAAGAACCAAAAAACCAACGGTAAAACGCCAACGAGTCCGCGCGGAGCATCTCGAGAAGCGTCAGTTACTGGCAGCCGAAATAACCGGATGGGTGGGTAGCTACTTCACCGGCGGCACCCCAGGCTCATCGCCAGACCTAGTTCGTCATGACGCACTGATCGATTTTGATTGGGGTGAGCGTTCAGCGCTAAACAACACAAGTAACAGCGATGGATCTTCGGCTAGGTGGGAATCCAATTTGCAGAGCGACCACACTGCAACGCATCAATTGATCTTTCGTTTGGAACCGCAAGATGGATTGCGGCTTTGGGTTGATGGTCAGAATGTCGTCGATGCGTGGTCTGGTGCTGGCAGCAATGAAATCGTGGCGGATGTTCCATTGGTCGCCAATCAGGCAACTCCGGTGCGAATTGAGTTCCGTGATATTTCCGGTGCATCACGATTGTGGCTGGGATGGACCAGCCCCGAATTGCCTAGGGAAGTGGTTGGTCCAGAGTGGACGCAGCTGTCGACCTCCCAAACGCAAACGCTCGATGCTGCTGCGCCGACTGGCGTGCTCTTTGAACAGCTTTCCGCCGTGGCAAGCGACTACCTGGACACCGGCGAAGTTGCATTTGATGCGATTGCCAGTGGAACGTTTGCCAACAGCACTTCGGTTTCGCCAAGCTCGACCACTCATCCCGCACAGCGATTACGGAGTTTTTTGGTTCCTGAAACCAGTGGGAATTATCAGTTCCGAATCTCTGGCGGAGACGCCAGTCGCTTGTTGATCGCCGACGACGCGACCCCCGAACTTTCGCGGACCATCGCGTCGACTAACATCGCAACCACAGCCGGTCAATGGAACGGCGGTGCGAGCCAAACTTCAGCTCCTGTCAGTTTGGTTGCTGGTTTGCAGTACTACCTGGAAGCCCGGCAGACCGACAGCAGCGGTACGTATGACGGTTTGCAAATTCAGTGGAGTCGCGATGGTTCGGCTTGGACCGCGATCCCCAACGCGGAACTCCGTTCGTTCCAGGCTGAAGTCGGCGTCCGCGCGATCGTTTCGTCGGTCAACGAAACGGACACTTCTAACGTTTTGACTTTCGATGTGTTTCGTTCCGATGACTTTGGCCGTGACCTGCCCGTGTCACTGGATTTCGGTGGTACTACCACCCGCGGCGTTGACTACACCGGTGCGACTTCGACGGTGACCATTCCAAAGGGTCAGCGATCCGCACGCGTATCAATCTCAGTCGTTTCCGATGGAATCGACGAAGTTCGCGAAACAATAAAAGTCGGCGTGTCGCCATCGAGTGATTATCGGTTGACGTCACCGATCCGTGCGCGGACGACGCTTTCGATCTTCGGCAACGTTGCCCCGGTTGGATCATCGCTGATCGGCGACGATCCGGCGCTCGTATCAAGTGTAGATGAAGTCCAGGGAATCAATCCTTCCGCACTCTCCAATCGCACGGCGGTGAATGAGAACAACGGATCAGTCAACGGGGACGTGCTGATCATCAATACTACGTCGTCGTCGCCCACCGTGGCGGTGCGTTGGGATGCCACTCAGGACATTACTGAACCTGAAACGGTTTATGCTGAATTCTATTATCGTCGCGTCGGCGGACCTTCGTGGAACCCCTTCACGTTTGAACTACAAAGCACGACCTCCTCGGCCACGTGGGGCACTACAGATTTGACCGCTACCGGCGTTTGGCAGCGCGCGCAGATTCCGATCACTCCGGGCGAGGTGTTATCGGCGGGGTCGTTGCGTGCCGAATTGCGTTTGAACAACCGCGGCGTAAGCGTCGAGATTGCTAATTTTCAAGTCACGCGATTTGTCGAAAGCCTTGCCAATGCAACATCAGTTCTGCCCGCCAATCCAGTCTTGATTAGCAACATTGACCAACGATCCGGGCAGAACTCGTTGGCAACTTTTTCCAATCGCACGACGGCAGCCGCTGAAAACGTACCATTCACGGATGTTTTGCGTGTCGACGTGAATCAGACCGGACGGTTCCGAACCTCCGTCGCGGCTCGGTGGAAAAGCGACACGGCGATCGAAGCCGGATCAATTTTGAAGGCGTCGGTTTGGCTTCGGTCGGACGACGCACCGTTTGAGGTTCGTTTTGAGATCGCGCAGGACTCTGTCGCCAGCCGTTTAATGCGAAGCAATCTGCAGGTCACCAATCAGTGGCAGAAGTACGAGTTTAACCTCCAGGCTGATGCCGGTTCAGTCATTGGTGCGGCGGACATCGGATTGTTTTTCGGTCAAAGCCTGGGCCGATTGGAAGTGGGTGACATTCAGTTTCTTGATCAGGGCACGCTGCCCGATCTGACAGAATTCTTGCCCCAGGATTATTCAAGCTATGCCCAACGTGATGCGGACAGCGATTGGCGTGCATCGGCGCAGCAGAGCGTACTGGAGAACCGCCGCAATGAATTGGTGGTCAACGTCACTAATCTTGCTGGCGTTCCGATTCCCGGCGCGATTGTGGAAGTCAATCAAGAAGAACATGCGTATCGATTTGGTAATATCATTCGAACCGAGTACGTGGCTGAGAATTTAAGCAGTTCGTCGACCGATGAATCGTTGCGTCATCAAGCCATCGCGTCGCGTTTGTTCAACAGCATCACCGTTGCCAACGGGATCCGCTGGGTTCCATGGGAAAACAATGAATTGACCGGACGCAACTCAGTCGATTGGGTCAACGAAAACGTCCGCGACCTTCACGGCCACCACTTGACGTGGGGCAACTTCGATTTAATCCCGAACTTCGTCGAAGAAGAATACCTGCGTTTGCAAAGTGAGGTAAGTCAGCAAGCCGCAGTTGACTATTTGCGACAAGCACAATTGGATCACGTTGCCGAAATCGCTTCAGAGCTGGGCGGTACGATCGAAGGCACCGACCGTCCAAAGATCACCAGCTGGGACGTTGCCAACCACCCAACACTGATCAGGCAGGTGTGGAACATCCTTCGCCAAGGCGGACCATTGGCTGGACCAGTCGGCGAAGTCTTTGACATCGCAGCCGCCAACGCTCATCCAGACACGGTGTTGATGGTCAACGAAGGACAAACGATCGAAGCGGTCGACAATCCAATCCGCCAGCAATACTTCAATTTGGTTCAAGACCTCTTGGCCGCCGGCAAACCGGTCGAAGGAATTGGCTTCATGAACCACTTTAATTTTTACGAAGCATCATCGCCGACTCAACTAAAGACCTATCTGGACGAGTTCGCCTCCCTGGGGTTGCCGTTGTTGATCACCGAGTTCGACATTGATGCGACTGGAACCGATCATCAAACGCAGGCAGATTGGTCGGAAGACTATTTTCTAAATGTATTTTCAAATCCCGCCACGACCGGAATCATTAGCTACGGATTTTGGGAGCCCGCCCACTGGAGGCGTGACGTAGACGCCCACTGGTACGATTCAAATTGGGAAGCCAAGCCGAACGCAGATGTCTTTGTCGACCAAATCCGACGCGAATGGCAAACCAACACCGTTGGTTCGACCCGATTCGACGGTTCGTATCGAACCATGGCGTTTGATGGCACTCATCAGGTCACGGTGCAAGTCAACGGTCAAAGTTATTTGGCGACCGCCCAAGTAGACGCGTCGGGCGGTTTGGTGAATGTTGTTGTCGACGCGCCAACCCTCGTGACAGAGGGAACCCGTGTCGAGTTTGAGAATTACAATTCTGGTGGTCAGGGCGTTGGCTACTTTGACACGACCGATGGCAATACGGGCGGTGCCTATCGGCCCGATCAGGATGTTGACATCGGTGTAACGAACGATGATGGGGATGAATTTTTTGTTGGCTGGGTCGCTGATAACGAATGGCTTAATTACACCGTCGATGTTGTCGCAGGAACCTATTCGGTGGATTTCCGAGTCGCCACTCCAAACTCGGGACGAAGTATCGAACTTTTCATAGCCGAGAATGATTCAGCGACGGAGTTTTCATTGCTGGGGTCTGTCGCCGTTCCAAACACCGGTGGGTTTGGAAGCTGGGAAACGGTGACGATGTCAGGAATCGATCTATCACCCTATGCGGGAAGTGACCGAGTCATCCGCGTCCAGGCGGACGGACAAGGAATCAACCTGAATTGGTTCGAGTTCAATCAGCCCATGGCCGCGATCGATGACGCCTACAGCATCGGCGAAGATTTAGAATTGTTTGTTCCCGAAGACGGTTTGCTGAGTAATGATTTGGCCGGTTCGATGGGACCAATCGGCGTTACGCCCGCATCGAATGTTGCGACCAGCGGCGGTGGCACGGTGACGTTGTTCGCCAATGGGTCATTTCAATACACCCCAGCGATCGACTTCGTCGGCGTTGACACTTTTGACTACCAAATCACCGGCAGCGGTAACGGCAACAGCGATACCGCAACCGTGTCCATCACAGTGGTTGAGCGATTGGAAGTCGAATCCATTCACATCTCTAAAGATCCAATTGAGCGTGATCCAGCCCTGGGCCATTCGATCATTGACGTGATCAAAGTGACGCTCGATGGAACAGCGAACGTGGTTGAGGGTGCATTCGCCGTCGAGACCGAAGGCGGGCAAAGTGTTCCTGTTCTAATGAACACTTCAACCGTAGGTGGCAAAACAACGACAGAATTGACATTTGCGCCAAATGCAACATCGGATGTGAATGCATTTGGATCGCTGATTGATGGCAGCTACAAGCTTATCATCGACGGCAGCAAGATCACGCGAGACAACATCGCCTTGGATGCCAATAACAGCGGCACCCCAGGTACTACCTACGAGCATACCGACGGCTTCTATTCAAAGTACGCCGACGTCGATGGCAGCGGAACCGTTTCATTGGCCGACTTTGCGACCTTCCGAGCAACCTTTGGTAAAAACTCCAACGATTCCGGATTCGTTGACGGCATGGACTATAACCGCGACGGCAACATTAGCCTGGTCGACTTCGCGGCTTTCCGAGCGGCGTTTGGAAAGTAAGTTACCAGTGGCATAGGCTTCCAGCCTGTGTGTTCATTCAGCACACAAGAGGAAGCCTTTCTATTCCCCACAACTCCAATAGCACGGTTCGTGCGGATTAGAGCATTTTCAAATTTGTCAGGAAACGTAGAAACGTAGGCCGGAACAAGCGAAGCGCAGTTCAGGCAATTCAACACAGTTCAGGCAATTCAACGCCGTGCAATGCAATTGCCTGAACTGCGCTTCGC
>CAYVAN010000265.1:0-2050 GCA_964449225.1 uncultured Rhodopirellula sp.
TCCCTAGCCGTCTAAAATCTAATTTCGTGAGTCCACCAGTCCTGGGCTATCGCAGACTTGCTAGCACGCTCCCCGACAGGCTTGGCCGAAACGAGTTCATTTTGTTACGGACTGCTCATTCGCTCCTGATTGCTCTCCACCTTTTCTGTTGAAAACGCAGTTATCATTCACTACGGGGAGGGTAACGTCTTCCCCGATCGGGACTTTCACCCGACTGTTCAATCGCCTTCGCAGGCGCACTAGCGATCGCCGCGTAGGCGTTCGGTTTCCCTGCAATCGCCGAAGCTCTACGCGAGCTTCGCTACGGCGATCGTGACGCTGCATATTCGCTACTGCAAAGCGGGCACGGGGGCATTCAATCCGGCAACCAATCGACGCAGGCCTTCGGTGAGCGTGGCATCGTCGTGGCTAAAGCAGATGCGGAAGAAACCTGGGTGTTGGCAATAGAAACCGCTGCCGGGGCTAATGTGAACACGGTGCTGGTCAAGCATGAATTGGTAAAGCTTCATCTCGCCTGCCGCATCGACGCTCGAAAGATATTCGCGAAGGTCCAACCACAAACAAAGCCCCGCATCACTCGTTGAAAACTTGATTCCAGAATGCCGAAGCGAATCACAAGCGGCCGCGTATTGGTTGGTAAGCCGCCGCCGGTGTCGTGAAAGATGATCGGTCGCCCAAGTAGGATCAAGGAAGACTTCGATCACTTTTTGAACCGGTGATGGAAGACGATAGAAATGAGCTTGTTTACGCATCGCTCGCATCACGTCGCCCTGAATCCCGTGAACCCAACCGGTGGCGTAGCCCGCTAGTCCAAAGTCCTTGGACAAACCGCCGACGACAAAGACACGTTCAGAACGCGATTGGATCGCGCTGGTGAATTCGACATCGACAAAGCAGCTTTCGGCGTAAATTTCGTCAACAATCAGCCAGCAATCAAAACGTTCTGCAATGTCAACGAATTTAGACATTTCTTGACGATCAAACACTTGCCCAATTGGATTGCCCGGCGAACACAACAAAATTGCCTTGATGCGGGTTCCAGAACTACGTTGACGTTGGAGCTCATTTTCGAGTGCTTCGGGCGTTAGGCGAAAGTCATTGGCGGCAGTGGTGTGCAACCATGCGATTTGAGACTTTACCCGCAGGCTCAGCGCAGCTACCAAACCGGGAAAGACTGGCGTGGAAACGAGGCACGCGTCGCCTTCGTCCAGCAGTGTCACCGCCAGCGATTCAAGCAACCCTACCGCGCCATTGCCGACGACAATGTCATCAGCATCAACGGGGACTTGAGCGATCGATTGCAGGTAGCCCGCGATGCTGGTGCGACAAGATTCGGTCCCGAAAAATGGTTGATAATGAGCGTCGTCACGATGGGGCGTCATCGCCAACATTCGTTCAAACCGGTCGTCCGATTGAAAGAAGTTTTGCGCCGAACCGAAATTCACGTAACCATCAGGATTCGTGTCCGAAAACCGATTCCGTTCGCACGCGAAATGAGCCCCCACGAAATCAAACTTTCCCGCAGCGTCGGTGATGGATTGAGTGAATTGCGAGGTCATAAGGTCGACTTTCGGAAACGTGTGGAGCAATGTCGTTCTGGTCGGTGGTCATTCCAACCAGAGTTCTTTCGTGATCCTTACCTGTGATTCAGGTATGCAAACCGCATTCTTGTTTTAGTCCACGGAAACGAGTGTCACGTTCGTTGTGGTCATGGGCTGAAAGTGGGCGAGACGAATGCGCGTCACCAACGGAGACGTAGCCTTGATCAAAGAGCGGATGCTGCGGTAACTGATGACGTGTCATGTAGTGATAAATGTCACGGGCGTTCCATTCCAAAATGGGATAGATCCGATAGCGACTGCCGGTGCGTTTGATCGGCGGCAAACGTTTACGAAACTCCGTTTGATCCGCACGTAAGCCCGACACCCACCCGCGAACGCCTAGTTCATCGAGAGCTCGATTCATCGGTTCTACCTTTCGAATCTGATCGTAAAGTTGCAGATCGTCGACATTGTCACTTTCCCACAAACGTCCGTAACGCGACTCCATT
>CAYVAN010000265.1:2060-5470 GCA_964449225.1 uncultured Rhodopirellula sp.
ACTGATCGGCGATTCATAAACTTGAAGATTCAACCCCAGATGCCGCGTCAATGTTGTCGCGTATTGATACGTTTCTTCATGCAGGTAACCCGTGTCGATCCAAATGACGGAAACGTTTGGCACAATCCGTGTCGCTAGGTGCAAGGTGACAGCCGATTGAATTCCAAAACTGGTGCTAACTGCGAGCGTGTCGCCAAATTCTTCAGCTGCCCAGCGAAGCATGTGTTCTGGACTTAGGCCGTGAAACTGAGCTTCCATTGAGTCAGTCACTGATCCTTCGAGCGTCGCAAACATATTCAGATCCTTGAGTTGAAAAGCGCTTTACAGTATTTCGCTGGTGTTGAGGCGTGGTGTTGCCGGGTTGTCTTACGTCGCAATGTTCGTCAAATGTAGCAGTTTTTCTCGGCTGCCCGTTCTAGGAGAGGACTGATTCGATCGAGCTTTCTAGTCATCGGTGACATGGAAACCGTCGTTCGCTTTTAGGTCGATATCTCGCGCCGCAGGCGGTGAAACAATCCCTGAAAGTTGAATGTCCATCCGTCGAATCATGTCGCCAAAGAATCCAAACGCATTTTTGATGTCAGCGTGACACCGTCGATGTAAACCCGTGATTCGCAATCATTTTCGGGGGTAGAATTTCAAAAAGACGAACGCAAATCCGCCTCATGGATCTGGATGGCCCGCTGGGAATGTAACGCCAAAAGGCGTACGCGATCCTCCGATTCGCGTATGCCTTTGATTCATCGTTCAACTGTTATGAACAACGTTGCTCAGACATCATTCCACTGCTGGCCGACCTTTGGATCACCCAGCGTCTTGATCATTGCAATCGTTGCCGCGGTGTAGGTTGGAAAGATCGCTCCGTCAGGCGGCGTGTCGCTGACGATGTGTTCCGAAGCTTCGGGTAACTTGTAGTGAGGGATTTTGGCGTACAAGTGGTGTGCCGCGTGATGAGCAACGTTTTGCCACGCTGCGGCGACTGCTTCACCAAATTTGTCTTGAGGGATCACGCTGCGACTGGTGCCCATCACGCCGACGCCCGTCATGCCCATGTGTTCGACATACTTGTTGCCTGTTTGCAAGAAACCGGCAACGGCCCATGGCATGATGATGCCGACGATCAATTCGGTCCATAACCCCGTCCACGCTGTCAGACTGATCAATGCGAACCAGAAAGCACTCACGCCAGCGTATTCGATACGAATCCGACGGCGAACCTTTGGCGCGATGTCTTCGGCAATCAAGAATGCACGCAGAAACAAGATTGGCGTTACCACAAAACCGAAGACCAATTCCATGAAGGCAACGAGGTGTCGTTGCCACCGTGGCGTGGTCGTGACGGTGAAAGGCCACAATTCAGGGTCTTGTTCCGTCGCGATGTGCGAGTGATGTTTGGCGTGTGCGTATCGGTACAACGACATCGGAACCATAATTGACGTCGCGATTCCAAATCCAATCAGCTCGTTTTTGCGAGGTGACGGATGCAGGGTTCCATGAGCGGCGTCGTGAAAGGCAAGTGGTTTGATGTTGCCCAGGAAACCACCGATCGCCCAGAAGACAACCGTGACCGCATAGTATCCGTTGTGCCAAGCAACCACGCCGGCGACTGCGGATGCAATTAAAAGACTGGTATCGATCAGCATCTTGCTGGTCGGCGTGCGGTCGTGCTGATGGAGTTCCTTCACACGTTCTTTCGGAATCGATCGAGCTCCTTCCCATCGTTCGGACGTGCCACGTGGTCGATTTTGAACGGGGCGACTCACCGGTTTTTCATCTTCGGCGACGTCGGTAGGCCCGGCTGCGTCTCTAACCAATGATGGGGCCTTCGCTGGTACGTCAGGCCTGCGAGATTGGACAACGTTTGTCAGGTCATTCTGCCGCCGAGCTTTCGTCCACTGAAAGCGTTCTGATGGCAAGCTTTGTCCCTTATCCTTGAAAATGCGATTGGTCATGGGTTGTAACTCGATCAAGTGAACTTCAGGTAATGCGTGTGTGTGTTCCTATGGACGCTTCCAAGCATCCGGGTCTTACTCAAATTTTTTTTGAGTAAGAAAACACTCTGGCATTCCGTCGTATTGGCATCACCCAACGATTGAACCGCCGACCGATGGCGAAAGCGTCCATGCCACTCGATCACGGTTAGACATCACTTCCATGAAAGGTTACTACTATGTCCAATTCAACCAAGACGACGACCACCAACACCAAGCAAACCGCGACACTTCACATTGATGTCCGCGATCCCAGTCGTGGCACTGCGTACGATGAAGTTTGCAAGAATGCTGAAAATTGCGAGAAGTGCCGCGCGTTCGTCGACCACCTCAATCGCTAACTTTTGACTTCATGGAAAAGCTGACACCCTCCGGCGAAAGTCCTGCCTCGCAAGCCCTCGCCGTACGAGGGTTGCTGGCAGTCGTCGGCGCGTACACGCTCTTTTCGCTAGCCGCGCCCCTGACAAAATGGTTGATGGTTCACGGCAAGGAACTCGGTTCCGATGGAGGCGCGGCCGTATCCTTCTGTAACTTGCTAACCGTTGGCAACTTGGCCGCCGCTTCATTGGTGTTGATACTGACTGGCGTTCACTCGATCTTTACCGGCTTGAAAAAGCTCTCGCCGCTCGGGGCCTTATCGCTGGTATCCAGTTCGTCGTTGTCAATCATCACTCCAGCGATGTTCTTTTTTGCATTGCACGCCACGGCGGTTTCCAACGTGATTCTGATCAGCCGCGCCGGTCCGATCTTCTATGCATTGGCAGCAACGTTTGTGTTGCGAAAGAAGCTCACCCGTTATCAATGGATCGGGTACGGCTTCATCGTTGTTGCGATTCTATTGGCAATGATTTGGGGCAGTCCGACGATGCTTGGTATCGGAGACCTGCTGGCACTTGGGGCCGCATTCGGTGCAGCGATGGTGTCCATCACTGGCCGATATGCGCTGGAACAAATGGGGCTGAAACCATTCGTCTTCACACGAAACATCATTGCAGCGGCTGGGTTCGCGGCGATTGCGATGGTGATGTTTGGGCCGACACACTTCGCTGACCTCGTTCATCCCGGCGTGGTCATTGGCGTTTCAATTTACGGCATCTTTGTTGTTGGCTTGGCCCAACTCTTTTGGTTTTTCGCGATTGTCCATGCCACGCCAAAAACCGTCAGCGGGTGGTCGTTCATCTCACCGCTTTCCGCAATCGTCCTCACCACCGTTCTGCTACACGAACGCCCGCACGAAGCCCAGTGGATGGCGCTTTTTCTGGTCGTCATTGGAATGATCATCGCATCACGCACACTACCACTACGACGACAACCGCCACCCGCAACCGCGTTATCAACCGGTTAAGCGAAACCCGCGTCCGCTGTTGTAGAAACAGCGGGTCGAACGTATTGAGCAGCGCATTGAGCAGCCTATTGAGC
>CAYVAN010000266.1:0-5395 GCA_964449225.1 uncultured Rhodopirellula sp.
TTGTTGTCCGGGGGGCCGTCGGTAGCTAATTGGCTGGCGTCCGATACCAGTAAACGTATCGCGATGAAAAGAAGGACGGCAAGGATCGCAAACGAGTATTGATGACGGTGCAATTGCAACGAAACGATTCAACGCTCAGCGGCGACCAAGCAGACGAACTGGTCGGCAAGGTAATCACCGCATGCCGAGAAAAGCTTTCCGCTGAATTGCTGTCGTAAAGAAGAACGCACCACTGCTTGGCAACTGGCAAAGCCAACACATGAGAGCATTTTGAGAATTGATGTAGGCCGGAACAAGCGAAGCGCAGTTCAGGCTATGCAACACATTTCAGGCAATGCAACACAGTTCAGGCAATGCAATTGCCTGAACTGCGCTTCGCTTGTTCCGGCCTACATTTCCTGACAAACTTGAAAATGCTCTGGAAGAAATCGCACAGCCGCAACCAGCGACCTATTTGCCCAACCGCGAAGGATCAGTTTCACGGCAGCCCGGACTGTGACGGTTCTTTTGATTGAATCGGGTGTGTCCTTCGAACAGCGCTACATGCCCGTTTTGCGCCGATTGTTCCTGTGGGATGAAGTTCACGGAAACAGGGAACACGATGAAACGTACGGGTTACGGCATTCGACCAGCAGTTATAAGCCTGGGGATCATCGCTTGCTTCGTTATGACCAGCGGATGCAGCACGCTTGGACTTTCGCTCTATCCGTCCGGTGCGACATTGACCGACGAAGCTGAAGCGGTCCTCAATGCATCCCGGATCCCGACCAACATTGCACGCGAGAACGCCAAAACGGTTTTGCCGCCTCATGCATTAGAACCAGGTGACTCGATATTGATTGAACCGGTAAGCCTTGAACGAGACCTTCGTTTGCCGGCCGACCAAATTGTCTTAGCTGATGGCACCGTTGACCTTGGGTCTTACGGACGCGTCGTGGTAGCGGGCAAAAGCCTTGAACAAGCAGAATCGCTGATCGAACAGCAAATTGCGTTTCAAATTAGACAGCAGCGTGATTCATGCAAACAGCTCGCAAGCAAGGAAGACCGCGAAGCGATCAACGCCGACGCTTTGCCAGCGGAATGTGATGCGATTGCCGTCAATGTGCGCATGCTGGAACCCGTTCATCGCTTCTATGTCCTTGGCGAAGTCAACGCACCTGGGGCCTATCCTTTGTCGGGTTACGAAACCGTCTTAGACGCCATTGTGACCGCGGGTGGCCTTACGAGTGCCTCCAATCCCTGCAAAATTTTGCTCGCTCGACCCACGGATCCATGCGAGTGCCGCGTCACGTTGCCAGTGTGTTATCGCGAGATCGTCCAGATGGGCAACAGCGGATCGAACTATCAACTTCAACCCGGCGATCGTGTCTTTGTTTCTTCTCGTTCATGCATGGACGAATTGCTGTTCTGGCGTGCCAGCAAGACCTGCAAGCGGTGCTCCGGCTGTAATCGAGCCTGTTGTGACCCTGCTTCGGTTTCAGCCCGCCCGATCGTTGGCGTCGTCGACACGATGATCCCGCCCGGCAGCACCGGTTGGATGCGATTATCCAACGATCCGCTACGTCCCACTGATTTGATTGAACCTGATGAAACGTTGCCTAGCAATAACAACGCAAATCAGCCATCAAATCTAAGCGACTACCTGCAACAAGATGCATACGGAAAGCCCAAGGCTCCCTCCCCAGCGGATGTCGACGCCAGCAGCGATATCGACGGCGAACTGGATTTCTAATTTCCACTAACGATTGCTTTTAGCAATTTGTTTTTGATCCGAGTCGCGGTGTCGGTAACGTCGTTGCAGTGACGTAACGCAGCAGTAACCGCGACCCGACAACAACCGGCATCAATCACCTGATCTAAGTTGCTTTCATCAATCCCGCCAATTGCGAAGGCAGGCAAGTCGATTTGTTTGGAGACTTGGCGAATGTATTCCAGACCCGCAAACTGATCAAAGGACTTTGTGCGACTGGGGAACACGGGACCACATCCGATGTAATCAGCACCATCAGCGACGGCTTGAATGGCTTGGTCAATCGAGTGGGTCGAAATTCCAACAATCCGATCGTGGCCAACCATCTTCCTGGCGTCGAGTGCGGGCAATTCGTCTTGCCCCAGGTGAACTCCGTCGCAATCAGCAGCAATGGCCAAGTCGGCTCGGTCGTTCATAATGAAGAGTGTTGAAAAATTTCGGGCAATCTCGACACCCATTCTCGCCCTCGCTATCAGCGTGCGATCACTTTGGCTGGAGTCGCGGAGCTGTAGGATATCAACACCAGCCTCGCACAGCGTCGTGACCCGTTCCTGAAATTCCGCCTCGTCGGTCCCCGCATCGATCAATGCGTACAGTCTTGTTTGCTGCACCCGCATTGAGCGATCCTGAGCCGCTGCCAACAATTCCAAACTCGCAGAAGCAGTGTAGAATCGATAGCGAGCTTGCTCAATCGTTGCGGCAGCTTCAACGTTGATCGTCTTGAGGTACTCTTCCATCACACGCAGCGACTGCCCCGTCCGCGACACACCTGCCGCCAAGACATCACTTGGGCAATGACGAATTCGTTCGGTGTCCTGCGTGATCTTGGTTCCCACGTCGCCTGACGTGTCACGAGCGGTCAGTAATTCCATTCGCGGTAAAATCGCCAAGGCCGTCGAAACTTGGTGACGAATCGCCTTCAATTCAGCGGACAGAGTTTCATTATCAAGAGCAAACCTCGCCCATTCCTCGACGGTACGCAGCCCTTCCCCGACCCGATTGGCCGAGGCATCGAGAATACGAAAAACGGCATGTGAAGAGTCTTTGTGCATGAAATGCAGTGTAAAATGAAAGCCTCAAATTACTAGGCTGCCCCCCCTTTCACACTTCACCCCTAACCCTTCAGACTTAAGCATCGCCCCTGTAGCTCAGCTGGACAGAGCAGCTCATTCCTAGTCAGAGACAGGAATCTCAAAAACGCCTAGAACACGGCGTTTTAGCCATCAGGGCAGTGCGGCCAAGTCGCTCTAAACGGTTGTAATTGGTTGTCGTGGTTGTCAAACGCTTGATCGCTACCTTCTTGGATCGCTAAGACGGTAAAATCGGCTCCGGTGCGTTGATTGGCTCACACTTCTATTCGTTGCTCGGCGGATCGATTCTTTTTACTTCATCAATGAACTTGTCGAAGTCGCTCGTCGGCTGCGTTGCTTCAATCCGTTTTCGATTCGCATCAAAGGCATCGTACTCGGCTTTTGCCAATCGATCTGCAACGGCTCGCTTCACAGTCCCCGAGTGCTGTAAGACTTCACGCCCATTGAATTGCAAAAAGGCATCGAGCTTTTCTACCCAATTTGCCATTGTCATTGATGACTGCTGACTTGCTTGATCTTCCGCATAGTCGAGATACATCGTCACGATTCGATCGAGCTTCTCAATCTCTGGCTGTGCGAGATAGTTTTTTGCGACGGTGACGTCAGCCTTTCGGATGGGGCCGCTCGGTGAATTCTTCCAGGTCTGCAGACCCATGTTGGGCATGCTTGCGTCCGCACGTTCTTTGATAATCTCCGGCGCAGTCTGTCCGGTAATCGCCCACTCCAATTTGTTTTGGACAGTCGCGAAAAACTCTTTTGTTATCTTTGCTGAACCGTCGTAGTCGATGGCTGTCGAGTAAATGTCAGTGATCTTCTGATAGAACCGCCGCTCTGATGCTCGGATGGCACGGATACGAAGGATCAATTCATCAAAGTAATCCTTGCCAAACGTGGTCTTCGCTGCCTTCAATCTCTCATCGTCGAGCACAAATCCCTTTACCAAATACTCAGCCAAGGTGGACGTTGCCCACTGTCTGAACTGGACGCCTCGCTGGCTCCGCACCCGGTATCCGATTGCCAGTATCATTTCGAGATTGTAGATCGCCAGCGTGCGTTTGACCTCGCGATTTCCTTCCTTTCGAACTTGTAAGTAATCCTTACAAGTTGCCGCTTCGCTCAGTTCAGATTGGTCGTAAATGTTTCTGATGTGCTGAGTTACGTTCTGAGGGGTAGTCTCGAACAAAGCAGCAATGTTCCCCTGAGGCATCCAACAGGTCTCATCGGCAAGCAACACTTGCACTTTCGTTTTGCCGTCCTGCGTCGAGTAAAAAAGGAAGTTTCTCTCGGGGGGATTCGATGGTAGATCGTCCGACATTTGTCGCCTTTCCTCAGTCAGTTGAACGGGAAGCGTGGGGTTCGCACGAAAGGCTGGAAAGTGGTTCTCCACAAGTCCGCCACCGTAGCCGAATTCTATTAAATCTGGTGTTGATGCAGAAGTTGTGCAAATCAAGACGCCTCGACTACCAACTCAAATCGCCCCAGCCCGGCGGCTTCCAACTTCCGCGCCGTCACCTGCTCAATCACCCATTCAGGTGCTCCGCGGTTTTCACCATCGGCCCGGACTGATTCGCGGATCCGCTCGGCTTCGTCTTGCTTGGCTTGTTCCCAGGCTTCACGCCGCCGGATCGCCTCGGCTTCGTCGAACGGCACCGGCTTAATTCCGGTACAGTTGACCCGATGGTGATTCGGTGACCAGTTGTGTTGGGCACATCTGAAACGCGACATTCAAAAGGTGATTGATTCGAGTGAATCCGATGCACCAGTGGAGATCAACGCAGGTGATCCAAAGACCACCATCAATCGACAAATCGTAGATTACTATCTTTGGGCCCTGCAAAGACTTTATGAAAGAGGAGAAGACCGGTTCCTTAAGCTAGTTTGGAACCAAGTCGGCTTGATCCACGATGTAGACGATACCCGGAAGGACAACTACGGAGTTTACTACACAAAGAAAAAGCAACTCACTTTGAAGTCGCTCGAATAAATGAGCCGGCGGATATAGGGACCTCCCGAGGGTGTCCACACGGCGTGAAGCCGAATTTCGTCCACCAGCCAACCGGATCGTACGGTCGGCTGAGTCCAACAGTAAGTTTAGAAGTTTTTCAAAAATGTCCGCAAAAAGGCAGCGTTTTACATCAGCCCCGCGAAACGGTTCGCCCCTGCCCCTGTTTTCTCGATCAGCTAACATCCGTTCTTTCCCCGTCCGGCTCTGCCCACTCGCCAAAGTAAAAGTAGTAGAGTCTGCCTCTGATCTTTCTTGTCCACTTTCCCGTTGTTGTGCCGGGTAAGCGGAAAATGTTTGTGAGGCTTGGACCGCTTCGCAGATAATTTGTTGGTGCTTACAATACCATGCATGCATTCCGTTGATCTTGCTTATCACGGTCATGTGCCCTCCGTCGATGTTGACCCATCGGTCGGGGGCGTTTTCCAAACGCTGACGCATCCCCTTTTTGACCGCTGGTTGTAACAGCGGTTTTCGGAAGCTTTGAAAAACGCATCGCCCCTGTAGCTCAGCTGGATAGAGCAGCTCATTCCTAACGAGCAGGTCGGAGGT
>CAYVAN010000267.1:0-5360 GCA_964449225.1 uncultured Rhodopirellula sp.
ATTCAAGATCGTGCAATGCAATTGCCTGAACTGCGCTTCGCTTGTTCCGGCCTACATTTATATCCCCCAACAAAATTGAAAATGCTCTCGAGATTATCCTTGTTTCAGCCGAAAACTTTTGTTCCCCATCCATTGATTCGGGGTGGTCACCTGCAAACGGTTTGTGCGTCGCTTGCGATCGGGCCAAAGGTTCGTTGCGGTAACGGTCGGGGGCCGACTCAAACGATTCGAGTTCCCGTTTCCGACGGAGATTCCATTGCTCTGCACTGTGATCATCCTAACGGTGGCGATCATCCTAAAAGTGGCGATGATCCTGCAATTGGCGATGACCGGGAATCCAGCAAACCGTCCACGATGGGGTCAATGTTGTTGATTCATGGTTTGACGGGATGTCACGCCGCACCATACATGACTCGGTTGGCGCAACTATTTTTGGATCAGGGTTATCGAACCTATCGGATGGACATGCGAGGTTTCGGTCGGGCTCGCAACTGGTCAAAAAATTTGTCACATGCTGGCCGTAGTGATGATGTGATATCAGCCTTGACCGCGATTCACGGCCAACATCCAGGTCAGCCGATTTGTGCAACTGGGATTTCACTGGGAGCTGCTCAGTTGTTGAGAGGCATCGCCAGGATCGATGGAGGGCTAGACCCGAGCCCGGATTGGCGAGACACCTTGCTAGGGATTGCGGCAATCTCGCCACCGATTGATTTGGTTCGTTGCAGCGAAAACATGCAGCGGCGAACCCGAAAACTCTACAACCGGTACTTCATCCGCAACTTGCTCAGTCGGCTACCGCCCGGCGTGACCGAGCGATCTGATTTTCAGAAAATTAACCAGGGAGCGCGTTCCCGAACGTTATGGGAGTTGGATGAACAATATACCGCTCCGCTTAGCGGATTCGATAATGCCAGACAGTATTACGAACAATCATCGGCGAGTGCTGTGATCCATCACTTGCAAACGCCCGCCTTGATTCTTGCTGCGGCCGATGACCCGATCGTCCCAATCGATTGTTTCCAAGAAATCAAATCAGAGTTAAGTGAATCGACCACCCTATTAATGCCAAGCAGCGGCGGTCACGTTGGCTTTGTTGGACTAGGTCGCAAATGTTGGATCGACGAAGTGGTTTCGGGTTGGTTTCATGCTGAACGTTCCAAAATGCTCACTCTGTAATCATCCAAGTCCTGGGAACCTCGTGCGACGTTGATTCGTGGCTACTTTGTTGTCCAAACTGCTTCTGGTTCGATCTGATCAGCCACGGGGGATCCTTGATCAGCCCGTTCGCTGCCTTCCAAACGGCTAATTACCTTAACCGTCATGTCATGATCGCATTTGATCTGGCAACTCAAGCGAACGCCCGACTGAGTGACTTCGCGAGCTTTCAAAGTGTCGGCTTCGGCTTGCGTGATCTGATCGGGTTCGCCTTCGATGAATTGGACGCGACAGGTTGTACACCGCGACTTTCCACCGCAGGCATGCAATTGATCCGTCCCGGCATCTTCGACCAGGGCTTGAACAAGTCTTTTTCCGGCGGGGACGTCGAACGTGCCAAGGTCTTGGATAGTTAATTTGGGCATAAAGAAGCTCCACTAGTTTGCGGGTAAGGTTGATTTACGTAGCGACAATGTAGTGTCTTGGCAAAACAGGCAAAGAGGCATCGAGAAACAGGGGCGTCGGTGTTAGGATGTCGGATTGGCCGGTACTTGACCTTTCAGTTGATGGAATTCGTAGTATGGATTTGATGTCCGACGACGCAATTAGCGCGTTTGGGATTTTGGTGGGTGAGGCAATCGAGCGTGTGGTGGACCGTCATGACGGATCATTGGACAAGCGTGCGGCGATGATGACGGTCGAATCGCCAACGTTTTCCCGTGCCGATGCTTCCATGGTGTTTGACTTTAAGGTCAAGGGAAATCGACAAAACACGGTCGCGTGCAGCATCACGATTGGTGCAGCCGAAGGAATCGAAAAAGAGGAAGACTTCGATTTCTCGCCTGATAGTGGATCGCTTGATGCGAACATCCAATGTGAATGCGATCCATTTAAAGAAGAAAAAGCTTGCCATCACACCTTGGCCACCGTGTGGTGGCTTCAGGAGCAATTGGCCCGTCGTGGGGCGGGTGAGGTTTTCGAGTTTTTGAACGACTTGGAAGTCGATCACGTTGCCGCTGGCCGTGAATTGGTCGATGAATTGCTTAGCTTTTCCAAAGAGATGGCATCAGAAACCGCCAGCGCCGAACCCACCCGATTGCAGTGGCGAATTGGGCTGCCCAATTCCCGCTATTACAGTCCGATATCCATTTCCGCCTATGAGCAGCGGGTCCGAAAAAACAAAAAAGGCTGGACCAAAGGACGCGAAGTTCGCAGCTTTGATTTGCTGCGTCGCGACTTTTCGGACTGCCGCGCCGATGGTCGGATCGCCGCAATGGTTGCCAAACCCAGTTATTCGTTTGACGAAGATCACTACAACGAATTTCAGGCTTTGCAGGCCATGGTTGGGCATGACAACGTTGCTTGGGACGATTCCGATGCGACCAAGGTCAGCATTTTCTCTTCCGAGCTGACGCTGACGCTAAACCCTGTCACCGTCGTCGATGAAGATGCGGATGACGAGAGTGAAGCTGCGCCGCCGCCTCGCAACGGTGAGCTCTCTGGTGATTCGGATCAGGATAGTGACGCCAACGCTCTGTTGCGGTTCCAGCCTAGCTTGCAAGCGTCGGGAATGAAGATCGATCCGCACGACTGCGAGGTCATTCTTGGTCACGCCAGCCCGGTCGATCCGATTGTCATTTTGGTCGACGTCAAGGGACACCGCATCGTTGTTTGTACACTGCGAGACCCCAAAGCGACTCGCATCATCCAGTATCTGATCCGCAACGATTTCTCTGACATACTGCTTGATCATGAATCAGCCGCACGGTTTAGTGTTGGCAGCGCGACGGTCGATTCACTGATTCGTGTCGAGTTGCCGCCTGAATTAGCTGGTCCGATTGAGCCAGTGGTTGCTGAATTGGTGCTTGAATTATTGCCGCGTCCAGGTGCTGGTCTTTGTGTTCGTTTGGGAATGCACGAATCACGATTCCGCGAATTGCAGGTTCCCGGTGATCCGCCGGAAACGTTGTCATGTTTGACCGAAGAAGGGCCGGTTCGTTTGCAGCGAGATCTGAAATCCGAGCAAGTGGTCGCGTCCTCGATCATTGATCGCTTCGGTCTCAATTCGCTTTCGCCCGATGGCCACTTTCGCTGGGTCGCAACATCGGACGAAACCGCATTGGATCTGTTGGCAAGCCTCTATTCGGCAGGTGAAGAAGCGCCGAGATTGATTTGGCCCGAAGGTGAATCGATCCGGGTGCGAGGCGAAATCACGCCGTCAAGTTTGCGGGTCCAGATTGATGACCGACGTGATTGGTTTGGCCTGACCGGCAGCGTCAATTTGGATGGCCAGGAAGTTCCGCTAGAGGAATTGTTGCTGGCAGTCCGCGACAACCGTTCGCTTGTTCAAGTTGGTGATCGTGAGTTCGCAAAAATATCAGACGCGTTCCGGAAACGCTTGCAGCAATTGGGCGATACCGTTGTTGCTGATCGAGGCAGCCTGAAAGTCGCCGACGCCGTGGTTCCCGCAATTCAGGATTTGATTGGAGAAGATGTTTCGATCGAAGCAACCGCAAGGTGGCATGAATCGCTCGCCAAGTTGGAATCGCTGAAAAACTGGACACCAGAGAAACCCGGGGAACTCGATGCGACATTGCGTGATTATCAACTAGAAGGCTACCAATGGCTGGCTCGACTGGCCGGGTGGGGCGTCGGCGGAGTCCTGGCCGATGATATGGGCTTGGGTAAAACCGTTCAAACACTTGGCGTATTGCTTGACCGCGCCGAGGGTGGCCCTGCACTGATTGTCGCTCCGACTAGCGTTGGTGATAACTGGGCGCGTGAATGCGAGCGTTTTACGCCATCGCTAAAACCTCTTTTGTATCGCGAAAGTAATCGTGATGAGCTGATTCAATCTGCCAGTGAAGGTGATTTGGTCATTGTCAGCTATCAACTGCTACAGCGTGACGCAGAAAAGTTTGCCTCGCGTCCTTGGTTTTCATTGGTTCTGGATGAAGCGCAGTTCATCAAGAACTCTCAAACCAAGACCTCGCGAGCGGTTCGTGCCATTGATGCCGATTGGCGAATCGGGTTGTCGGGAACACCCCTTGAAAATCACCTCGGGGAATTGTGGAGCCTGTTCCGAACACTCAGTCCTGGATTGTTGGGATCGTGGGAACGTTTCCGAAGCCGGTTTGCCGATCCCATTGAACGACATAAAGATGACGAGCGTCGGCAATCACTTTCACGCCTGGTTCGACCTTTCATCCTGCGACGTACAAAGAACGCCGTTTTGAAAGAGCTGCCACCGAGAACCGAAATTACGCTCAAGGCTCAAATGAGCGACAGCGAAAAGAAGTTATACGAAGACGCTCGAGTGGCAGCTTTGGCGGAGCTCAGCGGTGCTGCTGCGGATAAGGAAGCTGGCGGAAAAGCGGGGCAGCAACGGATTCGTACCTTGGCTTGGTTGACCCGCCTGCGACAACTTTCGTGTCACCCTCGGCTGGTCGATGCGTCGTGGAACAAGGGGTCTGCCAAGTTGGATCTGTTTAATTCGCTGGTCGATGAACTTCGCGATGGTGATCACCGAGCACTGGTGTTCAGTCAGTTCGTTAAACATTTGACGATTATCCGCGAGGCACTTGATGCACGCGGGATCAAGTATCAGTATTTGGATGGTTCCACGCCTGCAAAGGAACGCTCCAAACGAGTCGATGCGTTTCAGGCTGGCGAGGGCGAACTGTTTTTGATTTCGCTGAAGGCGGGTGGCACGGGGCTGAACTTAACGGCCGCTGACTACGTGTTGCACCTGGACCCATGGTGGAATCCAGCGGTCGAAGATCAGGCGACCGACCGCGCCCACCGCATCGGACAAGAACGACCCGTGACGGTTTATCGTTTGGTGTCCGAAGGCACCATCGAAGAACAAATCCTGCAGCTTCATGCCGACAAGCGAGAACTTGTCGCAGGAGTCCTGGACGGAACCGATCACGCGGGCAAGATGGGCACCGCAGAACTGATCGACCTGATCCGCGAAAGTGCGAGCTAAGGATGGATCGCGGTGGCCTTTGCATTTGATAAGCCGTGCCTCGTTGGACTGTGGGACTCGGCTGAACGTCAAGCTTACGGAAAGCAGTTGCGACAAAAAAAGACGGTGTATCGGAAAACCGAAACACCGTCTCATGGAAAGTAACTGGCTAACACTGCTAGGGCTAATCACTTTTTCAAGCTGGGGTGCCCTTTAGCGGAGCGGCGCGAGCCGC
>CAYVAN010000268.1:0-5296 GCA_964449225.1 uncultured Rhodopirellula sp.
CAGCACTTGATCATGCAACAGCCCATTGGTTCCCACCCCATCGCCACCGCGAGTGGTTTCGACACCTTTCCAGTCGGTGAACTTCCCGCCGGCTTCGGTGACGATCGGAGCGATCGCAGCAACGTCCCATGCGTTGCAAATCGGATCAATCATCATTTCAGCCCGACCGGTGGCGACTAACAAATAGCCATAGCCGTCGCCCCAAGACCGAGTGATCCGAACTGATTTTTCTAATCGCTTGTATGCGTCCGCTGCGTTCCGATCGTCAAACGAATCGACCTCACTGGTGACGAAAACTGCTTCGCCAATGTCGGACTTTGATGAGACGCATGCTGGCTGCCAATCGGAAGCTGTCGTTTTCGTCCAGCTCCCTTGACCGACAACAGCGACAATGATTTCGTCGAGCGCTGGAATAAAGATCACACCGCCCAGGGGTTCGCCTTGGCATTCAACAGCCAACAAGGTTGAATACAACGGGATACCGCAGATGAACGACTTGGTGCCGTCGATCGGATCGACAATCCAGCGATAGTCGCTCGTGCCTTTTGCCTCTGCGAACTCTTCCCCCTGCACGGTGTCGTCAGGAAACTGCTTCGCAATCAGGTCACGTACCAGCTGCTCGGCTTCGCGGTCGGCGATCGTGACGGGCGAGTCGTCTTTTTTGGCGTCGTACTTCAAGTCGGGATGGCGGTAATACTTCAATGTGTGTTTTCCCGCTGCGATTGCAATGTCGATCATTGCCGCACACCGCTGGTCGTGCAGGGTTCCCCAATGCGTTGGATCAGCCATCATTTTTTTCGTTCGTATTCGAGTTGGAATCAATCACAGTTTCGTTTTCTCTGGAAAGCCAAAACGATTGGATCATCAGCATGCCTGCACCGACAACCAACAACGAATCAGCGATGTTGAAGTTAGGCCAAGGGTCCAACATCGGGAAGCCTTCGATACGAAACAGAATCCAGTCCCGAACGCCACTCTTCCACTCGACCGGATACCCGTCTTGCCACCACATGCCAAGCCGATCGTACAGATTCCCCAGAATTCCGCCTGAAATCATTCCCAGTGCCCAGGTCAGCCAAAGTGATGCGGCCGCCCCAAACTTGAATAACCAGACCACGATCGCGATGCCTGCAATGATCGAAAAGATCGCAAAGAAAGTGCCCTTCCCTGCCCCTAAACCGAAGACCGCACCAATGTTAACCGCCGTTTCGATTCCAAAAATGCCATCAACCAGCCAAAGAGGTGGCTTCATTCCCGGCAATCCTCGGCTAGAAAACACGGCTTCCTTCGTCCATAGATCAGCAACAACGCCAACAATAGCGAGAACTAGAAATAAAACGATTCGCGAACGTGGATACGTATTCAAAGGTGGTTCAGGCATGATGGGGACGGCGGGAGTGACTGAATCCTGGCGGGATCGGCCACGCTTGGTCGCTGGAACTAGCGATACCTTACCCGCCCGACTTGCGTTCCTGGAAGATCGGTTCGACAATCCAGCGCATGCCTGAACTTCCCGAAGTTGAAACGATGCGTCGCGGCGTGTTGCCGATCATCGGTTGCCGAATCCGCAGCGCCGAGCGACCGCCCTGCCCTCGCCGTCCGATTCTATTTACACCGCGAATCGATGCGTTTGACCGCCGAGTTCGCGATCAACGCATCGCTGATGTGATTCGCCGTGGAAAACGTGTAATGGTTGTTCTGGAAGACGAACAAACCATCGTCATGGAACCCCGCATGACCGGCCTGGTTCTGTTATCGGACCCGCCAACGGCCGATCACCTCCGTTTGCGATTGAACCTGTCCGACGGCTTGGCCCACCAACTGCTTTTCTGGGACCGGCGTGGATTGGGAACGGTTCGCCTGCTGAAAAAAAACGAAATTGCGACCGTGGTCGACGCCAAATTGGGCGTCGACGCTCTATCCATCACGCCCGACCAGCTTCGTGAAAAGCTGGGCAAGAGCCGCCGGGCGATCAAGGTCGCTCTGCTGGATCAGTCGGCGGTTGCTGGGATCGGAAATTTGTATGCTGCCGAAATTCTATTCCTGGCCGGCATCGATCCTCGCACTCGTTGCGACCAACTAACCGGCCCCCAATGGCAGCGAATTCAAACCTGCACCTGCGAAGTATTGCTTGAAGCGATCCGCCATGAAGGCAGCACGCTTTCCGATGGCACGTATCGGAACGCGATCAATGGTGAAGGCAGCTATCAAAACTATCATCGAGTTTACGATCGAGCCGATTCCCCATGCAGTCGTTGCGGACTGGCCCCCATTCGCCGCATCGTCCAGGCCCAACGAAGCACGTTCTTTTGTCCGGTTTGTCAGCAAAAACGCGGTCAACACAAATCGCTTGTCAACGGTTGATACAATGAGGGAGAATCCAGCCGTTGAACCGCGTGGGCATAGCCCCCCGCGCGCATTGCAGCGAGACTAGCGGGGGGATGCCCCCGCCGTTGAACGAGTGTTTAGCGTTACATTAACCAATACTCAAAGCCAACGTTTATGAACTCTATTGATCGACGCACTTGGCTGAAAACCGCTGCCGCAGTGACCGTTGCCGGCGCAACATCGTCATCAGCGCTCGCTGCCAGCGATCGAAAGGCTCGCTGGAACGACTCGGTTGAAAAGGGGCTTCAATGGCTTAGCCGCACTCAGTCCTCACGCGGACACTGGAACACGCAGGTTTACCCAACGGCGATGGCCGCACTAGCAGGGACCGCTTTGATTTCCTCGGGCAGCACCACCACCCAAGGCCCTTACGCAAAAGCTCTAGCGCGAGCATCCGATTACTTAATCAGCAAGTCGCGTGACAATGGTTTGATCGGTGATCCGCAAACCGATTCCCGCTACACCTACGGACATGGCTTTTCAATGTTGTTTTTGTCCCAGATTTTGGGCGAAGAAGGACTACTGGATCGCCGTGAAGAATTGGTGGATGTGCTAACCAAGGCCGTTCAATTCAGCGGCAACGCGCAAACCGCTGCGGGCGGATGGGGATACGTTTCAGCCAAAGAAGGGAACGACTTTGACGAAGGCTCCACCACCATTACTCAAGTCCAAGGTCTACGCGGTTGTCGCAATGCAGGCATTCCCGTTAGCGGCAAGGTGATCGATTCAGCGAAGCAATACATTTATGGTTGCAAAAACCCCGATGGAGGAATCAGCTACAGCAGCCGACAAAAAGGCAGCAGCAGACCCGCCATCACCGCCGCAGCATTGGCGGCTCTTTACAACGCGGGTGATTACGACAGCGAGCATGTGCCGGAGATGCTTAACTACACCAAGGATGCTCTGCACGACATCAGCGATGGCACGCGTGCATTTGGCCACTGGCATTACACCTATTTGTACTACAGCCAAGTCGTCTACCGCCAAGGCGACGAACTTTGGAAACCCTTTCGCGATCGGATCTATGATCGCATCGTCAGCGAACAACGTCCGGACGGATTGTGGGAAGGACAAATCCACCCAGTCTATGTCACCGCATGCAATTTGATCATGCTGCAAATGGACCGCGGCTATCTGCCGATTTATCAGCGATAGTAACGTATCGCAAACTCAGTTTGCGGCAGTTCGTTAAACCGCGTGCCGATCGGGCCACGCGTCCGAGCATGACTGGAACGCGCGGCCCGATGGGCCCGCGGTTTAACAAAGGTTGTTGAATCTACCGTTTCGCCGAAATGTCAAACGCGAAAATCAAATCTTGATCACGCAAATAGAGCGTGCCGTCGGCAATGATCGGGGTCGCCCAAATCGCACCTTTATCACGATCCATTTTTGTTTGTTCGGGTAACGTTAACATGCCACGCGGTTCCCATTGCTCGCGACTGGGTTGGACCAGATAGCACGTTCCATCAGTGTCGTTGTAGCAGTACAGGCGGCCATCGGCATAACTAATGGAACCACTTCGGTTACGGCCAACTCTTTCTCGCCAAAGAGTTTCGCCCGTCTCCAAATCTTGAGCCATCCAAACACCGCCATCGACCTTGGTAAATCCGTAGATCACTCCGTCCACCAACACGACTCCCCCGTGGTGATTTCGCATCGTCTTGCCCGCTAAGTGATAAAGCGACTTGGCTCGGATTCCACCATCCGCCTTCGGCGTAAGTTTCAACAAAGTGTTTCCTGCACCGTAGTCGCTGGTGTGATAGACCCAATCGTCATGCAAGATGGGTGTCGACACGACAGCCACATCGTTACCAGTCATGTCGTCAGAGAAAGCAACTTCACCGCTTTGCGAATCAAATGCGATCAATCCTGATTGCGCCGCCGTTAGATAAAAACGTGTGTCAGCCGCTTGGCCAAGGATCGCCGAAACGTACTGCGCTGGTTCATCAAACCCCTTGGTGTGCCAGACCTCATCGCCCGATTCTCGATCAAGAGCGACCATAAACTTCTCGCCTCCTGGGGTGACGATGACGCGGTCACCATCGACAAGTGGCGACTCGCTGTAGCCCCAACGTGGCACATCGCATTTGTAAACGTCCACCAGATCAACGGACCAGGATAGCTTGCCTGATTGCTTGTCCAACGATACAACCACGCCAAGATCCGTCATCGCAAAGACATGATCACCGTCGACCGTTGGCGTTCCCCGCGGCCCTTCGCCCCATTGCTGGTTGTAATCGCGACGCTTGCTGGCACGAGCGATGGGGGTCTTCCAAATCAATTTTCCGTTTTCGGAATTCAAACAGATGACAAAGCAATTGTCTTCATCCGCGCCCATCGTGTAGAGCTTTCCGTCGGCCACTGCCATCGTTGAAAACCCTTCCTCGGCCTTGTCGAACGTCCACTTCAGTTTGGGCCCTTTCTTGGGCCAAGATTGTCTTAAATCTTGATCGGCAGCATGTCCATCACGATCCGCTCCACGCCACTGTGGCCAGTCAGTGTCTTGTGCATTGGCACCTTGGATACTGGCAAGCACCAACGAAAAAGAGCTCAGCAATAAGAAACAACCGAGCCAGGGTTTCATAGAAGCCACGATGGTCAATCAAAAGGGTGATGAGATACGGGGATCGCTAGTGGTGCGTCAAAGCAAAAAGTTAGATCGACACCGGACGGCTCGCGCCGTTCCGCTAATAAATTAGCGGCAGGCGCAAGCCCTCCGGTTCTTCGGACCCTAATAGGTACTGCTGACGCGGCACTAGGGTACATTCAAAACCAACAGCACCGTCGGTGTCTAGGCCGTTAGTGGATCGTAGCAGGGTAAATCACTTTTCCACTTTGGATTGTTCCCCATTGTCGCGGGGGGGGGGAAACCGAGTTTTGGACGCGCGAGGAACCACCGGGGTACGAC
>CAYVAN010000269.1:0-5216 GCA_964449225.1 uncultured Rhodopirellula sp.
GTGATAAACCTGACCGCACCATCGCCCATCAGCACGTGGGTACCGCCCTGGTGGCGACTGCTCGTTGAGGCAGAGGCATCACTAATTCCAAGCGTACCACCGCAGTAGGGACTGTTTGGTGGAGCCGAGGCATTGAAGCCCGAGAACAGAAGGCGTCCAGACGCCCATTTGAAACCTCGTCGAACCTCTGGATCGGGACCGATACTCGGATTAAAAGTAATCGGCACGAAAGAGGCACCCCAAAATTGTGGTCGCAACGGGTCGGTCATTCCATCACAAGCGATGTTGGTTCGTTGAGCGCCTGTCCAAGAGTGTGACATGACTCCGGTATCGTGGACCGCTGGGCGGGTACGACTGTCCTGGTCGCCCAGGTCTGTCACAATTTCGCCAGCCATGATGGTGTTGGACAGCCCGTCCAGAACGTCACGGAATTTCGAGTCTCGACGGAAGCCGAAGAATCCGCGATCCGAAATTCGTTTCCGCTCGGCATCGCGACCGGCATTAGTATTTCCAACGTTGTTATTCCCGTCGACTCCGCCGTGGACATAGAGCGCTGAATCGCCCATGCACGCTGCGTAGTTAGTTCGACCAGCCGCTGGCAAGCCTACGCCTGGATCGCTAGGACAGCGAAATCCAACGATTTCAGTTACCCATGGATCAAACGGCTGCCCGTTATGATCTTGTAATCGCCGACGTGGCGTTGGCCCCATCGATTGGAAAATGCCACCAGTAGATTGGTAGGGGTTCGAGATCTGCTCCCAAAGAGCTTGTTGCTCGATGAACGGCAGAAGACCGACCAACCAGCTGCACTCGAACGCGTTTGTCGCTCGTGGAATATCGGCGGTCACCTGAGCAAGACCCGTTGCTGAACTGCCAGTTGTGCCAGTTCCCTGGGTAGGTGTTTGCTTGAATGCTGAGTGGTAGTTGTGGACCGCCAACCCAAGTTGCTTGAAATTATTGCTGCAGCTCATTCGGCGAGCTGCTTCTCGGGCTGCCTGGACTGCGGGCAGCAAGAGGCCGACAAGCACACCGATGATCGCAATGACCACCAGCAGCTCGACCAAAGTAAAACCAGAACGATGTCGTCTCATCTGAATACTCCATTGAAAAGTCAGGGAAAAGAACTCGTCGGAAAGGAAGCGACACGGGGTCATCCTGCATCAATGCACCGACTCTATGGGTCTATCACCGCCAAAATCAGTTTTCATGCGCGCATTCTTTGAAAAATGTCGAATTTCTAGCGAGCGCGATTTTTTCTTGCGAACATTTCGCGAAATTCTGCAAAACTTGCGGCGCATCTCGTGATCAGCAATGGTTAAAAAGATGAGGGAGCTCTTTGCCGATGACTTTCCCCACAGAGCTAAACAAGCCTCCCCCGTAAGACAAAAAGGGATTACCATTACTGCGGAAGCTTCAGCCGAAGATGAGTTTGTGAGATTGCTAGCAGCGCACTCCAGCAGAATCATGTCATTCATCAGAATCCTGGCAATGAATCGTCAGGATGAGGCTGAGGAAATATTTCAACTGACATCGATGGTTCTCTGGCAGAAGTTTTCGCAATACGACAGCGAGCGGAGCTTTGCAGCATGGGCTTGCCGAATCGCTCACTTTGAAATGTTGAAGTACCGTGAATCAAAGCGTCGGTTCAAACTACTAAGCGATGAGGCGATCGAAGCTCTGGCCGTCGCAGCGTTACCAATATCTTCACAAATAAACGAAAGACGTCTCGCTTTGTCTAAATGCTTGGAAAGTCTGCCTGATAGCGATCACGAGTTGATCCGGCAAAGGTACTTTGACCATTTGAGTGTAAACGAAATTTCCAAACGTCTCGGTCGGTCGACTCACGCGATCTATCGTGAGCTCAGTCGTATTCATGGGATCTTATTGCGTTGCGTTGAACGATCTATCAGTGAGGGTTTGCAGTGAAATCTCAGAAGCCAGATTTGCGTTTGTTACGTACTTTAATATTGAAGTCTCAGTCAGAGACCCTCAACGAATCTGAAGCGGCTGAGCTTGAAGAGATGTTGGGTCAAGCTGAGGGAGCGGATGAAGCAGCAGGCTTGATTGACCAGCTATGTGCGTTTAGCGACTCAGGGTCTTTAGATTCTTTGCCCATGGCCAAGTTGTTGTCAGAAGCTTTTGGTGGGGAGCCCGAGTCGGGATTTGATCCTAAGGTCAGTCCAGGCCCGAATCGTCCAGGCGTTGTTGCATCCTCGCGCAGAACGACGCCCGAAGAGTTTCTAGTCGCTGAAAAGCTTCCAGTTGCTGATGATTCACGTCGATGGAGCAAAGTGATCTGGATGGTCGGCTTGGCTGCGAGTCACCTATTGATCGCGTCTCTGGTTTGGTCGTACGCCAATTCGGCATCGAGTAATTCTAATTCAGAAGGGATCGTGTTAAGGACGTCACCCCCGCAGCTAGTATCAATGACAGCTTGCGTTTGGCGTGATTTGGATGGCCCAACACCATCCCTTGGGCAGCCGATTCGCATGGGAGAAGTATTGGATCTTGCCGAGGGTGTTGCTGAGTTGAAGATCGGTGAGGGCACGCCCGGCGAAGCATTGGTGCGAGTTGAAGGCCCCGCAAGTGTCTTCATCCACGGTGACGGGCAACTTGAATTGTACAATGGTTCATTGACAGTTAAATCGTTGGGTACCGGAAGCGAGCAGCTTGCGATCATCACCCCAGTCGGTCTTGTATTGGTCGATGGACAAAGTTCCGCCGGGCTAATGTCGCAAGCCAGTGTCGACGAAGTTCATTTGTTTGACGGACGTGGTTTAGTGGAGCCAATTCGATCGAAGTCCAGAAGCAAGCAACTTCGGCTGGAAGCGGGCGAAGCGATCCGTTTTCAGGCGGGCACCAGCGGTGAAGGACGGGCGCCTGTGATGTTTGAGGCTTCGATGTCTAGCTTTGTCTCAGCCCGATCGTCCGGTTTCGATCCGCTGAATGTTGGACCGGAGTACGTTAACGCTGTCTTAGAATCAAAACCCAGTATCTATTGGCGGTTTGAAGAGTTGCGAGGGGATTCGCCTTATTACGTGGAGAACCTCGGCAGCGCGATCAATATGGACGCGGAAATGTTTGGAGAATCAGGTTGGCGTCGCTATGGCGATAACCGGGTAGCAGAATTGGGGAAGATTGGAACGTCCTCTGGATTCGCCAGTACCGGAATCTGGCCTCCGAAACCGCTGGCGAATTACACAATTGAGATGTGGGTCAAACCAGAGCTTTACCATCATGGCGAAATGCTTTGTATGCATGAACGTCGCCAAGATGAAGACGGGCGTTATTCCCATTCAATGATGATCGAGACACTAGTCCAACATTGGGATAATGCCCTCGAGGATTTTCAGCCGCATCGATTCCGCTTTGTGCATCGCACACCCGCATCACGTGTGGTGACCGACGGCAGCAACTTGGTTGCCGGACAGACTTACAAGGTGAGAGCATGGCAGCACCTCGTCGCACAGAAGCAAGGTGATCGAATGTCTTTCTGGATCGATGGACGTTTAACCGCAGAACAGTCTGACCCGCACCTGTTGAACGAGAAGCTGCAAATCGTGATTGGCCAGCTTTATTTGACAAGGACTGAACGTCGGTTCGTTGGCCAAATTGACGAGGTCGCCATTTACGACCATTGCCTTAGCCCTGATGAGCTGCGACGACATATCGAGGCCGCCGGTCGTTCCGTCGAGGTCGAACCATTCAATTGAGTGTCAGGTTGATGAAGCATGGCATCGGTTTATTTTACTCACCGTTCATGCCATCCAACTTTCCGCTGTGACTTCTCTTTCTGACACAGGATCAAGCAACACCATGATTCAAGCAACAAGTTACGTGCGATGGTTAGCGGTAACGAGCTTTTCTGTCGCGGCGATCTTCGCTAACGCAGCGCAGCCCAATGTCGTATTTTTGCTGAGCGATGATCAGTCCTGGAACGACTATGGGTTTATGGGGCATCCGCATATCCAGACTCCGAATCTGGATCAGTTGGCGAAGGCGGGTCTCCTATATGAACGAGGTTACGTGACTGCTCCGCTATGCCGTCCATCCTTAGCCAGCATTGCCACCGGTCTTTATCCTCACCAAACCGGGATTCGCGGAAATGATCCATTAATGCCCGAGAACACGAATCGCCACGACAAAAAACACAGGGCGTTGTCAACGAAGCTGCGCAATCGCATGACCGCGCCAATGTTGGATCATCCGTCATTCATTCGCACGCTTAAAGACAATGGTTATGCAACTTTGCAAACCGGAAAGTGGTGGGAAGGTGACCCGCTTGATCATGGTTTTACTGATGCAATGACGCACGGGGACATCAACCGAGGCGGCCGGCACGGCGATCGCGGGTTAGACATCGGTCGCAAAACAATGCAACCGATCTTTGATTTTGTAGAAAAAGCCCGACGTAATGAGCAACCGTTCTTCGTATGGTATGGAGTCTTTCTGCCGCACGCGCCTCATAACGCACCCGACCGGTTGTATGACAAGTACAAGGATGTCGCACCAAACGAACCAACGGCTCGCTATTGGGCCAATGTAGAATGGCTGGATGAAAGCTGTGGTCAGATCGTGGAATACTTGAAGAAACAGAATCTCTACGAGAACACCATTTTCGTTTACACCTGCGACAATGGCTGGGTCCAAGATCCAAAGAAGATGAACCGGAGCATTCGATCGAAGCGTGAACCCGTGGAAGCGGGAATCCGAACGCCGATCTTCATTACGAACGCTGCGACGATCCAGCCGCATCGTGATTCAGAAACCTTGGCCAGCAATATCGATATTGCAACGACGATCCTGTTAGCTTGCGACATCAAGCCGCCAGCTCAAATGGAGGGGCTGGATCTGCGTGACCCTAAGCAGCTCAAAGAACGCCAACGTGTCTTTGTTGACGCGTACGCCCATGACAGCGATCTAGACCTGCTCGGTAATCTTGACAGTGGTTTGAAGGCCCGTGTCGTGATCGATGGCTGGGATAAATTGATCGCCCGGCAAGATCGAAAAGAACTCTACAATCTGAAATCTGATCCCGACGACCGAGAAAATTTAGCGGCGACCAACCCCAAGAAAGTCGCAAAGCTTTCCGAAATGATAGATGGGCGGTTGGAGGAATCCGCCTTGGTTGCTGGATCGAAGTGAAGATGACGATCCACAGGGGGTATGGGGCCGATGGGGCGTCGTGGTAAGTTCTTGGTTTGGATTTCCAAGCG
>CAYVAN010000270.1:0-278 GCA_964449225.1 uncultured Rhodopirellula sp.
TCTCAGTATTCCGTGCGGAGAGGATACGTCAAAAACGGGAGTGTTCAGGCTTGGACACTTGTAATCATGATTGGTGCTTGCCCCGGCGATTCCTGGACAATCAACAACCCCGGCGGCGATAGTCAAACTTATACGCTCAAATCAATCGCAACGAATGATGGGGTGCGAAACGCCTTCATAGTTGCATCCACAGAAGGTTTGACAAGGCGAGATTCCGTGGACGTGAAGCGAGAGATCATCCTCCGTGAAGGCGTCGGCCTTGTCGATGAACGAGGGTT
>CAYVAN010000270.1:288-5214 GCA_964449225.1 uncultured Rhodopirellula sp.
GTCAACCAGCGGCCCTCAATGGCACTCGTGGACGGTTACCTTAATGGTGCAGCCTTCAGCCCTCAGTGAGAAGGACTCTACGCCGACTTAACTACCGGTTCTCAAATTCGGCATATGAGAGCAAGTAGAAAATTTGCCGGCGATTTTTCAGCAGTGCTGCTTTGGAAAACCTTTACAGGCTTTTGCCTGCACGCACAGATCGCCAAAAATTTCGTTTTTTGCAACAGCATTGGCGGCGACGAAAAAAGTCGAGGTGTATAAAAAGCAACAATGCACTATCCCCGGCGAGGGCGATCTGCCGACTTCATTTGCCAAGGTTCCACGAATAATTGTTTAGTTAAAATAAATGCAACGTCGATGCTCCAAAGTGAAGAACATCGACGTTGCAACTCGCTTGATTGTCACTCGACTTCAACACTGAACGGCAACAAGTGGCAACCGTGCGGGCAAACCCAAGCATCCCACCCACCATTTGTGCAAGTCGCTATTTCGCTGGTCCAGTTCCAGATGTCAGTCGCCAGCTTCTCGTAGCCGAGTGACACGCCTTGTCGCTTGGCTCTCACGATACAGCACTCGTACTTCCTAAGATCAAGATCAGTGGCCACTCGATCCTCCCGCCAATTGCTGGCGACCCACTCGGCCCAAACAACGTGCAACCATTTAGCAGCCTCTTCGTCACCGTTGTTGGCGGCGTCCGCCTTTGTGTTCAGTTGTTCTTCGACCGCTGCGTATGCTTCGTTCGTGTGTGACCATGACCATGCCATTGTTGTTCTCCTTGTTGGTCGGCTGTTTCTTACAACACACAAGCGGGTGTTTGCGCATGGCCAAAGGGACCATCGAACTTGTCGAGGGCCCCTTGTTGCCAGTCGGTTGATCACTCGGGCTTGAACGAGTGGTAGAAACGTGGGTCGTGCTGGAACATGATGCTGCCCCGAACACCATCGGACTTGCGTGACACGACGCAGAAGGGGGAAAGAAACGAAAGTACCGTGAATGATTCCTGCAACTGCCGAGTGTCATAGACATCGCCAAAGCGTGCCTCCAAGTCTTCACGGCTTCCGGGCGAAGCATTGATTGCAGTTGTCATTGCACGACGGATTGTTTCGGTCTTGTCCATGTGATTTCCTTTGATAAGCGGAGTGTTTGTTACAACCAACAAGCGGGTGTTACGCTGAAGACCGAGTGCGTTTCACGATGCTGGGTCCGGCAGAGATCACACGGCAATGTGGTTTGGTCCTCAGCACGGTCAGAGATTGGCGGAAGGCTTCGACGTTCTCACATACCCAGACGTTGAGCCCTTCTTCAGCCGAGCGGCCCAACGTGGTGTTCGTGAAAACCATCGTGTACAGCGTGTCGAACAAGCTGGTATTCATTGGAGTCATCAATCAATACTCCTCGGGCAGCAGACAGCAAGTGCTCGACCTATCTGCCTCAGTGATCACCCAGATCTTGTCAGCTTCACCGATCTGATACGAAGAGAAAACTCTCGCTTCGTCCCAGATCGCTTCATTGTTTGCTTCCTTGTCGTCGTCGCAGAGATCTCCAAAATCGCCACTGACGTGGCGTTGCAAGAGTTGTATCGGTGTCATCGAGTGACGCTTCAAAAGTTCCAATGCACCGGGTGTGGCAACGACGCTGCCGAGTTCAAATAGTTGTTTGCTCATGACGTTCTCCGCTGTGTGCGCAAAAGAAGGAGCCAAGGTGTTGAACCTGGGCTCTGGTGTTGATCTGCAAGCGGGTGTTACCCGTAGACGGCGACCACGGCAGACTTCAATCGTTCCCAATCGTCTTGATCGAACGAGTCCTTTTCCACTTCGGGAAGTGGTGTGACGTAGGCGTTTTGAATGGCGTCAGGATCTTGGCTGGTGAAGCTGATCGCTGGTGCCCAACCGAAGCCGATGCCGGGAGCACCAAGTGACCCCATCGTTTCGGTATCTTCAGCCTGCAATCCGCAGCGTTCGATGAACTCATCGAACTGTTCACGATTCAGAATCGCTGCCCACTTTCGATGGCTCCCGTTGGTCCAACAGCCTTCCAAGTAGTCGTACTCGTATTGCTCGTCGTCTTCGGTCTGATCCCAGAGTTCATCAACGCTCGGTGGGGCATAGAGGTCGATGTTTTCGTCCTCGGGAACATCTACGCTGTAGATAATTGAAAATTGCATTTGGACCTCGCTGTGGATTGGTTGGAAAGAACAAACCACAAGCGGGTGTTACAGTTTCCCACTAATTCACTGAGGTCGATCATGAAAGACGCTGACACCTCGCAAGCAATCTCTCGTTTGCTTGAGGCCGTTCAGGACGTTGTTGCAATTGTTCCGAGGATTCTTGATGATTCCATTGCCCGTGTTCTGGAAAAGACGGCCGTAGCGACATCTGAAGATTCTCAAACAGAGCACGCCACTAGAGGAACGATTGTTTCCAATGCTGACAGAACAAGGGCAGTTGAACTAAGAGATGCGTATCTGCTCGGCAAGCTTCCTGATGACGGCAGTTTGCTTGTTGGGAAGAAGGAAGTTTCTTCGCTTCTGAATATTTCTTCCCGAACCTTGTCTCGTCTTGTTGACGAGAAGGCGATGCCCAATCCAATACGACTTGGCAACAAGGTTCAATGGCGACTTCGTGAGATTATTGAATGGGTCGAGGCGGATTGCCCTCCGCAAAGATACTGGAACTATTCCGAAGGCCGTGGGTTGAACACTCGAAAGAAGAAGGGAGCACGTTGATGGCACATCAGCAGATCCGTCATCACATCGAACCGGATGTTCAATATTTGGAGGAATGCGGGAAGCTACTGCTAACCTCAGAAGAGATGGCACGATTCATACAGCTTCCAAAGCCAGTTGTTCAACAACTTGTCTATTCAGACCGGATTCCGCTCCCTCTTCATCTCGGCCTTGGAAAGACGGCGCGTTGGAGTGTATTCGAATTGCTCGAATGGACCGAAGCGGGTTGCCCAAGAAGATCAAAGTGGATTGAGGCAAGAGGAAGCAGTGGATGGTGCCCAGCTTATCGCTGGGGTCGATGGTGGCAGTAGGTGAGTGGATGCTGGTCGATCAACCGGGGCAGGCAATAATCGCCGGTGACTTTCGTTTTTCACGCTGACGTTGGTGATGTGCAATCACGTCTTTGCGCCACGAAGCATTGACACCGTATTCATCGATTGGCACCATGTTGAGATACTTCATCGGACAACTGAAATAAAACGGACCCATCGATTCATCCATGTCTTTGTATCCCCATCCAGAATCACGGCGATACTGAATCAGGTCGCAGGTGATCCAGCGTTGTCTTGGCTCAGCGTCTACGCCATCCTTGACGAATCGACGTTCCCAAACAGCCCAAAGCACGCCAGAAAATCCACCGCCACGAAAACACTTGACCAAGCACTCGGATTGAACGATTGTCTCACCCGATTGCCGTTCCCATGACTCGGTGCGTTCGGCGATCAATTCCTTGCGAGTAATGTCTTCACGAAAAAGCCATCCCATCTTTTGTTCTCCCTTTTGACTGAAGCTCAGTGATGGGTGGTAAGCGGGTGTTGGCTAGAGGTGCAGACGACTGACTATTGGATTAGAATTGATCGTTCTTGGTGATGTTTTATTGGTCTGGAGCTTTTGGAAATGGCGTTATTCCGCATTGTTTTTGTTTTAGCAGTCGCTTTGCTCGTTCCGGCATCTTCTTGGTCGGATGTTGTTGTTCTTGATGTTGTCATCGAGTCCATCGACTCAGCGAAATCGCAAATTACAGCAACGAGAAAGACCAAGACACTCCAACTGGATGTGAGTGACAACGTCACGGTGATCATCAAAGGGCGGCAGAGCGATCTCGACTCGGTTGGGGGCAAACAACCAGCTACCGTAAGCTACGAAACTACGTTGCGAGTTGTCACAAAGATCGAGATTACAGATGATCCTCAGCCAGAGATGAGCCTGCTCGTCTTGAAAGAAATCTGCACGTCAGGTAACGAGAGCGGACCATGGATATCGGCTGACGGCTTGCGGCTTTATTGGCACGTTAAGAATTCCCAGGCTTCTTGGATATGGACAGCCGCCCGCAACGCTTCGACCGGAGTGTTTAGCGATGCCCGGCGTCTATTGCCGGGAGCGGACGCAACACTGACTGCCGATGAATTGCAGATGGTCTTGCTACAAGACGGGAAGCTATACAGCACCCAACGGCAGTCAATAATTGATGATTTTGAGCGACCGTCGCCAGTTTCCGATCTTGCTGTCTTTGATCTAGTTGCTCCATGTCTCTCTGGAGACGGCTTAACTCTTTATGCCGACCAAGGAACTGAGAAGTCACGTCGAGTTTGCAAAATCGAACGGAGTTCAAGAACTTCTTCATGGGGTGAACCCAAACTACTCTATGGAACTGAAGATCACGAAATAGCAACTCCATTTGTATCGCTCAACGGAAAATTGCTATTCGCTTCCACGAGAGGCAAACCACGGGTAAAACTTTTCAAGCGAAGCACTGCCTCAGAACCATTTGCGTTTGCCGGATACGTTGGATCAAACGGCACTGATGCAAACGGTCTTTTTCCCCGATACTGTAGCTCGACCAACGAACTCATCTTAGCGACTACGCCTGCCGGAAGGCTCGATAGGCAGATCGGCATTTATACTGACTTTGATCCCGACACTATGGTCCAACGCAAAGATCCAGAAGAAGCTGGCTTGGCAGACTTCGCTGGAAACTGGGTTGCAGTTCGAGAAGAAAATGATGGTAAAGAAATGGACAGGGCGTCGTTTAGGAAAGCGGGCAAAAAGCTATTCGTGAGCGAAAGTCGTTTCCTATTAAGTTGGTCCGGAAAGACAAACCGGGGGGATTTCACTGTAGACGAAGATGCGCAACCAATAGCTGTGGATTTCAAAGGAGAGCGAAACGGTAAAAAATGCGACCGCCGAACCACCTAACAGGC
>CAYVAN010000271.1:0-5165 GCA_964449225.1 uncultured Rhodopirellula sp.
CGACAGAGCAGGCGATTCAGAGAGCCGGGCAGCTAATCGGTCAAGTATCAATGGTCGATCCTACATGGACGTCATCATTCCAAGACCTAGGATCGCAAGTGGTCGATTGGTCCCTAACGGGTCAAAAGCTGGCTTCCAGTGCAGCCATGACGGTGGCAAAAGCTCTGCCAAGAGGCGAACAGCCAGCCGCGCAAGAAAATGCAGCGGCAAAGATGGCCGCTGCGGAAGCAAGTTTAAATCGCTGATAGTCCCCAGCTGGCGTCAACCACCAGCTGGCTTCGACCCAACTTGTTGGCTTCGGCGGGAGCCTAAGCGACGACGTTGATTCGGCGACCTTTGCGGTCGAATTCGACATTTCCGTCGATTAGGGCGAACAAGGTGTAGTCATTGCCTTGACCAACACCCCGGCCAGCGTGGAATTTGTTGCCTACCTGGCGCACCAGGATATTGCCTGCACGCACCACTTCTCCGCCGAACTTCTTCACTCCGCGTCGTTGTGCGTTGGAATCGCGACCGTTACGGCTCGATCCTTGGCCTTTCTTATGTGCCATCTCTTCATTCTTCCTATACGAATATCAACCATTAGGTTTGGATTTAGCGGGAGTGTATCGAACCTGGCCCGCTTTCTCAAGGGGTTTAGTTGCCCTGGCAGGCCGATCACTTTTTCACTTTTGGAGTGTTCCCCATTGTCGCTCGGCTCTCTGAGCCGATGGCGCTTTCGGCTCGGAGAGACGAGCGACCTTGCTCAGCTTGAAAAACTGATTTGCCCTGATTTGCCCTGATTTCTTCTTAAGAAGATTAGTCATTCGCTGATGCTGGCCCAGCGGGGTTCGACCGGTAATGGTCAATCAGCTGCTTGATTCGCAGTGGATCCTTCAATCCGCTGACGTCGATTTCGATACCTGACTGAGCCGCACTGCTGACCCCAATCCGGCCGGTGCCCACTAGCCGCTGAAACAACGACTGATCCAGCTGCACATTGCGGACATCGCGATGCCAAACCTCGGTAATGGATCGGCTTAGCCAACCCCGATGCAGCTTGGTGCGTTTTTCGGTAATTGTCAGTTCTGTGCTACGACATTGCAGCCACCAGACCAACAGAATTGGAATACCCACGCCGACGATCGAAAGCAAAGCGACCAGACCAAACGTGATCGGACGATTTCGGAACATCGACGGAGAGTCGGAGTAAAGCGTTTTTTCCTGGTTCAGCGGTTTTGCGGTGCCTGTGGTCGTATTACTTGTTGAATGGGGGTTCATGATTGGATTCCTCGCAGGTTGCCCAGAATGATGGACTTGGGACGACTGAAACAGTCTCCCTTCGATGCTGATCCAGGCTTAGATCGCACCTTGTTCGGGGCGCAGGAAATCCGGGTCGTAAGCCAAACGATCATCATTTCGGATCCAAGGAATACGCCGATAAAGAGTTTGCGACCGTGAAACTTTCCTTGATCGATCGAGGAAAGGCTTCACACGGGCACTGCAACGGATCGAAACCAACCAATGAATCGGTTCACCGTGCGCCTTCCCATCGCGAGCATCGAAGCGGTTCTTTTCGGACGATCGTCCGCTGCCTCACAAAATCCACCGGTCCGCTGTGCTTCCTCCCGCACCCGTTCTAAATCCGATCAATGATGGTGCGCTTTCACCTGCGCCAAACCATCTTGGAACGTCGATGCCATCGTCGCCGGTGCAACAGCCTGTTCCAGCACCTCACTTGGTTCCGCGTGGCCTGGAACCCAAAGTCGATCGCGAATTTGAGCAACCGCAATCCTTTGATTCTGTTGTCAAGCTTCATACCGCAGCCCAGCCCAGCCTGCGTCTTAATGTTGACTTGACTTTGCAGAGTCTTCGCACCGGCTTGCCGCTCTTGATCGTTGATCTTGTCGTCGCTAGCGCCGCGATGTTGCTGTCGTCTTTCGTGGTGAATACATGGCAGGGGCACGCGATCAACCCAGGCATTTGGATCCAGCTTCCGGCTTGGTTGGTGATTCAAACTGGATTGATCTGGCTGCATGGTCTGTATCCCGGTGCCGGTATCGCCGCGGTCAGCGAGCTGCGCGGAGCGGCACGGTCGGCAGTCTATTCGTGTCTCGCTTTATCCTCGCTAAACATGATCTTTGGGCATTTGCCTCGTATCGAGTTTGCGATCTTTGTTTTGGCGACTTTGTTGGTAATGAGCTTGTTGCCGTTGTCGCGTTACCTGACACGGGCCGTGCTTGCGAGGACATCTTGGTGGGGAATTCGCACCCTAATGATTGGCAGCCGATCAGTTTGTTCACGGCTATGCCGGCAAGTCCAATCGCGGCGTGAATCGGGTTTGATGATCATCGGCTATGTGTGCAACCAAAACGATTTCAATCAGCATTTTGGAAATGACAAGAACATGCTGGGGGCAGGTTTGAATGCGTTTTCGATTGCGATTGATAACCGAGCACCGATGGCAGCATTGGCGTCGGTCGAGGCAAACGCACTGGCACAGCGGTTGATGTTTCAGTTTCCGTCACTGGTATGGATGGACGAGTCGTCGATGTTTTCTGAAACGTCGAATCCGATCGGTGAATTTCAACGTCGGCTCAATGTGCCTTTTCTTCGATTGACACCACGGTTGTTAAAGCGGACGGTGGACTTAGCATTGGTGATCCCGGGGCTACTTGTATTGGCGATCCCCATGGCAATGATTGCGATCGCCATCAAAATTAAGTCGCCTGGGCCGATCATCTACGGCAGCCAACGAATCGGTCAGCATGGTCGCCGATTCAAAATGTGGAAGTTCCGGTCGATGGTCCCAAACGCCGATGCTGTTTTGGAAGAACGCCTTGCGTCGGACCCCGCCGCCAAAGCGGAATGGGATGCTGACAATAAACTAAAGAATGATCCGCGAATCATTCCAGGGATCGGTCGCGTTCTTCGTTCGTCGAGTCTTGACGAGTTGCCCCAACTATGGAACGTGTTGGTTGGTGAAATGAGTTTGGTTGGTCCGCGACCGGTGCCACCGAACGAAATCGTGAAGTACCAAGACCAGTTTTATCAGTACAGCCACATGTGGCCTGGGATTACTGGTTTGTGGCAGGTGTCTGGGCGCAATGACACGTCATTCGAGTCTCGTGTTTTCCTGGTTGGCCATTACGCGGCAAACTGGTCGATGTGGCTTGATGCCTGGATCTTGGTCAAAACCCCAATGACCGTCATTACCCGCAAGGGCGCTTACTAAACCGATGAAATCCGGTCCGCACAAAACAATTTGATGGCACAAGCTAACAGCGCTTCAAGAGTTGCCAGTATCAACTACCTATCCCCAGAGAATTTAACATGAAGATCCTTCGACCCGCTGCAGCTGTTGCTGCCATGACCGCGTCGTTCGCATTTTCTGCTCACAGCCAAGCTGCTGACGCCGATGCGACCAACGTCAGCCCGCAAGCTGCCTCGATGAATGAAACCGTTGACAGCCTTACGAGCGTCGCAAAAACCTACGAGCAAATTCGTACTGATGTCACTTTGGCAGAATTCACCGGCGACGAAATGCTCGGCCGCATCGATAGCTTGGTTAACCGCATCGACGCACTGATGAATGCGTCGAAGGATCGCGTCAATGAACTGACTCAATTGCGAAACGCGTCGCTTCAAATGCGTGGTGAGGTCGTTGAATTCTTGAAGGGCAACGGATCACAGCTCGTCCAATTTCAACCTTCCTTGCCAACGGCTGAAACCATCTTGTCAGGAAACGTTGGCCAAGTGGTTTCCGAGCCTAGCTTCGTTGCTGGTTCCTCCAACGCTGGATTCAGCACCACCGGATCAACCTTGGGTGGCGGTGGCGGCGCTGCATCGAGTGGTGGCGGATTGCTAAGTGGTGGCGGAGGCTTTGGACTGCTCAGCACCGCAACAGCGGCAGCAGCGATTGGGTTTTCAGACGACGATGACGATTTCTCAGTCGGTACAGTCGCGTCAGATTCAGGTGAATAGACCGATCCAGTGGTCGCAGACGTAAACTATCCACTAAAAGCGGGTTGTCGATTCCTTCGGCAATCCGCTTTTTTGCGTTAGACTTGGGCACATGAACCAATCCAATCACACTCAAGTCATCATTGTCGGCGGCGGTCCGATCGGCATCGAACTTGCCGTTTCGCTAAAACAGAATTCGATCGACGCTCAAATGATCGAGGCGGGCCCGGTCGGCCATACCATCAGTTGGTGGGCACCACAAACGAAGTGGTTTAGCAGCAACGAACGAATCTCGATCGCCGGTGTTCCCTTGATGACGGTCGATGGTTCCAAAGCCACGCGTGAAGTCTATCTGTCTTATCTTCGCAGTGTTGTCGCTCAGTTTGATTTATCGATTCGCACTTTCCAGCGGGTCACCGCAATCACGCGCTCCGATTTCAACGGTTCGAAACCCAGTGGTTTTGTGGTTACCTCACAATCCGAATCGGGTGGCCCCAGCGAAACCACAAGCTGCCAGCAAGTCGTGCTGGCCATTGGCGGGACTGATTACCCGCGATCGCTCGAAGTACCCGGCCATGATCTGCCGCACGTCGACGGCTTTCTGCGCGAACCGCACCGCTACAGCGGGCGGCGCGTGATGATCGTCGGCGGTCGTAACAGCGCCGTCGAGGCGGCGTTGCGGTTGCATCACGCCGGTGCAAGTGTCGAACTTAGTTATCGTGGATCCGAATTACCCTACGCCAGTATCAAGTATTGGTTGACGCCTGAGATTCAGGGCCTGATTCGCGCAGGCCGAATAAAAGCCCACTTTGCTACGGTGCCTGTGGAGATCACGCCAAGCCACATTAAGTTGCAACGTATCGACGACAAAACAAACTACGATGTGCCAGCCGATGATGTGCTATCCCTGATCGGATACCAGCAAGAGAAATCATTGTTCCAGGCCGCAGGTGTCGAATTAATTGAATCGATGCAGCGGCCTGTTTATGACTGCGAAACCATGCAGACCAATATCGAGGGCATCTACGTCGCAGGAACCGCCGTCGCAGGAACGCAAAACAGCAAGTACAAAACCTTCCTTGAAAATTGTCACGAACACGTCGACAAGATCGTGGCGGATATCGTCGGCGAAGGCACTGGCCAACGCGAACAGGTTTACGAGTCGCAGATTCAACTACAACCAGAAAGCTAGAGCATTTTCAAGTTTGTCAGGGGATGTAGGC
>CAYVAN010000272.1:0-5089 GCA_964449225.1 uncultured Rhodopirellula sp.
AATCACCCGACGCTCTGGCTTACCTGGCTAAGCGAGGCATCGACAACGCCGAAGCGATCAAGCACTTTCGCATCGGCTTCGCTGACAGAACGCTCGGGCTACGTCTGCCGACCAATCGCACCAAAGCCGGTAAAGACGTTCGCGACCGAATGGAAGCCGCCGGCGTCATCAAGGAAACGGGTCACGAACTGATGCGCGGTTGCATCACGTTCCCAGTGCTGTCCGATGGTGGCGTGAGTGAAATCTACGGGCGACGGATCGCGGGCGGCGACAAGTCCAAACTCAAACACTTCTACTTGCCTGGTCCGCACGAAGGCATCTTCAACAGCGAAGCACTCGCGGCATCGGATGAAATCATCTTGTGTGAATCGGTGATCGACGCGGTATCGTTCTGGTGCGACGGCTGCCGCAACGTCACGACGATCTGGGGAATCAACGGCTTTACCGATGAACTTCGGCAAGCCTTCCGATCAAACGAAATCCGACGCATCTTGTTGGCCTTCGACAACGACAAAGCGGGCAACGAGGCGACCGAGCGAATCGGCGCGGAACTGATCGCCGAAGGTTATGAAGTGTTCCGCGTTCGCTTCATGCCAAACATGGACGCCAATAGCTACATGCTGAAAGCTCGCGGCGCGGGTCGTTCGCTGGCAATGAACGTCCGTGACGCCGAATGGATCGGTAAGAGCAAACGTCCCGGCGCGCCCGCCAGTATGGAAGCGGCTAAAGAAAAAACGACTAGCAATCCTGCTGCCAAGGCTTCTTCTTTAGCCGCCGAAATCCCCGGCGTCGAAGTGGCAAAGCAACCGGCAAGCGAGCCGAAGGCGGCGGAGCCGCCCACGGCCTCGCCGGTCCCGAAACTCAACCTTCAAAGCCAAACGCTCGACGCTGAAATCACGGAAAGCGGGATCGTGATGACGATCGGCAACCGGGTCTACCGCGTTCGCGGCCTGGACAAATCCACGTCCATCGACTCGATGAAACTCAACGTGATGGTTCGGCGACAAGATGCTGAACGCTTCTTCGTCGATACGTTCGATCTGTACGCCGCTCGCGTTCGCAACGCCTTCACGAAGGAAGCGGCCGTTGAACTGGGCTTCGATGTGGAAGTGATTAAACGCGACCTGGGCCGCGTCCTGATGACGCTTGAAACGATCCAAGAAAACAAGTTGGCCGAACTCGAACCCAAAGATAAACCCGTTGAACTCGATGACGCCGAACGCGCCGCAGCGATGGAACTGCTGACCGATGAAAAGTTGGTCCAGCGAATCTTGGAAGATTTTGGAACCTGCGGCGTGGTGGGTGAAGAAACCAACAAGCTCGTGGGCTACTTGTCCGCGACCAGTCGCAAACTGGGCAAGCCGCTTGCCGTGGTCATTCAATCGTCATCGGCTGCGGGCAAATCATCACTGATGGATGCGGTTCTGTCGTTCATCCCGCCAGAGGAACAAGTCGGCTACTCGGCGATGACCGGGCAAAGCCTGTTTTACATGGGCGAAACGAATCTGAAAAACAAAATCCTGTCCATCGCCGAAGAGGAAGGCGTCGCGCAGGCCAGTTACGCGCTGAAGCTCTTGCAAAGCGAAGGACAACTCACGATCGCCTCGACCGGGAAAGACCCCGGCAGCGGTCGCATGGAAACGCAGGAATACCACGTTGAAGGCCCCGTGATGATCTTCCTGACGACGACGGCTATCGACATCGACGAAGAACTCATGAACCGCTGCATCGTGCTAACGGTCGATGAGAACCGCGAACAAACCCGCGCGATCCACGACCAACAACGCGAGAACGAAACGCTCGACGGTCTGCTGACCGGCAAGCGTGGCGCGAGCGTTCGCAAGCTGCATCAAAACGCGCAGCGTCTGTTACGTCCGCTCTCGGTCGTCAATCCCTTCGCCAAAGAACTGCGCTTCATCGACGACCAGGCCCGCCGCCGTCGCGATCACATGAAATACCTTTCACTGATTCGATCCATCGCGCTGCTGCATCAACACCAACGCGAAGTCAAAACCGCTCAAACGGACGACGGCGAAGCCGTCGAGTACGTCGAAGTGTCTCGGGCCGACATCGCGCTAGCCAATCGTCTATCGGATCAAGTTCTAGGCAAGTCCATCGACGAGCTACCGCCACAAACCCGACGGCTGCTGATCGAACTGCACGCACTCGTTAGCAAGGAATGCGACACGCAAGACCTCCGGCAAACCGAGTATCGGTTCACTCGCCGGTTCATCCGTGAACGTCTCGGCTGGGGCCAGACGCAAGTCAAGCTGCACGTCGATCGACTGATTGAAATGGAATACGTCGTCTCTCATCGCAGCATCGGTCGGCGCGTTGAATACGAACTCTTGTACGACGGTCGCGGGCGCGAGGGCCAACCGACAATGTGCGGCCTGATCGACGTGACCAAACTAGCCGAAACTGCAACTACGACAAACGTATCATCGGGGTCAGCGGTGGCATCATCGGGGCAAAGCGATGAATCATCGCCCCAAGATCGGTCCTTTATCGGTGCATCATCGGACCGCCGAATCAACGGCAAGCCCAGCAAAAACGGGGCTGCCATGAGCTAGCCACGCAAAAACTCAAAACGCACAACCGGCGAAGCCAAATCAAACGCTCGTCGTAAGTGCCATCCATCGTAAATCCCTCACGGCTTCTGGTCTTTCAAAGATCAGAAGCCGCTTTCGTTGAGCCCTGTTCGTTCCTTCCCTTGAAAGGTGAAACCATGTCCAAGAAACGCAAGTCAAAACCGCTTCCTCCCGTCGATGAGATCAAGTTCGGCTTCCAATACTTCATCAATGTTCACGTCGATGATCTTCGGGCGCGCAACTACTCCGAAATGACCATCGACAATCGTTCCAAGTACGTCCGTCGCTTCGCCCTGTGGTGTATCGCTCGCGGGATCACCCAACCGAATGAAATCACGAAACCAATCCTTGAACGCTTCCAGCGGCATCTGTATCAACATCGAACCGAAGCTGACAAACCGCTGTCGTTCCGATCGCAGTACGCGCACCTGTCGAGCCTTCGCGCGTGGTTCAAATGGCTGGCCCGTAAAAACTACTTGTTATTCAATCCGGCCAGTGAACTCGATCTGCCCAAGCTCGGCCATCGTCTCCCCAAAGCCGTTCTGACGGCTGACGAAGCCGAAGCGGTCTTGGCAACGCCGAACATCGCTGAGCCTCTTGGCGTTCGCGACAGAGCCATCCTTGAAGTCTTCTACTCCACCGGCATCCGTCGCGGCGAGCTGGCCGGGCTTCGCCTCGATGACATCGACGCCGAACGCCGAACCATTCTTATACGGCTGGGCAAGGGGAAGAAAGATCGCATCATTCCCATCGGTAAACGTGCCCTGTCGTGGATCACGGTCTACATCGAATCCGCTCGCTGTGAACTACTCTCCAGGATCACCGAGCCGACGCTGTTCTTGACCAATGAAGGCGAACCGATCAACCCAGACTCGTTGACTGAATACGTCCGTCGTTACATCGACCAAAGCGGGATCGGCAAACGCGGTTCTTGCCATCTGTTCCGTCACACGATGGCAACGCTGATGCTCGAACACGGCGCGGATATCCGCTACATCCAAGCGATGTTGGGCCATGCGAAACTGACAACGACCGAGATTTACACTCAAGTCAGTATCCGCAAACTGCGTCAAATTCACGAACTCACTCACCCCGCTGACCATGACCGAGAAGAACCGGACCCCGACGACTTGAAGGCCACCGGCGACGACAACGCGCCTGAATAAAACCAAAGCGCCCACGCCCGCGCCTTCGCGCTTTTACCTTCTTCTTTAGCTGCTTCTAGCTGCTCGTTCCCTCATCGAACGAGCAGCTAAAGAAAAAACTTCTTTATCTTGGTTCTTGCCCCAACCGGCGCGCCATCGGGTACAATCGAAGCTGTGAAAACCGCTTCAAAAAACTACCGCCTGAACCCTCAAAACTGCACTCGCGCGCGCGGGGCTGCATCGGAGAGAAATCCGCGCCGAGCGATCCCCCCTAAGTCGAGCAACTGCACCGAGAAACGGCGTTGCGTTTACGACGATCGCGGACGATTGGAGTCTTGCTCCAGAGATCCTATCGGCTTCGAGGGTGGATCTTTTTGCGTGTACGCTTATACCGAGGGCAACCCATTGAACCGACTGGATACTGATGGCCGATTCTGGACAGCTGCCGCGTGTGTGTTAGGAGCGGGTTCGGTGTTGTCTTGCTACGGCCCAGGTGCTTTAGTTTGTAAAATCAATCCGGGCCCTGGAGGTTTTTGGGCGTGCATGAAAGTCTATTACAGCTTGTTACCACAAAATCACAAGAAAGCCTGTTTGGTTTTCAACTCAATGGTCACTTTCTGCGCCAAACTCCCCAAGTGTCCTAAGGGAGGAGGGGGTGGTGGTGGAGGAGGATTTGATCCAATGAATCCCTACAACCCACCTGGAGTCAGATAGGTTTTCACAGAATGCGTGAAATTGATCTTCTTGGAAGAAAACTATTTGTGGCGTTGATGCCGGTCGTCTGGTTCGCCTGGTGTGTGACTGACAGTGTTAATCACAACGATCTCGTATTTTTTGTGCTTGTTTTGTGTACAGGGCAAAGTTGGCTTCGCGGCGTTTCAAAGTCGGTGAACAGAGTCGTAACATTGAGCAAAAACATCTTGAGTAATCCGCGTCACCTATTTTTGTTTACGCTCTGCGAAGCTTTGTTTACCGTGGGTTATCTCAATTTTGGATTATTGATGACTGTCGCTCTCGTTGCAGCATTAGCTGACAGTGCCATTTCAATTCTCGACACCACCACGCGGTTCAGCATCCTGTTTTTTTCCATTAGCCTTGGGTGCGAGCTTCTCATTATTGCCGGTGGAAAATTGAAAGAAGCCAGAGGAGTGCAGAGGTAACGCAGGTATGGCCAATTGGGAAACGCTTCAAGAGGGGTCAGACGCGGGATTCGGGATTCAAGCGACTGAGTCAGTTCAAGCCGATCAGCGATGACGTGATGTCATCGCTGGCTTTCGGCACGATGCCGCCACGCTTGGCTGACCGCGCATCTCATCAGAGCGGTGCGGGCGCAGCCCTCGCATCGCGAGTGCG
>CAYVAN010000273.1:0-4968 GCA_964449225.1 uncultured Rhodopirellula sp.
CACAAAAGAGACGGGCTGTTCAGCTTTTCACTTTGGAACGTTCCCCATTGTCGCGCGGCTCTCCGAGCCGATGGCGCATTCGGCATGGCTCTCGAAGCTGGTAACGCGGTCGGCTCGGAGAGCCGAGCGCGTTACCAGCTCGAAAAATTGAGTGGCCCTGCGAAAGAGACGCTGATTTTGACGGCTGGTATCGGCTTCCATTCAGTCGGTTGCGTCCTTCACTCAGTCCAGGCAGTTTCGTTGACTTGGTTGTCGCTTGATTCCTCGTTTGGTGTAAAAAGGGGAAGCAGACACAGCCAACTAAAGTTACTCCGTTTTTTCAATGCACTTCGATCAAAATTTCATGATGATGAAACGACTCCAAATGCGACATGCAATGCTCTTCACAATTTTCTTTTTGCTATTTGCTACCTGCATGGCATCCGTGTCGTTGGGCGGATGGCAAGATTTGGATGTGATTCAGGTCAACGCCCAGCCGCCACATGCGACGATGATGACCTATCCCGACGCAGATTCAGCGAGCACGATGGATCGTGGCAAGTCGCCATGGTTCCAGTCATTGAATGGCAATTGGAAATTCAATTGGGCTGCCAACGTCAACGACCGTCCGTTGGATTTCTATCAAAACGGCTTTGATGATTCGCAGTGGACCACCATCCCCGTTCCATCAAATTGGCAACTGCACGGCCATGGGGTTCCGATCTACACGAACATGAAGTACCCGTTTGCAAAGAATGCTCCGGTGGTCGATCCAGCTATCAATCCAGTCGGCAGCTACCGAACTCATTTCGAGATACCGGAAACGTGGCAAGAACGGAAAACGATGATTCACTTCGCTGGAGTGAATTCATGTTTCTATCTTTGGGTCAATGGTGAAAAGGTTGGATACAGCGAGGGAAGTCGCACGCCGGCTGAATTTGACATCACAGAATACCTAAAGCCGGGCCAGAATCTGTTAGCCGTTGAAGTCTATCGCTGGTGTGATGGTTCCTACCTCGAAGATCAAGACTTTTGGCGATTGGCGGGAATCTTTCGAGACGTCTCGCTTTGGTCCATCGACGATGCACACATCCGTGACTTCAAAATCGACGCTTCCCTGGTCAATGATTACCAAGATGGTCGGATGACGGTAACGACTGATATCATCGGAGCCGACCAAGCGAAATGCGAGCTGATCGATTCGGAGGGAAAACTTGTCGCCAAAGGCTGGGCGAAGAACGGCACGCCGCTGGTTTTGGATGTTCCAGACGTGAAGGCATGGAGTGCCGAGCGACCGCATCTTTATCGAGCTCTATTGACGCTTTCCAACCGAGAGAAAATCGTTGAAGTCATCCCAACCCGCGTCGGATTCCGAACGGTGCAGATCAAGGGAAACGTGTTTTACGTCAATGGCGTCAAGCTGAAACTCAAGGGCGTTAATCGTCACGAAACGCATCCCGATCTTGGTCAGGTTCCGGATGCAGACTCGATGATTCGCGACATTCGCATGTTTAAAGAGAACAATATCAACGCGGTGCGGACTTGCCACTATCCCAATGATCCCCTTTGGTACGACCTGTGTGACCAATACGGAATCTGGGTGCTCGATGAGGCCAACATTGAAAGTCACGACTACGGAAACAATCCACGCAACAAACTAGCGAACGACCCGGCCTGGAAAGAGACGCACGTTGATCGAGTCCGTCGGATGGCAGAACGCGATAAGAATCATCCGTCCGTGATTATCTGGAGCCTCGGCAATGAGGCGGGCGTGGGGCCTAACTTTGATGCCTGCTACCAATTCCTGCATGAAAACCACCCCGAACGACCGGTCCACTACGAGGGTGAGAAACGAAAAGGCTTTCCAGCGTCTGATTTCGATTCAAAAATGTATGCAGATCAAAATTGGGGTAAAAAAGCAGGCGAGAAACCAAATGTTTTGTGCGAGTACACCCATGCGATGGGAAACAGTAACGGGAACCTCGCCGAGTATTGGCACGACACAATCTATCAACACGACAATCATTGTGGCGGTTTCGTTTGGGATTGGATGGATCAAGGATTGCGCACGCCCGTTCCGTCATCGCATGAAGCCAATGTCGGAATGGGGCCTGTCAAGAAACACTTTTTTGCCTATGGCGGTTGGCATGAAAACAAGCACGGGATCTACCATGACAATAACTTTTGCATGAATGGCTTGATTGCGTCTGACTGGACACCGCATCCGGGCTTGTTTGCCATCAAGCACGTTTACCGAAATGTCCAGGTCACACCCGTCGATTTGATGGCCGGGACGTTTACGATCAACAATTGGTTTGACACGGTTAACCTTGACGATGTTGTTAATGGAAGTTGGGTCATTGAAGAAAGTGGAAGGGAAATAGCAAACGGCGATCTACCGGCGTTGGATGTCCCAGCGCGAGGCGAGGTGCAAGTTCAAATCGATTTGCCAAGGCTGGAACCTAAACCCGGTGCAGAGTATTTCTTGACGCTGCGGTTTGTCGCAAAGCAGGCTTACAGCGAACTGGTGAAATCCGGTCACGAACTATCGTTCGATCAATTTAAGCTACCCCTGCATTCGCCAGCAAAGCGAATCGAATCAAGTTCGTTGCCAGCCGTAAAGCTCGTCCAGGCCGATGGAAAGGCGACCGTCAGCGGAAATGACTTCGAGGTTGTTTTTGATGTCAAATCCGGCACGCTGGAAAGCTATTCGGTGAATGGAAAATCGCTGATCGAGAATACGCCGACCTTGGATTTGTGGCGCGCCTACACTGACAACGACAAGGCTCCCATTCAGCACGGGACTCTTGGGAAAGATTGGCAAGATGCCGTTGATCAGCAAGCGATGACGGAATCCAAAATTGGAATCTTGCAATCCGGTGCGGTCCGAATGACAGTCGAAGCCAGTTTGCCAACGGTCAAATCAGTCTATCGAATGGTCTATACCGTTTACGGAAACTCGGTCATTGATGTCGATGTCATGCTAAGAATCTCTGCGGATCCAAAGCAGAGATATCCGCATCGCGTTGGCACGCAGTGGCAAGTCGGCAACCAGTACAACCAAATGAACTGGTTGGGGCGTGGACCGAATCCAACGTACGCAGATCGCAACTACGAGCGAATTGGCCTGTTCAGCGGGACCGTGGACGACCAGTGGGTTGACTATTCTCGACCTCAAGAAAACGGCAACAAGGTTGGCGTTCGCTGGGTGTCACTGACAAACGATGCTGGCGATGGCCTGTTGTTTACCGCGAACGACGAGCCGCTATCGGTGGGAGCAAAGCATTACGGTGTGAAGACGATGGAAAGCTCAGATTACTCCTTCCAAATGGAACGCTCGCAAGACATTTTGCTAAACATCGATCATCGTCAAATGGGAATCGGCGGGAATAACAGTTGGGGGATGACCGCATTAAAACCGTATTTGTTGACCGACAAAGAATACCAGTACTCTTATCGAATCCAGTCCATTTCTGCGGGGGAAACCATCGACGAAATCATGGGATCCGTTGTCGATTCCGAACCGGTAGATTCTGAAAGCTAAAAGCTGATGGCGTTAAATACGAATGGTAGTGGTTCGTTATTCGGTGTGGCCGGCGTGGATCTTATGAAAGATCCTTGAACGTGCGGGGATGTTTAACCAGATTCACTACCGGAAACTTGGGATTGAATGGGTCACCAGTTCTTGTGCGACGAAAGGATGGGCTACCTTGCTAACCGAATCCCAGAGAACTGCCAACGAGTGGCGGCGGGGAAAAAGTTTCGATACGTCGATCGGATGTGACCTGATGGCGTTGCGCACGAACCGCCTCGTAACACAAACTGGTTGCACATAAACTTTCCGTTGTATTCGCCTAATGCGCCGGCCGTTGGTTTGTATCCTGGATAGGCACCGTATTGACTGCTGGTCCATTCCCACACATTACCAAACGCGTGCTCGACGCTTTGATTTGTGCGATTGGAACTGGGGTGGATCGCCAAGCCGGTTGCCAGCCGTTGATCTGACCATAGCCCCGAATCAGGGTTGATTGACCGTGCGTTGATCATGGCTTCCCATTCGATTTCCGTCGGCAGCCTGCCCCCAGCCCAACGTGCGTAGGCATCCGCTTCAAAATAGCTGACGTGGCAAACCGGTGCGTTCATCGCAAGTGGCCGTGGGCCAGCGAGTGTAAATACTTCCCATTGATTCCCAGTCGCTTTCCAATAAAGAGGCGAAGTCCAATCGTTTTTCCTTACGGTGTCCCAGCCAAGTGAAAGCCAGAATTCAGGTCGCGTGTAACCGCCATCATTGATGAACTGAAGATACTCTGCGTTGGTGACCGTCCGACTTGCCATGCGGTAGGACGAAAGGTGAAAGGAATGCCTTGGCGATTCATTGTCAAACGAAAAACCATCACCCGCGTAGCCAATCGAAGCTAAACCATCAGGCCCTTCGATCCACTGGGTTTCGGAACCTTCAGCTGGGGAACCTTTACCTCCGATCGATTCGCTTACGATCGATTCGCTTACGGGGGTATCTGAAAGTTTTTGAATGTCGCTTTGGTGATAGGTCGGCAGAAGAGGGCTGCAAGCAAAGCCGTGCTTGATGTCAGTCAGAATCAATTCTTGGTGCTGCTGTTCATGGTGGATCCCGATTTCAAGGATCGCCAACTGCTGGTCGCTGAACCCACCATCGTCCAAGGTCGATCGCACGAGCCCGTCGACGTGTTGACGGTAAGCTCGAACCTCGTCCAGGTTTGGACGCGAAAGACAACCGCGTCGCGAACGATCGAAAAGTTCGCTAACCGAGTTGTAATACGAGTTAAATAACTGCTCGAATTCAGGTGATGGTGAAAGGTATCCCGGCAACTGTTTCAACAAAAAGGTTTCAAAGAACCAAGTAGTGTGAGCCATATGCCAACGAGTTGGGCTTGCATCGGGCATCGACTGGATCGAGCAATCTTCGGCTGATAAAGGTTCGGCAAGTTGTTCCGTCAAGCGGCGTACGCT
>CAYVAN010000274.1:0-4968 GCA_964449225.1 uncultured Rhodopirellula sp.
ACTTGCCGCCCCACACGATCGATCGGCATCTCTACTTTCGCTTAGCTTTAGAACCCGATTCGATTCCACACCTATCGCATCACATTACGGTCGACATCACAAAAACACTCGACCTAAAAATCAAGGCGGTTCAGTGTTACCAAACCCAATTCGCCCATCGCCCCGGCATCGTTGACCGAATCCAAGCCGCTGCGATCGTGACCGGTTCCGCCGCAGGCGTGCAGTACGCCGAATCCTTCGCCGCCGCAAAACCCTTCGCTGTGCAAGATCTAATGAAAACCGTCACCGGCCAAGCTCTCAATCCATCATAACAACGTGGCCGAACGCTCCGTGGTCGGATAAGCATCCACCATCGCAACAACAACCGCTCGATTGAAATGCTAATTCACTTCACCCTGAACCCTAAGGTCATTTTCAATTTCCAGCATCAGCTTTGCATTAAGTGGATAGAACAGCATTGATATTCCCGCAGCCAAAATAAAGCCCGCCGGAATGACGCTCATCATTAACTTGATGCCAACTTTTGTTTCAGGCGTTTGAATTTGGTAATCGCCATCAATGGGTGATTGGTACAGAAAGTAACTCAACAAAAATGCGGCCAGCCCCGCGCCGATGGACGCACCGACTTTCTGAGCAAACATCGCGGCGGAAAAAATCAAACCCGTAGCACGTCGATTGTTTTTCCATTGCGAATAATCAGCGGAGTCGGCGTACATCGACCAAAGCAGCACCGCCACCGGCCCGACGGTGAGCGATGAAATGACTTGCAAAACAAAGATCGCGACTAGGTCATCTGGCTTTAAGAAAAACAGGGCGAAGGTCGCGGCGGCGTTGATCAAAATACAGATCAATGTCGTGTTTCGTTTTCCAAGCCGAACCGCAAAGGGCTTTGCGACCAACATTCCAACCATCGCCGAAAATGTTCCGCAGATAAAAAACGACGGAGCCAAATCAGCTCGTTCGCAATAATACTTAAAGTAGAACAACGCGACGCTGTTTCGCACAAAGCCGCCTAACATCAGCGGCAAACCAAAACCGAACAAACTAAGCCAGGCTGAATTCGTCAACAGATCCTGGATGTCCTGTCGAAACGTTGACTCTTCCAGCTCCGCCGCATTGGTGTGTTTCCAATCGGGCATCGCAACTCGTTCACGCGTGCTCCAGAATGAAATCCAAAACAGGATGATGCTCAAGATCGAATACAGAACAATCGTCCAATAGAAACCGTCGGCTTCGTTCGTTCCGCCAAACCATGCGACCAGGTCCAACGTAAAGTAATGAACCGCCAACGCGCCAGCGAATGCGAAAAAGAATCGGTAGGTTGCGACGCTGGTTCGCTGAATTGAATTTGGCGAAATCACACCCATCAACGCGCCATAGGGTGTGTTAATGAACGTGTAGCAGACCATCGCCAGAACATAAGTCGCATAGGCGTAGATCAACTTGCCACCTTCGGCAAGTTCCGGGCACGAAAACATGGTGATGGCCGCGATCGCCATCGGAATGGGGCCCCACAGCAAGTACGGCCGAAACCGTCCCCAGCGAGTCCGGGTCCGATCGGACAAATAGCCAACCAACGGATCACTGATGGCATCGACCGCACGCGTGATCAAAAACAGCGTCGCAACTTTCGCCGCCGAAATCCCAAAAACATCGGTGTAAAAGTACAGCAGATAGAACTCAAACATCTTCCAAAAAAGATTGCACGCAGCATCGCCCAGCCCGTAGCCAATCTTTTCGCCAACGGAGAGCTGGGCATCGGTGGAATCGTTCATACAGGTTCTTTTGCTGATGTAGCTGTTGCAAAGGCAGAATCGTTACAGCGAAGGCACAACCTTCGGACCAGAAACAGCTATCGGCCCATGCGAATCTATTTTATGCGCATTTTGATACGATTTATCAGACGATAGCGATTTCAAGGAATGGCGAAACACCATGCGCGCGAATTTCACTCAATGAATAAGGCTTCGCAACAATCAAAACGTGGCTTCTCCTAAGCCTTGATCTTTCAAATGGGTCGTCGCGAGCGCTCCCCACCTTGGCGGGCTCTATTGGATCAGCGACAACAGAGGTTGTTGCACCACCACTTTTTGTTCACTAGGTGCGACGATGACGACGAACATCACGATGACAAGCAAACAAACCTCGATCTACAATGTCCCCAACGCACTGACCAGCGCACGATTTGCGCTCGCCATTGCGGTGATGCTGCTGATTCCGATGCAAGCTTATTCCGCCGCCGTGATTCTGTTTTTGATCGCTGCATCCACCGACTGGATGGATGGATACTGGGCTCGCAAATACGGTCAGGTCACAAAACTTGGTCGGATTTTTGATCCCTTCGTCGACAAGATCATCATCTGCGGAACGTTCATCGCGTTGGGCGAAGTCGCCGGAAGCGGTGTGGCGTCTTGGATGGCCACCATCATCGTTGCACGCGAACTTTTAGTGACCAGTTTACGCGGGATGATCGAAGGCAGCGGTGGCGACTTTTCCGCGAACCAATTAGGCAAATGGAAAATGGTTGTGCAATGCGCCGCCGTCGTCGCGATCCTGCTGGGATTGATCTACCCATCGCTCCATTGGATCGCAGTCACCGGGCAAGGTCTGTTGTGGGCCGCGATTTTGATCACGCTGTATTCAGGTTACGTCTACGTTGTTGCGGCAGCCAAGCTGATGCGAACCGCGTCTTAATACGAAGGTTCGATTACGGTGACCGAAGAGACCACAATCGTCATGCAAGCCATCAGCGTCGTGCTGCTTGGGCTTGGAATTGCCAGTGCGATCGCGTGGGTTCGAATTCTGATCAAGCACGGATGGCAACTTGACGGGTTGTTACCGCAACGCCCAAGGAAGTTGCCGTTTTGGAACGCAGGCGACGCGTTGGTCATGTTCGGGTTGATGCTGATTTTTACAGCGATCGTTCAGGCGGCCTTTTATTACGCGGGTTTGATACCAAAATCACCCGAGCGGAATCCGAACGCTGAAATTTGGGCCAGCGTCACCGCGGGCGGTGCCGCGATGGCGGTGATGCTGCTGTGGATGAGAGTTCGTTGCAAGGATGCGATGACTCAGCTTGGGATGCCGTTGGATCTTCCCGATATCAAACGGGGCTTCCAAGCATCCCTGTTAATCCTGCCACCGGTACTTTTGATCAGCGCAGGTGTGTCTCAATTGGTTGAGTACCAGCATCCTGTGCTGGATATCCTAAAGCAAACCGATTCGCCGTTTCGCATGCTGGGGATTTTTTGGTGCACCGCAGTCGTGACGCCGCTTGTTGAGGAATTCTTATTCCGAGTGCTATTGATTGGCGGACTCGAGCGATTGGCCGACGGTGGACGATCAACGCTGAACGAAACGACTTGGCGACCGACAACTGTTTGGCCGATCGTCATCAGCAGTTTTATTTTCGCAATCATGCATTTCGGCCAAGGGGCCGCGCCGGTACCGCTGTTCTTCCTTGCACTCGCGTTGGGTTATCTCTATCGCCAAACCGGCAGCATCACCTTACCGTTGATCGTTCACATGACGTTAAACGCGATGACGTTAATCGTCGAAACAGTCCGAACAAACGGTTGGTAATACGGCGCAAGCCAAACGCCCGCCGCAGCTGACTTCCTACTTGGCGGAATCGAGGCCCGCTTTTTTGCGGAGTTCTTTTAAGTAGGGCTGCATGCGTTTTTGTTGACGCGGGTTGGAAAGCCTAATCGCTTCCTGCTGCTGGGCAGCCGCCTTTTTAAAGTCCCCGGTTACATCAAAGAGGTTTGCCAGCGTGTTGTGGTAGTACGGCATCGCTTCTTTGGTAACGTTGTCGTTTCCGATCGCTTGAATGACTGCGATGGCTTGGTTACCCAAAGGGCCAAGCTTGCCGCCCATCTCGCTGACGCCGCAAAGCTCATTGCTCAGTTGCAAAATGCCATCGAGGTTTTTTTCTTCCCGCATCATCTTAAATTGAGCACCGAAGTAACCTTTCGTTTCGGTATCAACCTTGCCCGAGACGAGTTTCAGCATGTGCTTAACGCTTTCCCAATAACCGCTTAGCTGTTGATTGGGCGCGTCTTTGACCCGCTGGGCAGCGAACTTGACAGCTTCTTCGTACTTTCCAGTTTCCTGAAGACGAGCAATCGTTTCGACGTTCTTGCTTAGTTGCTTCTCCGCAGCCTTTTCCTTTGCAACTTCTTTTTTGTAAGCAGCCAAGTCCCAACTTCCATCGATGATCTTTTCCAATGGCTCGTCGATGTCGAAAGGACTGCCGATCCATTCGATCTCGCCTTTTCTACCGACGACGAATGCGGTGGGTATGAATTGAATTCCGGCGGCTGCCATGTAATCGTTAAAGGTCGAAGCGTCAGGATCAGAAACTAGCGAATAGGCCGAAGTCACTTCGCCAAAGGTTTTGCCGGGTTCACCGCTAGGCATTTTCAACATGCTTTTGATTACAGCGGGTTGCTCGGGAGAGATGCCAATCACCTGGACGTCTTGCTTGCGATACTTGTTCTGCAATTCCGCCAACATCGGCATTCCCGCACGACACGCGGTGCAAGTCGTTTCCCAAAACTCGATCACGTAGATTTTTCCGGTTGCAAATTTCTTGACCGGCTTGAAGTAACCGTTGCCATCCTGAAGCCAGTGCTCGATGTCCAGCTCTGGCGCGCGATCGCCCACCGTCAATTCTTTGTTTGCCACAGCGACACTTTCTGCAACAGCGAAATCACCCGAACCAACGATCTTGAGACAGAAGAGAGTCGTGCAAACGAACAATAACAGTGAGCGTTGAAACATGGATTCAATAGAAAAACGAGGAGAGCTTAAAGAGCACGTAAGGCCGAGGACCAGTATGCAGTTTAGGCAGCGGTCATCGGTTTGCCTAGCGATTTGGTGATTGGTAGATCAATGTCGCCCAGCTCTCCCCGCAGGTAGCGCAACCGCGGCACGCACGCGGGCGCCAAAGGTTCCGTCAACCGCGCA
>CAYVAN010000275.1:0-3423 GCA_964449225.1 uncultured Rhodopirellula sp.
GCTCTCCGAGCCGACAGCGCAATCGGCTCGGAGAGCCGAGCGACAATCGTCCAGTTTGAAAAACTGACTTGCCGTGCATAACCCCGGTCGTCTGCTTGACACTGGTTGCCCGGACCATGAAATTAGAGAGATCAGGAAACGCTGGCCCACCTTCATGCCGCACCTCCAATATCCAATGCGAATGCATCCATGTTGCTGTTAAACGTTGTCGCGCAGGCCAAGCTTCAAAACTCCCAAATGCTTGGTCTGGTTCTAGCGGCCCTGTTCTTCGGTGTGCTGCTGATCTTCTTCTTTGTGTTCGCTCGCTACTTTGGGCTGTGGATTCAGTGCAAGTTAACGCGTGCAGATATTGGCTTGTGGAGTCTGCTGGGGATGACGTTCCGGAAAGTCAACACTCGCACAATCGTTCGCAGCAAGATTATGGCAACCCAAGCTGGTTTGCTTGACCCCGACATGACCAGCGAAGCGCTGGAAGCTCATTACTTAGCCGGTGGCAATGTGCCTCAAGTGATTCGAGCTTTGATTGCGGCAAAGAAGGCCAAGACAATTTCGTTGACCTTTCGCGAAGCGTCGGCGATTGACCTCGCCGGGCGTGATGTTTTGGAAGCCGTAAAAACAAGCGTGTATCCCAAAGTGATCGATTGCCCACCGCGCGGTGCCGCCAAGCCGTCGCTAGATTCGGTTGCCAAAGATGGAATTCAGTTAAAGGTAAAGGCTCGCGTGACTGTTCGTGCGAACCTTCAACAATTGATTGGTGGGGCAACCGAAGAAACCATCATTGCTCGGGTCGGCGAAGGCATCGTCAGTGCGATCGGTTCAGCGGCCAACCATAAAGCGGTGTTGGAAAACCCAGACTTGATCAGTAAAGCAGTCCTCGCCAAACGTCTTGATTCGCAAACAGCCTTTGAGATTGTTTCGATCGATATCGCTGACATTGATGTGGGTGCGAATATCGGTGCCCGGCTGCAAGCGGATCAGGCCGAAGCGGATACGCAAGTCGCCCGCGCCCGTGCGGAAGGCAAGCGAGCCGCTGCGGTCGCCGAAGAACAAGAAAACTTAGCCAAGATTCAGGAGAGCAAGGCGTCTGTTGTTTTGGCGCAAGCGGACGTGCCACGCGCGATGGCGGAAGCTTTCCGCAGCGGCAAGTTGCATATTTTGGATTATTACAAGCTGCAAAACATAAGTGCTGATACCGAAATGCGAAAATCGCTCGCCGTTACCACGTCCGAGTACAAAGAGCCGGGCGATTCCGACAACGCACGGTAAAGAAATTCGGATTCCCCGTAGCTGATCCTGCCAAGGTTGATGTCAACGTTTCCTGGACCGTGGCGACATTGGACCGTGGCGAGATTGGAGCTGCGATCGTGACGGGGCGAGCTGCCTGGCAATAAGACGCAAAAACTGATTCTTTACATCGTTCGATTCAACGTCACTGACCCGAAAGCTACCAAATGCCTGACGATCTGGAAGATTTTTTGCGGCGCGCGGCGAAGCGGCGACAAGCCAAGGCAGCCGAGCAAAAGCAAGCTCAAAAACCTGTTCGGCCTGTTCGGCCGCAGTATTCCAACAGCCGCACCGAACGGGTTGCCAGGCCGGTCGAAGAATCCGAGCCCATCGTGATGGCGGAAATTGTGGATGAAGCAACAGAGTCTCATTCGCGGCAAATCCAGCGGCTCGAAGATCAACGGCGCAGCATTGAAGAGGCTAAAAAGGTCGCCCGCCGGTTGGAGGAAGAAACTGCAAAGAAGGAAAAGAAGCTTTCGCAACGCAGTTCAAATGAGTCGTCGATTCCTCAATCAACCGGGCATCCCATCGCAGATCTGCTGGCCAATTTTCGCCGCCCCGGTGGAATACAGCAAGCAATCCTAATGAGAGAAATTCTTGACCGTCCCGAACATCGCTGGCAAGATTGAGTGGTTGGCTGGATTTGTTCTGCTGTGGTGTCCATCGCGGCTTTGGTATTACTGCGATTTCAAAAAAATCGAAACGATTGCAGTTTGGCGGATGCCCGGCGGCAGATAGGCCGTGCTAAATCTTCGATAACGAAGTTGCGTAGCGAAGAGTTTCAGATCCATGCGGCTGTCGAGGAGTTGCGGCATGGCGTGATTTTACTTTCAAGCAAGAACAAGCTTGTGGTCTTGAACACGGCCGCGAAGTACCTTTTGCACTTGGACGACAATGTTGACTGGAAAGATCAATCGTTTGTCGACTTGATTCGTTTTCCTGAATTGAACCAAGCGATTGCAGCGGCAAAGAGTGGCAAAGGCGTTCAGAAGGTCAGCGTGGAAGTGCCGATCGACGATGGCACGCGATCGGTGAAGGCTCGAGTTGCCATCATCAAAACCCCCGATTTTGATCGCGTCTTGGTTTCGCTGCAGGATGAAACCGAGTCGATTCTGCTGGATCAAATGAGGCGAGAGTTTGTTGCGAATACTTCACACGAATTGAAAACGCCACTGGCGGCCATCAAGGGCTACGCGGAAACGGTGGAGTTGGCGATTGCGGACGATCCCGATGCTGCCCAACACTTTATGCGGCAAATTAACGTTGAATGCTTGCGATTGGAACATTTGATTGAAGACATGATGCAGCTCGCTCGGGCTCAATCTGATAATCCTTCGTTAACAATTTCAAGTGTTCGATTGCCCGATGTGATCGAACACTCGCTTGCGTCAAACCGTCCCGTTGCGATAACGAAGTCAATCGATCTAAGCTTCAGAAGTGCCATTGAGCAGGATATAGAGCAACGTAATGAGCAGGGTACGAAGCAGTTTGAAGCTCAAACTGACGCTGGAAACAGCGAACACGGATTCGGCGTTGCCATCGTTCGCTCCGATGCCGAAGCGACGCTGACCATTGTTAATAACCTAATCAGCAATGCCATTCGTTATACACCTGAAGGCGGCAAGGTCATGGTCGGCATCCGTGATGCGGGGCAGTTTTACTCAGTGTATGTAGACGATACGGGTGTTGGAATCTCGCAAGCGGATCAGAAGCGAGTCTTTGAGCGGTTCTATCGAGTCAAAGGAACCCGTTTGTATGAAGATCCGTCTGATGGGCAAAAATCAAATTCTGAATTAAGTCCAAAATTTGCAACACAGCGGGGAACCGGCATCGGTTTGTCGATTGTCAAGCAACTGACAAAAGCGTTGGGTGGAAAGGTTCATCTAAGCAGCGTGCCGGATGTCGGATCCCGTTTTGAGGTGTTGTTGCCAAAGGCGTAAGCGTGTCGCAAAGTTGTGCGACAAACCTATGAAAAGAATGATTGACCTGTCTTGATGCCCACGTCTTTGCGTCACGAAGCCCTTGAAGATCGAACGCCGCCCAGGCCAAATCACTTTTTCAGTTTGTGCAATGTCGCTCGGCTCTCCGCGCCGACAGCGCTGGCGGGGGGGGGAAACCCAGTACGCGGTGTGAAACCCG
>CAYVAN010000275.1:3433-4940 GCA_964449225.1 uncultured Rhodopirellula sp.
GTCGGGTCGGAGAAACGCTGTCGGCTCTGTGAAACGCTGTCGGCTCTGTGAAACGCTGTCGGCTCGGAGAGCCGAGCGACATTGAGAGCCGAGCGACATTGGGTAGTTTGAAAAACTGAGTTGCCCTGAACGCTGCCGGGGATCATTGACGAATTTGCCCATTGCCACGGACGATGTACTTGTATGTCGTTAGTTCTCGCATTCCGCATGGGCCACGAGCGTGGAATTTGTCGGTCGAGATACCGATTTCTGCACCTAATCCGAACACGCCGCCGTCATTAAAACGAGTGCTGGCGTTAACCATGACCGCGCTACTGTCGACCATGGAAGTGAACGTTTCTGCGGCCTCCATGTTGCCAGTCACAATTGCATCGGTGTGATGCGATCCATAATGATTGATGTGCTGTGCTGCTTTTTGAACCGAATCCACAATGCCGATGCTGATTTTCGGGCCTAAGTATTCGCTGCCCCAATCCTCTTGCGTTGCTTTTGTGGCATCGGGCAGGTATTTCATGGCAGCTTCATCGGCAACCATTTCGATGTGGTGGCTAGATAGCTTCTTAGCGATCGCGGGCAATGCCGATGCTGCAATGTCTTGGTGGATTAGCAGCGACTCACACGCATTGCAAACCCCCATTCGTTGGCATTTTGCGTTTTCAATGATCGTCGCTGCCATTTCGATGTCCGCGTCGGCATCAACGTAAACGTGACAATTGCCATCGTAGTGTTTGATCACCGGCATGGTGGCGTCTTTGGCAACGCGGCGAATCAAGCCTTCGCCGCCGCGAGGAATCGTGACATCGATCCACTCGTGGAACTTCAAGAATTCGCCCACCGCTTCGCGATCGGTGGTGGCGACTAACTGTACCGCATTTTCGGGAATGCCTGCTTCTTTTCCGCATTGATTCAGCACTTCCACGATCGCTTTGCTGCTATGGATGGCTTCTTTCCCGCCCCGCAAGATGACGGCATTGCCGCTTTTGACGCAGATTGCGGCGGCATCCGCAGTCACGTTAGGACGACTTTCGTAGATGAAAAAGACGACGCCAAGAGGAACGCGTTTTTTAAGAATTTGAAGACCACCAGGCCGAGTGAATCCATCCAGAACCTCGCCCACCGGATCGGGCAGCGCCGCGATTTCGGTCAGCCCACAAGCGATTGCGTCGACTCGTTCCGCATCCAAACGCAATCGGTCGATCATGGCATCCGTCAAACCGTAGTCGGTTGCTGCGGCCAAGTCCTTTTTATTTGCTTCGACGATCGCTGGCACGGATTCACGCAGCCGCTGGGCTGACATCGCCAGCCATTTGTTTTTGACCTCGGTGTCCAGGGTTGCCAATTGATAAGATGCCACCCGCGCAGCTTTGGCGGTATTCAAGCAGTAGTCGTGCAGGTCGTTGTTAGTACTGGTGGAAGACATGGTGCTTCAAAGGGACGTTAACAAATGGGCTGAATTCAGCCAAGATTCTCAGGCGGCAACCCCGATACGTCAACGCTGTGGACTTTT
>CAYVAN010000276.1:0-2844 GCA_964449225.1 uncultured Rhodopirellula sp.
AGGACCAACAGGCGACGCGATCAAAGAGATCATCGCCAATGGAAAACTAGTCCCTAACGAGATCACGGTCACACTCTTAAAAAATGCGATGGAGACCGTGACCAGAACCACTGGCAAGAACAATTTCCTGCTCGATGGATTCCCACGATCCCTTTCAAATTTGGAAGGTTGGTACGATGCATTCGGTCGCGACACCGATCTGCCCAAGATGCTGTACTTCGAATGTCCCTATCCCGTCTTAGAAGAACGAATCATGGCTCGTTCCAAGTACACCGGCCGCAGCGATGACAACGTCGAAAGCCTAAAGCAAAGATTCAACACGTTCAAAGAAGAAACGCTGCCGACCGTTGACTTGTTCCGAAGCAAAAACAAATGCGTGGAAATCGACACCAGCCAAGATCGCCAAACCGTTTACGACCTGGTCCGCGAAAACCTTGCTGAACATACCGACAAAGATGCCGCCGCTAGGCCGTTGACCGAAAGAGCAGAAATGCTGCTAGGCCTGAGACCGTTCCCAAAGGAATAGAAACAAACGCAGGCAGGAATAAACCCAGTTCAGTGCAGTTCAGTTCAGTGCAGTGCAGGCAATATGCCAAGCCAATTCCTAAATGCCAGAACTGCGCTAAGTTTTGTCCGCCTACATGCACGACATCAAATCAATTCGCGGTGTCGCGTAACTTCCGCGTCAGGTCTGGGAACGCCGCTCTAACGCGAGTCCAGTTTGGGATAGCACCTGCACCGGATGGATCGTTGCGATAAATCTCTGCCGCTGATGTCACACAACCGGCAAACGCATCAATCGTTGTTTCCTCGGAATGTCGATCGTAATGCAAGTCGTTGACCAACGCATCCGCAGCGTACTGCCGGATGCAATTCTGTGCCGTCCGCAAGTAGTTCGCTCGTAACGTGATGAAACTGTCACTACTCATGATCACACCCTGGCTCGCCAAAGTCCGATAGATCGTTGTGATGATATCGTTGGCCATCCGAATCAGGCCAGTGTTCTTTTCCTGCAGGGACAATGCTTGGTGTTTGTGTTCGTACAAGCGACACAAATCAGTTTGACAAACACGTTTCAACGCAGTGTTTCGATAAACTTCTGCGAGCGTCCCGACCTCCAGTCCCCAATCACTCGGGATTCGATTCGTCCTGGCCAAATTTCGTGTCAGCGAAAACTCGCCTGACAACGGATAACGGAAACTAGCCAAGAACCGAACAAATTCGCTCTTTGGATACATCATTCGCAACGCGCGAACCAAAGGATTGACCAACAATCGCACGACGCGGCCGTGCATCCGATCAGTCACGCGTGCGTAGTACGCCTTGCAAAATTCAAAGTCCAGTGCAGGGTGAACCATCGGTAAGCAAAGCCTAGTGAGCAACAGTCGGTCGTAGTCGACGATGTCACAATCATGCAGGACAAAAGTATCAATCCGAGGGTCGGCCAATAGGTACCCAAATGCGGTCCACACGCTACGGCCCTTGCCAGGAATCGATACCTCAATCCCTTCGTCAATCAAATCGCCATAGATGGACTGAACTTCTGGCCCATCAGTCCACAAAACCTTGGCCCGATCACCAAGCGGCGCAATTTTGGCAACCGTTTCGTCATAATCTTTTCGGTCAGGCGCAACACCAAGCGAAACGCAAATCGTATCGATGTAATCCGCATCGGCGAGTTCTTTGACAATTACGTCAAATGGCTCCGCACGCATGTCCGAAGCGGTCACCGGCAAAACCAATCCGATCTTGTTATCCTTTGCAGCATCGCGAACCATGTCTTCCAAACGACTCTGCTGCCCCGTGCGAAGGTCGTGAATCGCGGTCACTAAATCATGCTGATAAAAGTCTGGCATTGCGCAACTTTCTAGGGCTATTGGTGATGGAATCAGAAACAACCGCCCGCCAACGATCTGGATCAATTTAGCCCAACGTCTCGATCTCGGCCATGCCTCAGGATGCAGTCAAACGGTATCGAAGCACTTCAAAATCGCGTAACCGTTCTTGGCAAACATCGAAACGCTGTCAGCCCAAAGAACAAAGTGACACTTTTACCTTGGGGCCTGTCACGCAGAGAGGCATTCATTCAGCTTGCCTTCTAACCGCAGCAATTCCAAGATCGCTTCCGCGGATTCGTTGCCCTTGTTTCCGACGCTGCCACCGCTGCGTTGGATCGCTTGTTCCAAAGTATTGCAAGTCAGCAAACCGAATGCGATCGGACGCCCAGTACGAACTCCCATGTCCATCAGTGCCATGCTGACACTCCGATTGATGTGTTCATCATGAGTCGTTTCGCCACGTATGACGCAGCCAAGTGCGATTGCCGCGACCACGCTTTTGTCTTTCAAGCAGCGCGCGACAACAGCTGGCAATTCCCATGCGCCGGGTACTCGAATCACCGGGGTTCGATCCGCCGCAAACCCAGCTGCCGACAATGTTTCCAATGACCCCTCTACCAATGAATCGCAGATTGCAGGGTTGTATCGACTTGCGACGATGACGATCTTTCCATCGGGAAGCTCTCCGTTGACGCCGTCTATCTCCTCGTGCCTATTTTCAATCGTCATCTTTCACGCTCATTAAGTATTCAACATTGTTTTGTGATTGACGAAGCCCTTTAACCAGGGTTCGCATTGCCTCGGCGGGCGAGCAGTCGGCGAGATTGCGACGCAGTGCCGATACCTTCGAGTACTCTTCCGGATCCATCAACATCTCTTCGCGTCGCGTTCCGCTGCGAGCAATATCCACCGCTGGCCAAACGCGACGATCAACAAGTTCACGGTCCAAGATAATTTCTAAGTTACCGGTCCCTTTGAACTCTTCAAAGATGATGTCATCCATGCG
>CAYVAN010000276.1:2898-4924 GCA_964449225.1 uncultured Rhodopirellula sp.
TCATCAGCTTCCCGGTCGATTCACCTTCACTGTTATGAGCTCGCGCGAATCGCGTGATTGAATCCAAGAAAACGATGACGTCGATTCCCGCTTCGACCATTCGTTTCGCTTTCTCGATCACCATCTGGGCGACTTGCATGTGCCGCTGTGCTGGTTCATCGAAGGTGCTGCTAATCACCTCACATTGCGGACCGCGAATGGCACGCTCCATATCCGTGACTTCTTCGGGGCGTTCGTCAATCAACAGGACAAACACGTAAGCTTCTGGATAATTTTTTAAGACAGCACGTGCCATTTGCTGCATCAGCATTGTTTTACCAGCACGTGGCGGACTAACGATTAATCCACGTTGTCCAAAGCCGATCGGCGTCAGCATGTCGATCACCCGAGTCGAAAGCTCAGCCGGATCATGTTCCATCATGATACGACAATCGGGATGCAGCGGCGTCAATTCGTCAAACGGAACCAGCTTCTTTCGCGATGACGGATCACGACGATTGATCGCCTCAATCCGAAGCAGTGCAAAGTATCGCTCGTTTTCCTTCGGCGGACGAATCTGTCCGGCTACATGGCTACCAGTCTGTAAACCGAACCGCCGAATTTGACTTGGTGACACATAGATGTCATCGGGGCAGGACAGATAGTGATAGGTCGATGATCGTAAGAAACCAAAACCATCGGGCAAAATTTCAAGTGTCCCCTCACCGTACATCAACCCACCCGCTTTCATGCGAGCTTTGAGGATATGGAAAATAAGATCCTGTTTCCGCGTATCGGGATTTACATCAATCTCAAACTTTGCCGCCAACAAACGAAGTGATTCCAAATTGGATTGCTGCAAGTCCGAAATGTTCCAAGACGCATCGGTGCTGGTAATCTCTTTGGCACTGGGAATCCCAACTCGTTGGCCAGCCTTGCTGGCTTCGCTAACGATTTCTTCAGGGAGTGATAGCGGATCGCGTTCAGCGTCAAGTTCTCGCACCCGCTTGTCGACATCTTCGTCGGGGTGACGAGGCCCTGCATTGCGGTTTCGATAATCGCGGTATTCACGTTGCCCGCTGCGACGCCGGTCGTTGCCGCCGCGGTCATTACCGCCACGGTCATTACCGACATTGGGCTTCCCTGATCCGTTAGGACCGCCGGGGGATGGCTTTCGAGAAAAAGGCATGGTTCATCTGGATTCGATGTGGAGGAGATTGCCATGCGGTCATTGCTTGGCAGGTGGGAAGATAAGAGAGAGAGGAGGGAGGTCTATCGACAATGAGTGCCGGGTTTTGACTTGCCGTTTTCTAAGCCAAGATCCTGATAGTGAGCTTCAAGGGTTTGATGGAGTTGTTCAATGGATCCGTCGTTAAGGATCACGCGGTTGCTGAGTCGAATTTTGGTGGCAATCGGAAGTTGACGTTGCTCTCGCTTGCGAATTTCATCTGACTTCCAACCACGGGACAATGCACGACCGGCGCGAATATCAGAATCGGCATCGACGCACCAAATCTCGTCACAGCACCGATCCCAACCTGATTCAAAAAGCAGAGGCACGTCCAACAAGCTTACCTGAACGCCGTCCCTTGCGTTGGATTTCAGCATTCGCAAAACCTGATTTCGCACGACTGGATGAACGACCGATTCAAGGTAACTCAATTCCGCCTGACTTGCTGGGTCATTCCCAAAAACAATGGACGCTATTTTCCCGCGATTCATTCGTCCACCGGTGTCAAGAATGTGCTCGCCAAAATGAAGGACTAATTCGGCCTTCACGTCTTCATGATCTAGGGACCGCTTGGCCAGCAAGTCGGCATCGATCCAGGCGGCTTCCCATTGCCGTAGGTGGCGTTCCTTTAAGTACCGCGCGGCGGTGGTTTTCCCGCCTGCGATGCTTCCGACAATGCCCAAAACTATCAAGACAATTACCGGTCGGATGGTAAATACAAGAACGCATCGCAATTAGGACAGCGAACCAAATTAGACATCCGCAGGCCTTCGATAAATTGCGTCGTCAAGCGTTGATTGCAGGCAGTGCAAGATT
>CAYVAN010000277.1:0-4549 GCA_964449225.1 uncultured Rhodopirellula sp.
GGCATGGCCGGTGGAAAGCCAGACTTTAAGCCAGCAGCAGATCGTTTCGGCGAACACTGGGTTTGCAACGGCAAGCAGCTGATTGAATTTGATCGAAACGCAAAGGAATGCCGCATCCAAGATTTACCGCCTGGCATGCAAGGCAAGAACATTATCAGTAGCCCTTTGCCATTCGTGTTCAATCTGGATGCCGCCCAATTGAAGCAACGCTACTGGGTTCGCCAAACTCAAGCACCCTCGCCCGACGTCATCCTACTGGAAGTCTGGCCAAAACGTGCCGAAGATCGAGCTCAATACAAGATGGTACAAGTCGCGCTCGAAGCAAAGACTTATCAACCCAAAGCTCTAGTGATGTACGCTCCCAACTTTGATGCAAAGTTAGCACCAGTTTGGGATCACTATGAATTCCAAGAGGTGAAGCGAAATTCGCTGACCGACAGTTTTCAAAGATTCGTTACGCGAAACTTTATCCCAGAAAAACCACCCGCAGACTGGAAGATCCTTCGCGAAGAGTTCGCTGTGCCCGAAGAGCCGTCGCTTCAGCAAGCACAAACTCCAAACGGACCGGCAAAGCGGTAGAGTGTGGGACAATTGTCCCAATGGTCTTCCCAGCAAAGCCGAAGCAAATCGAAACCCAAACTAAATGGATGGGCAATTAGGCCAATTGCCCTACACGCATCTAAACAAGGCTACGCCTTAACGATGTCCTTCATCTTCGGTTCTAGGTAAGTCACCGTCGACGTCATGCTGGCTAGGTTGCCGTAATCTTCTTCTGGAATTTGCACGCGGTGGCGTTTGCGCAATTCCATCACGATGTCCAAGAAGTCCATGCTGTCCAATTCCAATTGGTCGCGGAAGGCTTGGTCATCATCCAGGTTGTCCATTTCGTCATCGGGCGAGATGTCTTCCAGGATATCAATGATTTCATCGCGAATTTCAGCAGGCGTCATTCTTTTTCTTGCTTGTCGAAAGGTGTGGTGAAGGTGTGACCCAATGTTCAACCGGAAATTAAAGTCTTCAACCTATGATTAGAGTCTTCAACCTATGAGTTAGAGTCCTCAACCAAAATGAGAGTCTTCAACCAAAAGTTGTCGTGCTCAATTAAGAATAGAGGCGTCAGCTCATTCGGCCAATGATAACGACTGAATTGATTCCCAACATCCCGAAAGAATTGTTCAAAATGTAATCCACTCGTTTTGCCTCCTGGGCTTCATTGAGCACCAAACCGGGCAGAGCACAGTCGGGATCAAGGCTGTCCACGTTGATGGTCGCGTGGACGACGTTATCGTTAAAAGAAGCCAGATTACCGGCTAATTCCAATGCCCCAGCCGCACCCATGGCGTGGCCAATGTAGGACTTGGTGTTATTGATTCGAGTCGTGGTGCATTCGCCAAAGACACTGCGAAGAGCCTTGCATTCCTGGGCGTCACCACTGGAAGTGCCGGTCGCGTGAGTGCTGACAATGTCGATCTGCTGAGCCGTCAAACCCGCTCGCTTCAGAGCCATGTTGACACACTGGGCCTGCCGTTCGGGGTTTGGCAACACAAAGTCCGTTGCGTCAGTATTCATCGCATAACCGACCAGTTCGCCGTAGATGGTCGCATCGCGCGCCTTTGCGTCACTGAGCCGTTCCAGCGTGTAGAGGCATCCGCCTTCGGCAACCACGATCCCGTTTCGATCCATATCAAACGGACGCGACGCTTTGGCCGGATCTTCATTGGTCGCAAGGGCGTTTTGCGAATTAAAACTGGCAAAGATTCCAAACGTATGGATACTCTCGCTGGTCCCTCCGGCAATCGCTAAATCGCATTCATTCAGCCTTAACATCTGGGCACCCTGGATCAATCCAGCGTTCCCGGCGGCACACGCGGCACCGATCGTATAATGAGGCCCGGTGATGTTCATGTTCAATGCGATCTCGCCCGCCGGGTTGTTGGCGACCGTGCGAGGGTTGTGATGATGCGACCAGCAACTGGTGTCGTAATCAAATCCCTTGATCACGAAAATTTCGTTTTCTGTTTCGACATTGCCATGCTCAGTCACACCGACGTAGATCCCGACGCGTGACTTGTCAAAATTGTCCCAGTCCAATCCGGAATGCTTGACCGCTTCGTTGGCCGCGTAGCATCCGACACTGCCGGCTCGCGTTCCGCGACGCAAATCTTTCTTGGTTTGGTAGCGTTTATTGTCGAAATCACAGACGCCTGCCAAGGTTTCGCCAAAGTAGCGAATCTCGTAGGGACTAACCCCGCTGCGGCCTTCCAGCAGCGCCTCGCGGTAAGACGCCCAATCGTTACCGTTGGGCGCGGTCAATCCAACACCGGTAATCACGATGCGTTGATTGTCGGGTAAATCAGAAGCCAGGTTGGGAGCGATCACAGTCGAGAAAAAGCCTACGTGCGAAAAGGCAAAGTTTTTAGGTGCAAAACGGTTTTCGGCCAGGGCGAATCACTTTTTCACTTTGAAGTGTTCCACATTGTCGCGCGGCTCCCCGAGCCGACAGCGCCGTCGGATCGGGGAACCGATAGCGCCGTCGGCTCGGGGAACCGAGCGACATTGCCCAGCTTGAAAAACTGATTTGCCCTGGGTTTTCGGCCTGCCGGATTGCTTATCCGCTGGCAGCCCAAAAGGCTAACAATCCACGCCAAAACCCGCAATGTCCGGGCGGCGATTCCAGCGATCGATTTCATCGTCAGTTCTTTGGGGCCCGTCGGTTTAGGATTGGCCCCTAGATCCAGAATTATGAAAATTCAGCCCGCAACCGATCCAAACCCTCTGCCATGCTCAGCCGGACCCGGTAGCCCAGCCGTTCTTTTGCGGCGGAAATATCAAAGAAGTGATCCTTTGCCAGTTGAGCAGCGATAAAACGGGTCATCGGCGGCTCCTCCGTCCGCCCCATCACGCGATAGACGGTCTCTAGGACGCTCCCTAGGCGATATGCTGCGGCAAAAGAAATTTTCTTCTCAGGCGGGGCCACGCCAGCAATCGCACAGATCTCGGCAATCCAATCCCAGCAATTCACCGGTTCGTCCTGGGCAATGAAAAATGCTCGACCGCCTGCTTGGTCCGGCGAAGTCGCCAAGGTATCCAAAGCATCCAAATGAGCCGCTGCGGCGTTAACCACGTGAACGGTATCAACCCGATTGCTCCCGTCGCCAACGATTCTCAATCGCCCGCTCCTTGCTCTTGCGACAATCCGGGGCAACAAATGCGGGTCGCCATTGCCCCAAATCAGATGTGGACGCAACGAAACGGTCCGCAGCCCGCCCGTCTTATCCGCCGCTAGAACCGCCTGCTCAGCGAGTGCTTTGGTGCGGGGATAATGGCACATCCAACGATCTGGGTAAGGTTCACCTTCGTCCACGTGACGCTGATGATCCCCAGAAAACGTCACGCTAGGGCTGCTGGTAAACACCAACGATGCGATGCTTGCTGCCCGGCAAGCATCAATCACATGGTCCGTCGCGATCTTGTTGTTCTGTTCGTAATAACACGCTGGTCCCCAAACACCAGCCACAGCGGCGGTGTGAACCACAGCGTCAATTGGGTAGTCGCCAGAGCTTTCAACCGCCGACAGGACAAAATCCCGTTTCGCCAGATCCCCGCGAACTGGAATCATCCCCATGGCGGCCAGTTCGGGATATTCACCCCGCGACACCCCCAGCACTTCATCGCCGCGGCTGATCAATTGCCGCACGATCTCACGACCCAAGAATCCGCCGCAACCGGTCACTAAAACACGCATGGTTACTAGAATGACGATTTTGACGCCCCAATGAAAGGACCTCAAAAAAACCTTCTCAAACGAACCTTTCGCAAAACCGATCCGTCAGCTATTCTGCCGATCAGTCGAGAAATCGGCTCGGGAAAACCGACTTGGAAATGACCGCAAACCGCAAACCGCACTCAGCGTCGTTTGCTCAAAAGTTTGCTCAAAACCAAGATCGGGGCGTAGCTCAGCCTGGTAGAGCGTCTGGTTTGGGACCAGAAGGTCGCATGTTCGAATCATGTCGCCCCGACTGACTCACAAGAGTCTCTTTCTTCATTGCCGAAACCGCTTTGTGGTTACCGTCTCTCGCTGAGGCGTGCGGCTCGGCTCTCCTTGGGTTATCCATTAGCGCCACTGGATAACTCCGATCATTCGAGGTTGCACCATGGCGGCTCCGGAAAAACCGGTTTCTTCTCACCGGCGATCACTGCGTTATCGAAAGCTGCGGCAAAGCGATCCGTCGGGCGTGCGATCTAGCTTTCCCACCGCCGGATCCGCTTGAGGATGACGCTTCGACTTCGCCACACCGTGGGAACGGAGGTGCGAAAGCGTTTCGGTTCGGAAGCCGCGCAGGTGATCTTGGGGCACCCGGCAGCGAACGTTACTGAGATTTACGCCGAACGTGACGCTGAAAAGGGGCGTGCTGTCGCGCGGGAAATGGGATGATCGTTCAGTCGAAACAGACTTCGCGTTTTCCCGTTTGCATGCCATCGCGCAGCACGACTTGCTTTACTTCGTCTTCACCATCGATTGATATGGTCAATTCAGCGGGGCCGGGGC
>CAYVAN010000277.1:4601-4886 GCA_964449225.1 uncultured Rhodopirellula sp.
TCCGACGGATTACGGACCATGCAACGGTCGGGCAAAACCTGTCCAACATCAAACACGCGATCGCCGACACGAAGCGACAAACGAACCTCAGACGAGTGTCCATCGGGATGAGCGGAACGAATCATGGATACACCTGAAAGACTGTTGCGGACGGCCCAAGTCTAAACCCAGCGGAATCCAGATTCCATAGCATTGGGATCGCAGATTGGGTTCGGCCAAGACGGAACCGTCTGGAAATCCAGCCGCGGGACAGCCATCAAAGCAATAGAACGCCCGCAAAACTAC
>CAYVAN010000278.1:0-4872 GCA_964449225.1 uncultured Rhodopirellula sp.
GTCCGAGCCAAGGAAGCTTTCACGGATGAATTTGTCAGCTACCTTGAAAATGATCGCATCAAGCATTGGTTGCATGGCGAGATCAAATTTGTGACTGGTGATGATAAGAGCACTTGGTACTGCCTGCTCAAACGGGGATGCCAAATGTTGTACGTGCCGGACGCACACATTTTCTGCATGGAGGATTCAGGCCCAAAACCGATCTCGATGAGTATCAAAAAGATGCATCGCTGGTTCGGCAACATGCTACGCAACAACGGCCGAGCCATCCGGCTGGGCATGGGATGCCAAAAGCCATTCATTTGGTGGTGTCACCTCGATCAACGCATTTCAATGTTCACTAGCTTGCTAGGCCCCGTTGCTGCAATCTGGGCTGCGTTTTGGTTGTCGCCCTACTACCTAGTCGCCTACTTCATGTTGGTTGTGTTGGCTCGTTTAGCCTATGCGTTGATCTTGACGCTGGAAGGTCATCGAATGAGTTTTACTGACATCCCGTTATTGTTGTACACCCAGTGGGTAGGCAGCATTGTAAAGATTTACACCATGTTCCACTTGCACCGTCAAAAATGGGATTCACACCGTCAGGCGACCGATGGTGGCGGCGATCGCGAATCATTCTTTGATGGTTTGATTCCCAAGATGCAAATGGCATTTTCGTTCACCATGTTGTTGGTGTTTGTTGCCGCCTTGGTTGGCGTCAAGTAGTCGTGGGCATCTGCTGCATCCTTCTGTTGGGTTGGGGATTTCCAGCGTCGGAGGCAATGACGAAAACCTCGCTGGATACAACAGATGTCGCGAGGCCTATGCCAGCAGGCAAGCTAGATCGCGAAACGCTGAAGTCCCATCATCCATCAGTCCTGTGGGCTAAACCAGCGGGACGCCTGGAACTGATTCGTCGACATGCAAAGCCAGATGCGATTCGGGTTGGTTACCCGGCTGGCGGATGGGGCAGCAAAAAAAGCGGTGCCCAAATTATGTTTGCGTTGCCGCCCGCGAAGACGGTAACCGCCAAGTACCGCGTTCGGTTTGCTGATGATTTTGACTTCGTCAAAGGCGGCAAGTTGCCAGGACTGGCGGGCGGTTCAGCAAACACCGGAAAGCGCCGCCCAACGGGTGATGGATGGTCAGCACGCTTCATGTGGCGAGCAGGCGGTAACGCCGTTCTTTACCTCTACCATCTAGATCAAGCCAAATCGCACGGCGATGATTTCCCTTTAGGAGTCCATTTTAAACCGGGTGTTTGGCATACAATCAAACAACGAGTGACGGTCAATCATTCTGACAACAGTGATGGTCGAATCGAAGTCTGGTTCGATGAAGCGAAGGTGCTTGACGTTACTTCACTACGATTGCAAGTTGACGACCAAGCGCCCGTCAATCGCTTTTACTTCAGCACATTTTTCGGTGGAAGTGGTGACCAGTGGTCGCCTAAGCAGGACCAGATCATCGAGTTTGCCGAGTTCGAAGCCTTCTGATTCGTCCGACGAAATACATTCTTTTGTCGCTTCGATACGCCTATGTCGTTGAATAAATCGGCGACACATGGCAGAATCCCCCTACCCCAAGGGAGGCGAAAGCAACATGACGGTATCAAGATTCAATGCAGGTGACTGGGTCATCTATCGAAAGCAAAAGACAAGTAGGTCACCGGGTCCGCGTGCAAAGGAAGTGCGTGCTTCTAGCGGCGGTGAGACTTATCAATACATGGTCGACAAATTTTGGATTGTCGAAGAAGTTCACACCGACGGCCTAAAGTTGCGTACTCGCCGTGGAAAACGCAATACAATCGCGCTGGACGACCCGCGTTTACGAATACCGAGTTGGTGGGAACGCTGGCTGTATCGAGGCCGTTTTCAAGAAGTGGAAAACGATAAGGAAACCTAGGCCTACACGCCGAATAACCGCTTGGCGTTTTCAGTCGTCGCCGCCGCCAGGCGCTCCGCTGAAACGCCTCGCACCTCTGCTAAGCATCGCAGCGTATGCTCCACCCGTGCGGGTTCGTTGGGCTGGCGGCCACGAAGAGGTTCGGGGCTTAGATAGGGCGAGTCGGTTTCGATCAAAATTCGATCCTCCGGCACCATCGCGGCGACGCTGCGAAGGTCATCGCTCTTTTTGAATGTCACCATACCGGCAAAGCTGATCATCAATCCAAGATCCAAACACATCTGTGCTTGGTCGCGATCGCCGGTGAATGAGTGCATGATTCCACGAGGGACCGACGATTGTTTCCGTAATTGCTCGATGATCAAGTCACAGCTTTCTCGCATGTGAATTACCATCGGCAAATTCGTCTGGCGACATAGTTCCAGATGTCGATCAAAGTAATCCTGCTGAACTTCGATCGGTGTGTCGTCCCAGTAACAATCCAAGCCTGTTTCACCGATTCCGCGTACTCCCGGCCTTTGGAGCAATTTTTCAATTTCGGCAAAATCAGTTTCGTCTGCTTCGCCAGCACTGTTTGGCTGAATTCCGACTACCGCATGCAGATACCCAGGATACTCGGTTGCCAAATCGCAAGCACGACGACTGGACGCCAAGTCCACGCCAATAACCATGACGCCAACCAGCCCAGCGTCTTTCGCATTGGCGACGGCTTGATCAACCTTGTCGACGAACTGGTCCGAATTGAGATGAGCGTGCGTGTCGAACAGTGTCAAAGTCATCGAGATTTAGATTGACCAAAAAAACCGGGTGAGGTGATAAAAGATTGGTGCTGCGAAACAAACATTATCGATTTGATCCAACACACCGGCATGACCTTCGACAAGTGTGCCCGTATCCGTCACACCGCGGTCTCGCTTGATGCCGCTCATCGTCATCGTTCCTGCACAGGCCATCACGGTAACGACCGCTCCCAACAAACCGGCTTCCCAAGGATAGAAGGGGGTCGCCCAAAATAGGGCCGCCGCAACTAGCCCGGTGGTCACCATCGAACCAAAGAAACCTTCCCAGGTTCGCGATGCATTAATCTTTTCAGCAATGACATGCCGCCCAGCAAGTTTCCCCCAGGCTCGTTCAAAGACAGACGCTAGTTGGGCAATCAAAACGAAAAAAATCAGCACGCTGACGCTACTTCCTTTCCACGGCGTTCCACTGGTTTGCTTAAGCGTCAAATCCAAAATTGCCGGTGCATAGCTGAGAGAGTAGACACAGATCAAAAGACCAGCTTGGATCTTGGCACTGCGTTCCAAAAAACGTTTGTAGTCACCGGCGAACGCGGCGCGCGCTGGAATGAACAAACTGGCGTAAACCGGAATCATGATGCTGTAGTAATCGTAGTAATCAACGCCACTACTGCCACCTAAACGTGATGGCGGGTCACTTCCTAGTGCGATCAGCAGGTATTGCAACGGCGTGAAGATAAAGAACACCCAGAACAGGGTTCGGTGATCGCCACGTCGAGTAGGCGTCATGGTGATAAATTCGCGCAGCGCCCAAAACGACACGAATCCAAAGAGCATCACCATTCCGATGCGATGAAGAAAAAACGCCAGCGCAAAAATTACAATCATCAACCACCAAACACGCAGTTTGTGGTTGTACCGTCGCACCAGTGCTGAATCGACGCCGACCTTTTCGCGTCGTGCCAGCACGATTCCGGTAATCTGAGCAATACCAAGCGCACCCAGGATTACCGCCAACAAAATGTAGGTTCGCGGGTCCGCCCAAACAATTTGAGCTAATCCAATCAGCGGCTGAATGAACAAACTGATATTCCTAGCTGGCCAAGTGCTTGATCACGGCATCACCCATCGCTTCGGTGCCGATCGATGGCCCGCCGCGAGCCAAGTCAGCCGTTCGGTGACCTTCGGCCAAGACTGATTCCACGGCTGTTTCAATAAGCTCGGCTTCTTGGTTTAGGCCCAACGAATGACGAAGCAACATTGCCGACGCCAAGGTTGTTGCCAGCGGATTTGCAATTCCCTTACCGGCGATATCAGGGGCCGAGCCATGGATCGGTTCGTACAAGCCCGGGCCTTCATCGCCGAGCGATGCACTTGGCAGCATCCCCAACGAACCGGGCAACATGGATGCTTCGTCGGTCAAAATATCACCGAACATATTCCCAGTGACGATAACGTCAAAGTCTTTGGGCCGATTGATCAAATGCATCGCCATCGAATCGACCAGTACCACGTCGTACTCAACATCAGGAAATTCCTCGGCCATCACATTTGCGGCAACCGATCTCCATAAACGGCTAGGTTCTAAAACATTGGCCTTGTCCACGCTGGTCAATCGGTTTCCCCGATTTCGAGCTGCCTTGGCGGCCAGACGCACGATTCGCTGAACCTCGGCAACGCTGTAGACCATTTTTTGATATGCCGATTCAGCATCACCGCTACCATCACGGCCTGATTCGCCGAAATAGATACCGCCGGTCAATTCTCTAAAGAAAAGAATGTCGGTGCCTTCAATGATCTCTCGCTTCAACGGCGACGCGTCGATTAGCTGGTCATACAATCGAATCGGACGAAGATTCGCAAACAGTCCAAGTTCTTTGCGGATCTTTAGCAGCCCGGCTTCGGGCCGCGTTTTAGCCGACGGATCATCCCATTTGGGACCGCCAACAGCCCCTAACAAGATCGCGGCGGATTCCTTGCAAGCGGCCACCGTTTCGTCGGGGAGTGGATCTCCACAAGTGTCGATGGCAATGCCACCGATTAAGTGAGAAGAAAATTCGAATTCGTGTTGGAAGCGGCTGGCAACGGCTTCAAGGACACGCCGAGCTTGAGCAACAATTTCAGGACCGATGCCATCGCCGGGCAACAAAACAATTTTGGCTTTCAAGGGATTTGCGTCCAGGGTGGATAAATAGGGTGGACAAAACGGGTAGGTTCAACACGCAAATGTAACTGAGTCCTTCCCTTG
>CAYVAN010000279.1:0-4858 GCA_964449225.1 uncultured Rhodopirellula sp.
ACGACCAGGTTACCGCCGTCGTTGACAAACGCTTCGAATGTCTGCAAACCAGTGGAGCCGACATTATCGAGTTGTTGGGTGTTTTCGTTAACACGGAAAAAATTCGCTGCATTTGCATCGTTGACGACCGTGCTATTGCCAGTCGATCCTGCGGATGACGCATACACAAATCCGTCGGGACTCTGCACGATGTCAGCCAATGGATTCTGATTGGTGGTGTACAAGGCATCGCGGACACCGACCTGCGCATCAATCGATCCAACTCTTGCTGAGTTACTTGGAAGACCCGATTCCGCGACAAATAGGGTCACATCCCCAAGCGAAAATGGGATCGCATTGTCTTCGCCTTGCAACACCACTTGAACAGGTGTATTTCCGAAGGCGTTTTCCGTATCGGTAGTGCTCCGAGGAAGATCATCATTGTTTCCGCCAGGACCGTCAAACCGGTCTTCAGCGATGCGGATGACATTCCCGAGCGGTTCCAGGCGTATGTTTGGGTTGGAAGCCGTTGGTTCCAAGCTTTGCAGTAGCTGGGTTGGGATCTGTGCGTTGCCGGTAACGACCACTTCGTAGTTGCCTTCACGCAATTCCATCGATCCAAGGAACGCGTCTCGGCTGCCAGCGCTACCGCGTGACAAATCGTCCAAGTCACTGCCGGCTTCAGTCGGATCGCGGCGATCGGCCGCGATGTTACTGTCACTTGCGACCGCAATTAGCGTTCGTTGGCCGTCTTCGACACGATAAAGCAATAATGACGTGTCGGGCCGACCCAATCCGTCGGCGTAATCAATGTCCAACGTCACGGCGATGAATGTGGATGATTCATTAGCGCCCGCAGCGGTGGATGTCCCTGTTTGGAGTCCAATTCGGCTTACATTGAACTGATAAGTTCGCTCACTTTCCGCACCGTCTAAAACACCAGCAATGCTGATCGCGCCGCGATCCGTGTTGGCTAGAGTTCCAACGTTCACGGAATCCAGTTGTCCATCATCGCGGATTTCACCAATCAGTGGTGAATGGGTTGGTCCGCCTTCTATCGATATTCCGTTGGCTGCGTAACGAATGTCGGCGTAACGCACTGTTGAACCAGCAAATTCATCTAATTCACGCAGTCGAACCTGTAGTTCGTAAGCACCGTAACTTTGATTTGCACCCGAGACACGTACGAAGTACTCGTTCAAACTGCCGGTCGAACCAGGAAGTGTCAGCCGCAGTCCCGCGTCAAGCGGGTTCAGTGTGTAGAGGTCGAGGTAAGTTGCCTCTTCGTTGCTATTTCGAAGAGCGAGTGGATCTTGAAACAGCGTCAAACCGCCTGCGGACCCAGGGATTGCGATCTCGCCATTGACGATTTCTTCGGTACTGTTATCGCTAGACGCCAGAACATTTCCCGAGCTGTCGATAATCTCGATCACGCTATCAAGCGTTTGATCGGTGCGGTCAATGTCCAGCCAAACCAAAGTTCCCGCTGTGCCTTGAAAGGAGTACAAGTCTTGGTCGCCGGGGAATTCGATCGCTCCATCCACCACAAAACCAAGTCGCAGGTTTTCGTCGCTTGATTTTTCGTCAGTCGCCAATTGCCCCAGTGCCTCTGCACCACCAATCGTTGCATTAACATCGCCCTGTGGACCCAGGCCCGATTCATTTTCAACGATACTTGCGACATTACGATCGTTGGAAAAAGACGTGATCGTTACGCCCGTGAAAGCACCCGGAATAGGTGTGCCCGATCCTCCTGTCGTATTAAGCGGCAGACCATCAGGTGTCAGTCCAGCACCAACCGTGTTGTCGCTGATCGAGGTCAACACGACGGGGAAACCAGGTTGGCCAAGGATCTGCAATGTGCCACCGATACGATCTTCAATTTCAAGAGGCACGCCGGTGGCTTCCAATCCAACGTCTGTCCCATCAAACTTCACCACCAGAGACTCGTCTCCACGCGAACGAAGTTGCAGTCCACCGGAGGTATGGAAATTTGAGTCGGTGATCGATCCGCCGACAACATGGACGATGTCCGTGTCATCGAAAATCGCTGCACCGGCTAGTATTTCACCGCGAATGTGAACACCGGCGGTGTAATTAACGCCCGCTTCTAATCGATTGCCACGGATTAACGGGCCGACATTGTTCGGATGGCTAACGGGATCCAAGTTTCCGGTTTGGCGACCTGGATCGTTAAGAGTTGTGTCCAGCAAAGCATTGGCATTGATGTCGATCGCCGCAGTACTTTCGCCGTTGGTGCTAACGGTGTTAACAAAGGTGTTCTCAACGATCACCGGCTGGGCGCCAGCCACGTAGATAACTGCGGCACCATTTTCCAATCGAGTGCGACGACCTGGATCGTCTTCGTTCTCTGCGATGCCCCCCATGTTCGATTCAAACAAGGTATGAGCGATTCTTGCGTCGGCTTGCCGAATATCAATTGGATTGAAACTAGCGGTCGTTTGTTCCACCGATGATGACCCACCGGCATGTGCGATCACGGCGTGATCAATCGAAAGCGACGCATCGGGCCTCGCGTAGATACCGGCCCAATCACCATGCGCACCGGACGTTAGGCCGTTACCGGTGGTGTCAAACGTTCCTCCGGCTCCGTAACGGTCATCTGATCGAGAGGTAAAGACAACCGGCCGAACATCAGTCCCCTCGGCAATCAAGTCAGCACCGAAACCCAATTCGATTCGAACGTCATCACTCTTGATGATCACGCCGGGATCGATCTGCAATCGTGCGTCTAATCGTGAACGGACCGCGGTGCTGTTTTGAACTAGCGGTGCAACCCCAACCTGTGTCGATGAATCCTCAAAGACTGTATCGCTGCGATCCAGTTCACCCACCAAACCGACGCTACCGTCTGGGTTGGTGCGGTACAAACGACGCGACAGGAAGTCACCATTGGCGACCGGCAAGTTACCCAAGCGAATCGATTGTCCATCGGCGACGGTAATCGGCGAAGTCGGATCAGAGAGCAGTGATTCAAATCCGTTGGCGTCAACGAATGTCAACTGATAACTATAGCTTCCCGCGACCAAACCAGCTCCTTCGGACGTGGAGACCGGAGCCAAGGTTGTCAATGTGGGCGGAGTAGCCTGGACCTGTAGAAGTTCCCCAGTTGGGTTTCCACGAATGATCAGATTGTCACCCAGGACATGAACCACCTCTGTATCGTCAAACCGGGCCGATACGGTTAATTCTTCTAATGAGCTACCCGCTGCGGTGTCCACTCTGACAAGCAGGCCGTTCACTGAGTTGTTGGTCATCTGCTGACCATAAATGATAGGACCAACTCGATCGTAATCAGGAATGAACAGGCTGTCCCGCTGGAAACGCAGATCAGTGAACCGGGTTTCCTCGAAGCTAGCTGGATCAGCAGAAACTGCTGCACCAGCGTTATCACGGATGCGATTCCCAATCAACGTGGGCCGTGCAGCATCCAATCGAATTGGATCAATCGGAACCAATTGTCCGTTAACAGGAACTACCGCCCCGCCATAGCGGATATCGGTTTGGAAAATGTTGTTGAGGAATAACCCTTCGTTTTCAGCGTTAAAACGACCCTCGGCCTGATCGATCGACCCGCGAATATCGATTCCACCGAAATCGCCCGGCGATGGCGAATCCCCAAGACCACTGTTTTCCAACCCCAAATTTTCATCATTGTGGCTGGTAATAAAAACCGGCAAGTGGGGCACACCAAGCAACTGTAGCGATCCACCCGATGCATCAATGCCTCCGGGGACACTACCGACTGAAATCCGGCTATTGGCTAGCTTTAGAATTGCACCAGCATCAATGACCACATTCACATCTTTGGGAACCAAGAGGTCACGGCCATCATCGAGCGTCTGATTGATCGAATCGATACGACCAATTTCATACGCGAAATTGTCTGCTGCTTGACTGAACCCATCGGCAGCCAAACCAATTTGACCGTCGGCTCCTGCGTTTCCAACAATACGTACGGTTTGCCCAGGCGATGCTGCATTGAGTGCGTCATCAATTTGGGCGAACGGAGTTGCAGCCGCACCATCGCCACCGCCGGACGCTGATGCATCCACATACAACGTGTCCAGTTCAGAGGATGCTCGGAAGAAGTAATTGAATGCACCACCGGGAATGCCATCGGCATCACCATCAAAAGCGGTTCCCGACGCATCACGAATGGTCGATGTTTCAGTTTCGCGGAACGTTACCCGCAACTGATAGCTGCCCTCCGTGTCCCCGCCCCCACCGCTTTCGGGTAGCAGCGGATCGTATCCGTTATTGCCATTTGCCGTGACACCAATCAGATAATCACCCGAACCAATTTCCAAACGAAGCGCAGCATCATTGCCAAATGAATCGTTGTTCGCAGCGATTCGTGTTACAGTCCCATCACTTTCCTGACGGAACAACGCTAAGTGTGAATCAAGAAGGCTGCCGCCGAAGGATCGCTGCGCAAAAGCTTCCGCATCAATCGTCCCGCGTACCCCAACTGGTACGTTAAATCGGTACAGGTCGACATCGTAATTGTCAGGCCGGTGAATCGCATTTGCGTGAATGCGATCCTCGCGACCTGGGAAATTAGTCTCCGACTCAAACTCCAGACCGAAATACAAATTTGTCCCCATCGTCGTCGACGGTGCCAACTCGAATGCGTGCCCCAATCCGATCGAGTGACCGATTTCGTGAAGTGCGACTCCAAAGAATGATATTTCGCCATCTCCAGACGGCCCGAACCCATCAAAGAACGTTTCTGCGCCGTCCATGATGACGAGCCCTTCACCCCCAAGGCCGATTGTCCCACCCGGCTCACTAACGCTGCCAAGCGAAGCAAAATCTCCGACGACAACTCTGGTGTTGATCTGGGCACCCGCCGGAA